>JBEKFF010000057.1:0-17699 GCA_050013455.1 Acidobacteriaceae bacterium | reverse complement strand
TGCTGTTGGCGGCTTTGGCGCCGGCGCTCTTGTCACTGCGCCGGTAGCGACTCGCTTGATTCAGAGCGTCGGCGTCTTGCAGACATTCGCCTATCTCGGTATCGCCTATTTCGTGATTACCGTGGCCACCGGCTTCTTCATGCAGAACCCGCCGGACGGGTGGAAGCCGGCAGGCTGGGTCCCCAATAAGACCCAGTCAGCGCAGCGGGCATCGGCCGATTACACCCTGGGCGGCGCGCTGAAAACGTGGCAATGGTGGGCACTATGGTTGTTGCTGTTTCTGAATACCTCTGCCGGTATCTCGATCATCTCGCAGGAGGCGCCGATGTTTCAGGAGATCGCCAAGGTCAGCGCCGTCGTCGCTGCCGGCATGGTTGGCATCGCCAGCATTGGCAACGCGTTCGGTCGAGTCTTCTGGGCCTGGGTCTCCGACGCAATCACCCGGCGCTGGACATTTGTGGTCATGTTCCTGCTTCAGATCGGCCTGTTCTGGATTCTGCCAGGCATCTCTTCCGCTGCACTTCTCGGGGTCCTGGCCTTCATTATCCTTATGTGCTACGGAGGAGCCTTCGGCACCCTGCCGGCGTTTGCAGCCGACTATTTCGGCACTAAAAATGTCGGTCCGATCTACGGCCTTATGCTAACCGCTTGGGGTTTCGCCAGTGCCTTCGGTCCGCTCCTCATCGCACACATGCGTCAAATCAGCGGATCGTACGTCAGTGGCCTTCACGTCGTAGCAGGTATTATGGCTGTGTCCGTGATCCTGCCCATCCTCGTCTCGCCGCCAAAATCGATTGCTGCAACGGCTGCTGGCCCCCGCGCCCTTGGCGCCCGGCCTCCAGCGGACCTGGGCCGCAGTAAGTCCGGGTCAACAGCTGGCTCCAAATGAGTCTTCCCGAAGTTCAACTCGATCAGCGACCTTCCGAACCGGAAGATCTCCATACTGACGACACACATCCTTCGGTGAGGACTGCGGAGATCTTGCGAGTCAAGCGCGGCGAAGCCACCACGGTGCGGGATGCCGTCGCCGTAGAGGAGCCGCTTGAGATCCAACTTGTCTATGGAGCTGCCCACGATCGCAAGGTCAAGTCGATCTCGATCACCATGCGCACGCCCGGCAATGACGATGAACTGGCCGCCGGTTTCCTGATGACAGAGGGCGTGGTGCGCGACGCAACACACATTGACTCGATCGGCACCCCAACGGCTGCCACAACTGCGTCTCCGAACAGCGCCGACGCCCGGCAGGTAGCTCTCTCCACAGGCCTACGATCGCAAGTGATTCGCGTAGAACTTTCACCCGAAGTCGAAGTGAGCATGTCTACCCTGGAGAGAAACTTCTACACCACGTCGAGTTGTGGTGTCTGCGGAAAAGCGTCGCTCCTCGCTCTCAGAACGCTTTGCCCGTTGCCGCAGCACGATAACTTCGTGATCCACTCGGACGTTCTGGCGACACTTCCTCAACAACTTCAGCCAGTGCAGGCAGCGTTCAAGCAAACGGGCGGCCTGCATGCTGCAACGCTCTTCACGGCGGACGGACAGCTGCATTCCATGCGGGAAGATGTCGGCCGGCACAATGCCCTCGACAAGCTTCTGGGTGAGGCTTTCCTTCAGGACGCGGTCCCTCTTCGCAACCACCTGCTGCTTCTCTCCGGACGCGCGAGCTTTGAGCTCCTCCAGAAAGCAGTCATGGGCGGCATCCCCATGGTTGCTGCGATCGGCGCACCCTCGAGCCTCGCCATCGAAGTGGCGCGCGAGTTTTCTATCACCCTTGTGGGATTTTTGCGCCCCGAGTCTTTCAACATCTACTCCGCTCCACATCGCGTGCTATCGCCCGGTGGAACGCCCTATCATTCTTAGGAGGTCTGCGATGAAACTACGAATCAAAGGAAACTCGCTGCGGCTCCGCGTGACACCCTCGGACGTGGAACAACTTCTACGCGACGGAGCAGTTCGAGAGCACGTTCAATTCACGGCCAATCCTAATGACCGGCTTACGTACGAAGTCATCCGTTCTTCATCTGGACCAACCGCAACTGTGGCATACTGCTTAGGAAATATCACAGTCAACGTGCCGGAGGTCCAACTAAAAGAGTGGGCAGGCAGTAACGATGTTGGGATCTACACCGACGTAGCGGTAGGGGATGACCAGGTGCTCTCCGTGGCGATCGAGAAGGATTTCGCCTGCCTGGATCTGAGCGACGCGGAGAACGAAGATACATTTCCAAACCCGAACCTAGCCGCTACCTGCTGATAAATCTCAACCCACGTCATCGCACTTGAGGGCCTTGTATCCCGCAGAACATTCACCAACCCAAGGAGAATTCATGTCAACCACGAAAGAACGGATTGCTCTCCAAAAGGCCCCGCTGAAGGTGCCAACCGATATCACTCCAAAGGACGTCGCCGATATCACTGGAGCCCTCAATGCCCTGCTTGCGGATGTATTTGCCCTCTACCTCAAGACCAAGAACTTCCATTGGCACATGAGCGGCCCGCACTTCCGTGATTACCATCTGCTGCTCGATGATCACGGCGATCAGCTCTTCGCCATGACCGACGAAATCGCCGAGCGTGTTCGCAAAATCGGTGGAACCACGATCCGTTCGATCGGACACATCGCTCGTCTGCAGCGCATCCCCGACAACGATGCGGAGTATGTAACTCCGCAGGATATGCTAAGCGAGCTTCGCGAGGATGAGAAGGCCCTGGTCTCGCGCATGCTGGCCGTCCACACGGTATGCGATGAAGCAGGCGATGTTGCCACCGCCAGCCTCCTCGAAAACTGGATCGATCAAGGCGAGCGTCGTATTTGGTTCCTCTTTGAGACGACCCGCGGGTAAGAAGCTCCAACCCGGATCTCCCGCATCGCCCCTCGAACCAATCGCCTGACCATGACTACAGCAGAGCTGCCGGTCTGGTGAAGCTGACCTTCACCAGACCTTCTCAACCCGCAGCACCAGCTTGTTGCCTTCGCTCATATTCTTGGCGCCCACCGCGTGGTAGGCATTGACGAAGTAGAACCATTTGCCGCGATTCACGACGGCGCCGGGACCGATTCCGCCAATCTGCTCGCGGGCATTGGGCACCGCGATGCCGTTCACGCTGGAGTCCGTAATCTGCTTCAGGTAATAGCCGTTGGCGCCGACGTAAACGTTCTTGACGACCTCATAAGACGCGGTCGCGTTGAAGTGGATCGCCTGGCCGGCTTGCGTACTTTCGTCACCGGTGTCGACGGGAGGCGAGTGGTTGGTGGAGTTCCAGAGATAGTGGACGCGCCAGCTGGTCTCGATGCGCTTGGCGGGATAGAGTGTCACCGCGTAATAAGGATTGAGCGTCCAGGCGTTGTTGCCAATGTTGACGGGTCGGTCAGGCGAGTAGCGGCCGAGCGGGGCGTCGAAGACGAAGTCGGCGCGCTGGTAGATGGGCATGCCGAAGAGCGTATGTTTCGGCCATTGAAGGATGAATGGCGAGAAGCTGACATCGCCTGGCCCCTGCCCGATGCCATGCCCGCCGGTGTCGACATAGGCGCCGGTTAGCACCGTCTCGACCCCGTACCACGCACCAAAAAGGCGCACGTGCGGCGACAGCCACGCAATGTGCAGCAGCGCCGCTCCGGAGTTGACATCGGTGATCCCTGGTTCCGGCTGGCCGGTGTTGCTGAGAGTCTTGTTGTCGTGGACGCCCTGGCCGATGAGCTCGACGACCCAGCCGGGTCCGGCGATGCCGTCCAGGAAACTGGTATCCCCGAGGTTCACAGCGGGGAGCGCGGGCGACTGCTGCGACGGCGCACGAGAACTGAAGAGGCTAACGAGCGCGAGCGTGACCACCGAGGAGAATAGGGTGCTGCGACTCAGCAGCCGCAGCGCCCAGAACGGCTTCTGCGTCCCCCAGGATTTGCCTGCCAATAACGGCACCTTCATAGCTGCCCGTTTCTGCCAGCTATGAATCCCATCCCCATGTACCGCCTCGCGCAGGCCTTGAGGGTGGTGCAATCGTTTCTCACGTCGTTCACCTGATCCTGGGGGACGTCGCCGTCGAACGGAAGCTGCCGGGTTAGGCAGCTTCATTCATCGTCAATTGCTCCGTCTAGCCGAACTTCCTCTTGGTCGGCAATTTAACTAATGCAAGCCGATGGCCAAATCACGAAGAGCGTCGTCGCGTTGCCGTCGGTGACGCGTCTTTCGTCTAAGTGCTTGGATCAGCGTGCGTTCTCGAAACGAGAAATACGACAGACGATGGAGGAAACTATTCAGGTGTCGGCCACGTTCTCGACATGTGTCAAAGTGGTGTCAAGATAGCGACGCTCAGTCTCGCCCGCGGTTCCGACGGAATTATCCAACGGCGATTCAAGGAATCCGGCGAACCTGACCCGGTTGCCCGCCGCCTTCCCAGGGATATGAATGAGATCCTCAGACTTAGGCGCGAAGGGGCCAGCTTCACGGCAATCGGATATAAATTTGGGGTTTGCCAAACCACAATTTACGACCGCCTCAAGGAGGTCGACCCCTCTTTGCTCGGATTCTTCGGTCCGCGTCCCAACCCAAGAACGGTTGTAGAGATGAGAGATGGCGGGATGAGCTTCCGAAACATCGCTCTAACCCACCTGTGAGTTGCCGAACGATGCGCTACACTTACAAAACTCTTGCCCCAGGACATCGGTCAGACCCCTAACGCCGTTTTCTTGCAAAAGGAATCTCCATGAAGCCAGTGATCCTCTGCCTCGTCGCCTCGCTCGTCAGCGCTTCGTTTGCCCTCCATGCGCAGACGGCCTCGCCGCAATATCCCGACATGCCCTCGGAGACGCCCGCCTCAGTAAGCACCGCGCAGTATGGCGCCGACTACACGCGCCGCGAGGTCATGATTCCCATGCGCGACGGCGTCAAACTGCACACCGTCATTCTCGTCCCCAAGGGAGCGCACAACACCGGCATTGTTCTCACGCGCACTCCATACAACGCCTCGGCACTTTCCACCAACACCTACAGCAACCACCTCGGGCCCAGCCTCTACGGCTACGATAACGCCACCGACGTCATCGTCGAAGGTGGCTACATCCGCGTCTTTCAGGACGTGCGCGGCAAGTACGGTTCCGAAGGCGACTACGTGATGAACCGCCCCTTCCGCGGGCCCTTGAACCCCACTCCCGTGGACAACTCCACCGACACCTACGACACGATAGACTGGCTCACCAAGAACCTTCCCGAGTCCAACGGCAAGGTCGGCATCATCGGCATCTCCTACGACGGCTACACCTCCCTCGCCGCGCTCGTCAACCCTCACCCCGCCCTCAAAGTCGCCGTTCCCATGAATCCCATGGTCGACGGCTGGCGCGGAGACGACTGGTTTCACAACGGCGCCTTCCGCGAACAGAACGAGCCCTACATCTACGAGCAAGACGGCACCCGCGACAACTCCGCACACTGGTGGACCTCCAACTTCGACGACTACGACACGTACATGAACGCGGGTTCGGCCGGCGAACTCGCCAAACGACACGGCCTCTATCAGATGGGCTTCTGGCGCAAGCTGGTAGCGCACCCCTCGTATGACTCCTTCTGGCAGGAGCAGGCCGTCGACAAGATTCTCGCCGCGCAGTATGCCAAGCACCCGCCCACCGTGCCTGTCCTGCTCGTCCATTCGCTCTGGGACGCCGAGGACATCTACGGCGCAACCGCCGTCTACAAGGCCATTAAGCCCTACGACAAGGATGGGCTCGTCCACATCACCCTCGGCCCCTGGCACCATGGCGGAGCCATCGAAGACGGCACCAACCTTGGCACCAACCAGCTTCGTTTCCCCGCCGACCCGTCCTTCTACTGGCGTCAGCACATCCTCGCGCCCTTCCTTGCCCGCTATCTCAAGGACGACACCTCAGCACCCGCCATCGCCACCGTTACCGCCTACCAGTCCGGCTCCAACCAGTGGCAGAATCTCCCCGCCTGGCCCGTCGTTCAACCCAATACGCGTCTTTATCTGCACGCCGACGCAATGCTGAGTTTCACCGCACCCTCCGCCACCGAAACCCCCTTCACCGAATATCCTTCCGACCCTGCGCATCCAGTTCCCTATCTTCCGCGTCCGGACCAGCCAGTGTGCTACGTCGCTGGCTGCGTCTGGGCCAACTGGCTCGCCTCGGACCAGCGCAGCGCTTCCGGCCGTCCGGACGTAGCCACGTTCATCTCCGAGCCGCTCACCGCGCCCATCACTATCTCCGGCCAGCCCATCGCCAACCTCATCGCCTCAACCGCCGGCACCGACTCCGACTGGGTCGTCAAACTCATCGACCTCTATCCCGACGAAGTCGCGGGCGAACCGTGGATGGGCGGCTACCAGCTGATGATCTCGGCGGACATCTTCCGCGGACGCTACCGCCAAAGCCTCGAAAAGCCCGAGCCCATCCCCGCCAACACGCCAGAGCCCTATCGCTTCGACCTGCCCAACGCGAACCACGTCTTCCTTCCCGGTCATCGCATCCTCGTGCAAGTGCAGTCCAGCTGGTTCCCTCTTTACGATCGCAACCCGCAGACCTTCGTTCCCAACATCTTCTTCGCCCAGCCAGCCGACTATCAGAAGGCGGAGCAGAAGGTCTACCACTCCACTGCCGACGCCAGTTACATCGAGTTGCCTGTAGTCAAGCCCTGACACCCGTGGAGCTATAGGCTCTTCTATGATTGTTCCCCTCCACGGACAACAGTGTTCCGGTTCGTGACTGTTTTCGACTCTTCGAAATCAACAGGACACTGCCGCTACACCGATAGGCAGAATCTATCAAGCAATAACAATTCCCTATTTGATCAGCCTCCCGCGCGATGCGATCCTGACACAGTCATGTCAGAGAATAGAGCTTCCCTCGAGAGCTACACGCCGCACCGGACCGTAATCCTCAAGGAATTGGGCTCCCCGTTCTCCATCGTCAACGAAGCCGAAGTCGCCGTCGCCCAACGCGCGATCGTCCCCGCCCGCCGCGTATTTGTAACCGGCGCAGGTCGCAACTGATTGGCGCTCAAGATGGCCGCCATGCGCCTCATGCACTTCGGTCCCACCGTGCACGTCCCCGAACAATGCCAACGACTATCAGCAGAGCACCGTCGGCTTCAGCCTCCGCCGGATGATCCGGCCGCATTCGGCCTCCGAGTCACCGGCCCGACCGGCCTGTTCGATCCGCAGCAACCGATTCGTCCCCTGTTGATCCCGTAGGCGCGCCGCTGCTTCCCCATGAGGGAGGTCCTCTGCGGAGGATCTCCCTCACTATTCTTGGACTGCTGCCGTCCACAAGACCCTGCGTTCGAAACTAAATCTCACTTGACCCAATTTGTAACTGTAGTTGGTTGATCAACAACCGAGGGCCCATCCGTTTGGATATCCGAACCATCATGTTCGTTCATATCTCCTTCATGCTCGCCCTCGCCGGCGTTATGGCAGCCATCGCCGTACATCCCCACTTCCGCCAGTTCTACCTCCCGGCGACCGCCTTCGTCATCGGCACCCTCAGTACCCTGTTGCGCCTCGCCGACACCCATATCCCTCTGCTCTTCTCCATCGTGCTCTCCAATCTGCTCCTCCTGCTGAACATGCTGCTCCTGCATCGCTGCCTGGCCGAATTCGTACGGGGCGGCAGCAGAACCAAAATCCTCGAAGCGCTGATCGCCAGCGGCGAACTGCTCGGCCTGCTCTACTACACCTTCGTCGAGCCCAGCATGAATGCCCGCGTCCTCGTGGTCTTCATCTCGCTTCTCGCCGTCGCCGCGCTCACGATCCTCGTACTCCTCGGCTGCCGCGAAGCCGCCGTGCGCACCCCCTGCCGCTCCGTCGCCGTCGTATACATACTCTTCTCGCTGGCCGCCATCATTCGCTGCCTCGGAGTGCTGTTCAAGGATTCGCCGCACCACTACTTAACCTCCTCCACCACCACCACCGTCATCGGGCTCATCGGCTTCCAGATCATGATCGTCGGCGTTCCCCTCGGCTACTTCTGGATGACCTCCGCCCGCCTCTGGAACAGCCAGAACCAGCTTGCCCGCACCGATGCTCTCACCGGCCTGCCCAACCGCCGTGCCCTCGAAGAGCGCAGCCTGCGAGCCATGGAACAGAGCCGCCTCCATCCCACTCCGCTAGCCGTGCTCGCCCTCGATATCGATCACTTCAAGAACCTCAACGACCGCTATGGACACAAAGGCGGAGACCTCGCCCTGTGCTCTCTCGCTCTCACCCTCGCCGCCACCGTCCGCCCGCGCGATCTGGTCGCCCGCATCGGCGGCGAGGAGTTCGTCGCCCTGCTCTGGAACTCCGGCCTCGACACCGCCTTGGCCACCGCCGAGCGCATCCGGCAAACCATCGAAGACCTCGAGATTCCCCTCGAGACTCAAGACAATCAGGACACACAAGCCCCTCAACTCCTCAAGGCCACCGTCAGCGACGGCCTCGCCATCCTCCAACCCGACGACACCTTCGAGACCGCCCTGCGTCGCGCCGACCGCGCCCTCTACGCCGCCAAACTCGCCGGCCGCAACCGCATCCTGCTCGATCCCAAGCTCAACCATTACGCGTTGCCTCGCGAATAACAGAAATTCCCCAGGTGCTTGAAAAGTCGGCTTTTGACCAAGTTCACGCTCCAGGAATCCAGCACAGCGAAGCTGGTCAAACCCCCGTTTTGGGGGCATTGCGAAGTAGCGCTTGAAATAGTCCAACCCACAGAGTGGAGCTCGGTCTCCAATTCATTACTCCATGGTGGATTCAACGATGGACCAACTTAGATTGGAAACCTCGTCCTCTACCCAACTCCGCACCCTAGAAGCAGCCCCCAAGACTTCAGTCAAAAAAGTACCGCGGGAAGGGGTGCCCCCTTCCCGCGGCAGCTAGTGTTGAGCGCGAGTATCTACGCCGCATTACTGACTAACTTGTGGGGATCGATGACGAACTTTTTCGCGACCCCCTTGTCGAAGTCTTTGTATCCCTGGGGCGCGTCGTCGAGAGTGATGACGGTTGCGTTGACGATCTTGGCGATGGGAAGGCGATCATGGAGGATGGCCTGCATCAGTTGGCGGTTGTACTTAAGGACAGGCGTCTGGCCGGTGAAGAAGCGGTGCGACTTCGCCCATCCCAGGCCAAAGCGCAAGCTCAGGTTCCCGGTCTGGGCCGCCCTGTCGTGCGCTCCGGGATCCTCGGTGACGTAGAGGCCAGGAATGCCGATCGAGCCGGCCGCTCGAGTGATGGACATCAGTGAATTGAGAACGGTGGCCGGCGCTTCCGTAGCGTTGTGTCCGTGCGACTTTGCCTCGAAGCCGACCGCGTCGATGGCAGCGTCAACCTCAGGCTTGCCGACGATCTGGGCGATCTGGTCTTCGAGCGAGGCGTCCTTGGTGAGGTCGATGGGCTCATAGCCGACTGCTTTGACGTGGGCGAGGCGCTCGCCATTCATGTCGCCGATCAGGACGACGGCTGCGCCCAGGATGTATGCGGAGGCGGCTGCGGCCATGCCGACCGGGCCGGCTCCGGCCACTTAGACAGTTGAGCCCACACCGACGCCGGCGTTGATCGCTCCGTGGAAGCCGGTCGGAAGAATGTCGGTGAGCATGGTGAGGTCTTTGATCTTCTCCATGGCCTGGGCTTTGTCGGGAAATGGGATGAGGTTGAAGTCAGCGTAGGGGACCATGACGTACTCCGCCTGGCCACCCACCCAGCCGCCCATGTCGACGTAGCCGTAGGCTCCGCCGGCGCGGCCCGGATTGACGTTGAGGCAGACGCCGGTCTCCTGGTCGCGGCAGGTGCGACAGCGCCCGCAGGCGACGTTGAAGGGAACGGTGACGAGATCGCCCTTCTTGATGTACTCGACGTCGGAGCCGAGTTCGATGACTTCGCCGGTGATCTCGTGGCCGAGGACCATCCCGGTGGGTGCGGTGGTGCGGCCACGGACCATGTGCTGATCTGAGCCGCAAATGTTGGTGGAGACGACCTTGAGGATGACGCCGTGATTGATCTTCTTTCCGGTTGGGTCTTCAAGTTTGGGGTAATCGATGGACTGAACTTCGACGTGGTTGGGACCGAGAAAAACGACTCCGCGATTAGAAGCCATGGGATATATCCGTTGCTGGTTTGAGATGGGTTAATTGAGCGTCGTTCGGTCGATCGGCTTGACGGCCCTCGTCGCCTCGGCCAGAGTCGCGACCAAACCCTGACGCTCGCTGAACGCAGTCGTGGTGAGCAGTGGCACTTGGAAGATCGCTGACGCCTCGACCAGGGCCACAGCATGATTGATGAGCTCACTCGTGTTGTGGGAGCGAATGGTAAGCATCTGCAGATATTGATGGTCGATCATCAACAGCGAATGATTATCCGGCTGAGCAGCGTTTTGGCTGGAGTTGCAGGCATCGTGTTTATCCTTTATCGATCGTGGGATGTTGTCTTGCCTCCCGGGTCGTCGCTTCGCCATACCGTGATTGGTTCTGGAGTGAAAGCGGGCGCGATATCCAGAAGAGTTTCGAATGAAATGAATTGCCGATGTTGCGGCTCGATTCCCTTGCGGCAATCGCTGTCTATTAGACATAGTCCAATGGAACTGGCTGCAGTGTTGCCGGTGCTGCGCTTGCAGGGGCTTAACAAAAGCGGCTTTCAGGCGGTGGGCTTGCTCGTTGATTATGGCCAACTCTCACTTTCGTCACTCCCGTCCCTTCGGCGAAAGTAACGAGCGAGTCTTGACAAGAGGCCAATGAGGCCCGGATATGCTAAATTTGGCTCCACCGCATCGGCTTCGTTCGGGAGTTCTGGAAATGTCCCTTGAGTATTCGCCTCCAGGCCTTGAAAACCTTAAGCACATCGTCGTCGTGATGATGAGCGGGCGCTCGTTCGATCACATGCTCGGATCGCTTAAGGCCACGCACCCCAACATCGATGGGCTGACCGGTACAGAGTCGAATCCTGACCAGCAGGCCCAGCCGGTCCTCGTACAGCCAACGGCCGAGTATCAAGGCCAACTCGATCCCCATCCGGATACTCACTTTCCCGCAGTTGACTTGCAGATCTTCGGAGGTGCGACAGGTCCCAACCGTGTGGCAAACATGCAGGGGTTTGTGAAGAGCTACTTCGAGCAGAGGAAAAATTCGGATAGCTCGCGAAAAGTGATGAATTACTTCACCCCCGATAAGATACCGGTACTCACTACCCTTGCCACCCAATATGCAGTCTTCAATCGCTGGTTTGCGTCCGTACCCGGTTCCGGAAATTGCAACCGTATATTCGCGCACTTTGGAACTTCATTCGGCCTGGCCAGCGACGACGTGTTTTACACGAACAAACAGTATCCCAGCATCTATCAGCGTCTTCTCAGTAACAATCGCACATCAAAATTCTTCAATTTTGACGATGCGAGTTCGGCCCCTGAACTCGCCGATCTAATGAAACAAGATCCGGCTCTTTTTGGGACGTTCGAGGATTTCTTGAACGCTTGCGGACATAGTCAGCTACCCGACTACTGTTTCGTCGCACCTAACTATACCGATCACGACGCGCCCGATGGCAGCGGTACGTTCATCGCCACCGATCAGCATCCGGACCACGATGTGCGCGCGGGCGAGGCATTCATCGCAACCGTTTATAACTCTATCCGCAACAATGCGACCCTTTGGCCGAGCACCGCTCTTCTGATCGTCTATGACCAGCACGGCGGCATCTACGATCATGTGCCGCCGCCTGCTTGCACGCCTGACGGCTTCACCGCACAACCCGCCACGATCGGCACGCCCGATCCCTTCCACTTTGACCGCCTCGGCGTCCGCGTTCCCGCGGTGTTGGTCTCGCCGTGGATCGAGCAAGGCTCCGTCATAAACGATACTTTCGAGCATGCGTCGATCCCCGCTACGGTCACCGAACAATTTATTGGTCCCTACACCCAGCGCACCGCCCGCGAATTCGCAGCAAATACCTTTCTCCAATTCCTTAACCTTTCGACAATGCGAGCCGACGACGAGTGTCCTGTTTTCGTCTCCGAGAGTAATAAACCCGGTAACAGTCGCAATGTGATTGCGCTGCCTCAAACCGAGGCGTTCCCGCTACCCGGGTTCGTAGCTGCGGCAGCCAAGCCCGGCGCAAATCGACAACCGGAGCTGCAAGAAATCGCCGATGGAGAAGCGTCATCCTCCCAATCTCGGAGTCCCGTTCAAGTTGCAGTCGGCCCCTCAACTCACGTTGCTCGCGATCGATGGACGATCGACGATTCGATCGGCCACTACCCGTACGCTTACGCAATCTACAGGTTCCTCACTGACCCCGAAACCTCCCCTCCGCTCGCCATAAGCATCCAGGCGCCCTGGGGTGGGGGTAAGACCTCGCTCATGCGAATGATCCAATCGCAGCTCGACCCGGACGCCATCAAAGAGGTCGATCAAACCAAAGCGATCAACTCGAACGAGTACGGGAGCGCCAGTGTAAAACACATTCTCACTGAGATTGACGATGCCTCCTACCCGCCTGCGGCACAATCCGCTCGGCACCCGAAAGCGAAGGCATCATCCGAGTCAGGCTCATTCAAAGAAGTCGGCGGATCTCAGGCGCCTCGAACGACAATCCCACCGATCGAGAAGCCCGGGGAAAGGCGCGTCACCGTCTGGTTCAATGCCTGGAAGTACGAGAGCACGGCCCAGGTGTGGGCCGGTCTCGCAGATTGCATTGTTCAGCAGATTGGCAAGCGCTTGGGGCCGGTTGCACGTGAACTGTTCTGGTTTCGACTGCAGCTAAGACGACTGGATGCAGAGAAAATTCGCCGCAGGATTAGTAATGAAATATTCTCGGCCTTTATTCGAAAGCTTCTGGCTTGGCTCCCGGCATATATCGCGGGGCTTGGTGTCGCGAGTATTGCCATGCTGAGGCACGCACCGAGGCCCGCAGTGGGCGTGTTCTTCCTCGAACTTATCGCAGGGTGTACGCAGTTCTGGAAGGCCAGATCAGAAACCGAAAAGCAGCCCGCGCGCATCAGTTTGGGCGATTTTATTCAAGCGCCCGATTATGCAGCTAACCTGGGTTTCGTTCACGAGGTCGTCGAAGACCTCAGGCGCGTCTTTCAACTCATCCCGAAGAAACACCTGCCTATGGTTGTTTTCATCGACGACCTGGACCGCTGCTCGCCGGGAAAGATTGCTGCCGTTGTAGAAGCGATCAATCTCTTCCTTGCCGGTGAATTCCCTGAGTGCATGTTCATTCTCGGCATCGACGATGAGATGGTGGCAGCGGCTTTGGATACGGCCCACAGTGACGTGATTGCGAAGCTGCCGAGATACGTCAAGTCCACTTCAATTGGTTGGCGCTTCATGGACAAATTTGTCCAGCTGCCCTTTGTTATTCCGCCGCCGACTCGAGACGATCTCGCACGATACGTCGAGTCGCTTCTCTCGCAGGGAGGAGTAAACACCAGTGTCAGCATGCAAGTAAGGGACAATGCGGCCCGTGCTGTTGAGGCCGGCAGTCTCGCCGTAGCGTCGCCAGAGCAGGTCGTGGCAAAGCTCTCCAGTGAACAGAAGCTTGCGCCCGGCCAAAAGGAAACCCTCCAGAGAGAAGTGAAGATCATTCAGGGCATGAATGAAAGCATCAAGGACTTCACGGACCAGGACAAGGGCATCCGCGACGCGATCTCCCAACATGCCAATCGCTATTTCGACAATCCGCGCGATACAAAACGCTTTGTGAATCTGTTCCGCTTTTACTATTTTCTTCGCGCCGCGCGCGAGGCGCGCGGACAGTTGGTCCCCTCAGTGGATCAGTTATGCCGGTGGATCGCATTCTCCCTTAGATGGCCCGAAGTCGGCCGTTGGCTTCGCACTCACCCGGTTGCTCAAGATGATTCAGGCGAAACTGTTCTCGTAGCTATCGATCGCTTGAGCGGAGCGAACCATACCCACCAAAAATGGCAACTCGCCATGGACGGGACCTTTGGACTTAAGATCCAAGATGCTGGATGGCTGGGAGACGAAGATTTGCATGCATTTCTCCGTCGTGAAGCTGTCGAATTCCAGAAGGAGGACCGGCTTTCCGCTTGCTCCGACAAGGGCCTTTGGTGAAGTAACGTGGCACACCGCCCTCGCAATCAATTCTGGTAGCGCGTTCGCCATCAATGTTGTGAGTGAACGGTATACACGATGCCTGAAAAGGAAGAATGCCGCGCTATCGGGCAACAGGCGAAGGTTTTGTGATCCCGGTGCTTACAAAGTCGGGTTTTGGCTATCTTGGCGTGAGAGCAACGAGCTCGACACGTCCAATGAACTTGCAGCAATGTGCCGAGCAGCTGAAGCAGTTCGCGTCGACCATACATATGCCCGCAGAGGCTCGTCGCTTCGTCGATTACCTAGCCGACCTTTTCCCTGAAGACGCGCCATCTACGTGGACAAATAGCTCCGTCCGAAGCCGCGTAGCGCAAGCGGAGTTCGCTGCCGTACCCGACCGCAAGAGGCTATCCCTGAGCAGCGCCTTGCGGAAGCCAGGAACGCTTACATCGACACCTCGGGCGCGCCTGAAAATCAAGAGGTCACGTCTCACACGCCGATAAACAACACAAAATGCAAAATCCAGCTCGAAGGTTGCCCCCAAAGTTGCCTCCGGATGTCGGGCTCAACCTGGGCCCTTGGAGCGTGAGCAAGAGCGCGGGCGACCATTAGAAATGCGACCGCGATCGACCGAAGAAATCTCACTACATTTTCTTGGCGGGAGCCGGTCTTGGAATCTTGAACGTCCAGGAGCCTCCGAAGACGATGGTGCGTCCCTCAACGCGCGCCTTAGCAGAGTACTCGTCGTAGTATTTGAAAAAGAGTAAGAAATTCGCGCAGTAGTGGCACCGCGCAGAGAACATCCATTGAACGAACTGAGTTCGCCCATTCCGAGGTTGTCCAGGAGGAAATATACGACGTTCGGCTTCTTGGGTTGTGAAGGTTGTGTCGTTGTGCCCTCTTCAGAGGAGTTGCGATTGTTTCTGTTACCAAGCTCGCGTCGCAGGCCGGTCTGGACCTTAGCTGCTCAGTAGTGAGCCCCGATGGGACATCGCGACTATTAGGCGAAGAAATCGCCTTTCGTCCCGTTTACGGGAAATAACTCTCCGACGTATGGGAGAGTTGTGATTGTCGTCACTGATGTTGTGGTCGGTCCCTGGAAAACCAACTCATTCTGCGCGGGACAGTTGTGTGTCAATTCGATAGGGTCGGTCTACTGGCAAAGGACCAGCGGTCATCGATTGCCATAGGTTTGGCCGACGAGGCCAGGTGTCTCAGGACCAAACAACCCCCGCATTCGAAATTCATTTCACTCAAGGAGCAGCCGCCAATGATCGCCCTGCGCGCACAAAGACGTCTCCGAGAACTCAGTGTCGTTATGACGCCCTCCGCCTCTTTTCAGATGGCGATAAATCATCAATGCACTCATCGACGAAGACGGAACCTTCAGGCGAGATTCCTCCAAAGTCGCATTTTCACCAACTTCGAGCGTCTGGGCGCCGGATCAGTCACCCGGACGGTAGATCGGCGTCGACGTTGGCGAAAACACCGCTTTTCAGACACAGCGATCCCGAGCGTGAGGAGAACACCTGTTACTTCTGCTAGTTGCAGGAGTACGGAACCCCGCCTAGTCTTTCAGCAGACAGAGAGGATGCCGAACATCTCGGCCCCAGTGGAACTGGCAGGGTACGGCCAAGAAATGGACTGGATAAATGCTGGCATCATCCATCGGATGGATACTCATAATTTCAGGGATCGGGACGGCTGCTGGCGGGCTTGCTGGACTCTTCTTGCCTCGAACTACTCTGCAATTAGTGTTTGGAGTAAAGAGTTCAGACGGAGTGACGATGTTCTTCGTTCGGCATTGGGGAGCGCTGCTCTTCGTAGTCTGCGCACTGACCGTATATAGCGCCTATGTCCCCGTTTCTCGCGTTCCGATCTTGACCGCTTCCATCATCGAAAAGTTTGCCATCGTTGCACTGATCTTCTTCGGCCCCTTGAAGCGAACGATCGCGATGACGGTTTTCGGGATCATGGACGGAGTTTTGGCCATCCTGTTCATTGGGTATCTTGCGGGGTTCTCGTGCCCCTGTGGATTCAAACTGACCCACTCCCGAAGCGTGAGTGGCTGTGGGGTAACTTGCATGAGGCTCCTCAACCGTTATACGGCGCCTAAGATTCGTTCGCCGTCCACGTGTATGAGGGCAGCTGACACTTTTTCTTCTGAATTTTATGCCTCCTGATTCCACTTGACTCTCATGACCCATCTGCTAAACTTGCGCCACTCACCACCGTCGAAATCTAGCGCCATTTCGTGGAGCAAGCCATGGCTACAGCGCTTGTACCTCCTGCCATTCACGCGCACAAAAAGAAGATCGTCCTCTGTTGCGATGGGACGGGCAACGAATTCGGCGCGCCCAATCCTACCCCCATCGACAAGAACTCCGGCCAAAACTCCAATGTGGTGAAACTCTACACCACCCTCCAGATTGACAATGACCAGGTCGGCTACTATCACCCTGGCGTCGGCACCATGGGCGCTCCCACGGCTACGCATTGGTGGTCGCGCGAGTGGTCCAAGATCAAAGGCCTTGCCTTCGGCGCCGGTTTCCGCGACAACGTGCTGGACGCCTATCGCTACCTGATGGAGGTCTATAACGACAATGGCGGCGGTGGGAACCAGGACGAAGTCTATATTTTCGGATTCTCGCGCGGCTCCTATACCGCGCGCGCGCTTGCCGGTCTTCTACATGGCTACGGCTTACTATGCCGGGGCAATGAAGGCCATATCCCGTACGCGTGGCGCATGTACGTGGAACAGCACGATAATCGCGGCAGGCACCACGTCGTACCCGATACTGCTTTCAAGGAGACCTTCTCCCACAAGAACTTCCAGATCCACTTCGTCGGCGTGTGGGATACCGTCTCGTCAGTGGGATGGATCTCCTCTCCCATGCGCCTCTTCAATCTGGCGGAGAATGACACCATCCTGCGTGGCCGGCACGCCATCAGCATCGATGAACATCGCTGCTTCTTTCAGGACAACCTCTGGGGCGACCCCCTCCCAGGTCAGGATCTCCTGCAGGCGTGGTTCGCGGGCGTGCATTCAGACATTGGCGGGAGCTACTCCCAGCCCCAATCCGGCCTCTCCTACATCACGCTGCGCTGGATGCTGAGCGAGGTCGGTCTCCCTCCAGACGCCGACGGAACCTATCCCGACAAGCCCGGCATCCGGCTCAACAAGGCGCATCTTGACCTCGTGTTTGGTACCATGCCCGATCCCATCGTCGACCCCGAACTGTTTTACACTCCGCCCGAATCTTCCAGGCCGCACAGATCGCTCACCTGGAAGTGGTGGCTTCTCGAGATCCTTCCGCATCGTTACTACAACAAGGACGATGGCAAGGAGCGGCGACGCATCCCTCTCGGCGTCCGTCTTCGCCAACTGCCCGCCCGGTCGCTGGTGCATGAGACTGTTGCGCAGTTGATGGACGCGCCCGACTCCAAGTACAAACCCGGAAACGTTCACCGCAAAGAACTGGTTCGACCCGTAAATGACCCCGCTCTTCCATGCGCAGACGGCACCACGTATTATCGCTTCGAGCCGCAGAACCGTCCTCCGCACGGCATCCTGTTCAACCTCTTCGATCGCTTTGTCGTTACCTGGCTGTTCACGGCCTTCGATATCGTGATTCTTCTGCCGGCGCTTATTTGGATCGCGCTGGCCGC
>JBEKFF010000056.1:0-17732 GCA_050013455.1 Acidobacteriaceae bacterium | reverse complement strand
AAATTGTAACGGCGGCGCGCGACGGCGATGCGGTTCTCGGTGCCGGACAGTTCGTCCTCGAGGCGCATGAACTGCTGGTTGCCCTTGAGGTCAGGATACTGCTCCTGGAGGCGGAGCAGGGGGCTGATCGCGACATCAAGCTGGCTGTTGGCGTTGATGCTGCTGGCACGATTGGAGCCGGCAGCGATGACGCCAGCACGTGCGTTCGCGATGTTGGTCAGTACGGTTGACTCTTCGTTGACGTAACCCTTGACGCTGGCGACGAGGTTGGGGATGAGGTCCAGACGGCGCTGCTGATCGATGTCGACCTGCGAGTAGGTCTGGTTAACGTCGCCGTTGAGCTGAACCAGCTGATTCTTTGTCGAGACATAGCTGCCGAAGCACAGGATGACCACCAGGACCAGAAGACCCAGGACTCCGAGCACAACCCAAAGAGCTTTCATCGATGTATTCCCTTTCGCGTCTATCGTAGTCATTTTCCTGCAAGCCTTTGTGACTGCTGAGATGAATTTATATCCACTTGCCGCCCACGCGATATTACCAGTTGCCGCTGGCGCCGCCGCCGCCGGAGCCACCACCGAAGCCTCCGCCGAAGTCTCCACCGTCTCCGCCACCACCACCACCTCCGCCGCCACCAAATCCACCGCCGCGGCCGCCGCCGCCGAAGCCTCCGCCCATCATGTTGCCGAGCAGGAACCAGAGCCAGCCACGGCCGCCTCCACGGAATGCAAGAAGGATGAAGATCAGGAAGAAGATGAGGCCGAACCAGTTGGTGCGGTGTTGGCGAGGCTGGTAGTTGTAGACGGGAGCGGATTGCTTGGGTGGGGTCAGGGTGACGTTGGCATCGGCTGCGATGACGTCGGCAATCTGCTGGACGCCATATTGGATGGCCGGGCCGTATTGGCCCTGCTGAAGCTGCGGGCTCATGCTGCGGCGGATGTCGCCGACCTTGCCGTCGGGAAGAATACCCTCGAGTCCGTAGCCGACTTCGATGCGGTTCTTGCGATCCTGGATGGCGAAGACGAGGAGGATGCCCTTGTCGGTGGACTTGGGACCGACCTTCCAGGTGTCTTCGAGAGTGGTGGTCCAGGGGTCGATATCCTCGCCGTCGAGGGATTTGACGGTGACTACCTGGATGGTGGCGTGGGCCTTGGAATAAACCTGCCAGGCGATGTCTTCAATGTTTTCCTTGGAGGCAGGATCGATGACGTTCGCGAAGTCGCTGACGTAACTAGTGGGCTTGGGTAGCTTGTCGGGCGCCTCGGCGTGGGCGAGGCCGACGAGCGGGCAAGCCAGGAGAGCGAACCGGAGAAGTATGCCTTTGGCAGTCACAACGATAATGGTACGCCTGGAGGAGTGGGGGAGTTCCACAGGTGGTAGTTGCGCAAAAGGCCTCCGATTGGGGAGGCCTTTTGGGGGATGCCAGCTGACGCAGGACTGCCGACCCAGGTTAGGAGCCTCGCCGTTAGGAGCCGAGTTTGGCGCCAAGGCTGTCGGCCATGTGGGTATGGGCGGCCACAACGCTCTGGCCATGCATGACGGCGACCTTGAACTTCGCGTCCGTGGTGGTCTTCGCCTCTTCGTTGAAGAGGTCAAGGGCGTCGTGGTGGTCCTTCTCCATGATATTCATGTATTCCTTGTCGAAGTCCATGCCGGAGAGGCCGCTGAGCTTGTCATATTCGACCTGATGCTCGGCGTCCATCGAGCTGGGTGGGGTGAGGCCCCAGGCGTCGGCGAAGGGCTTCATTTGCGTCGCGAGGGCTTTGTGTTCGACGACCATCTTGTGGGCGAAGGCCTTGACCTGGGGATTGGTGGACTTGGTCTCGGCCAACTCACTGAGCTTGATCTCGTCGAAACCGCCCTGCGAGACCTTGGCAAGGAATTCTTTGTCCTGACCGGTAACTGCTGCGCGCGCGGATAGGGAGAGCAACATGCCGGCGCAAACGAGCGTTGCGGTGCAAACCAATTTCGTAATTCTGTTCATGGGTGTCCCTCTTCAAATGCGGCAATGCCGCGAGTTACGAACGCATACGAGGTGTAAGAGGGGAATTGCAGGGGTTGGCGTTGCACACGTCGCGGACATTTATGCTGGGGATGGAGTTCTTATGAAAACGACTTTTCCCCTGCCACCCGTCGCCGAACGCGAACCGAAGAATACACCGATTCATGGAACTGAGTTGCAGGATGATTACGCTTGGATGCGCGAGAAAGGCGCGCCGCGGGTGACCGCTTACCTGGAGGCGGAGAACGCGTACACGGCCGAGGCAATGAGCGGGACCGAGGCCCTGCAGAAGACGTTGTACGACGAGATCCTGTCGCACATCAAAGAAGATGATGTGTCGCTTCCATATCGCGAGGGGGAGTGGGAATACCTGACGCGCACGGAGAAGGGCAAGCAGTATGCGCGCTTTTGTCGCAGGCCGGTGGGGAAGCCTGAAGACGAAGCGGTGATTCTGGACGTGAATGTACTGGCCGAGGGGCAGCCATTTATGGACGTGGGTACCATGAGCGTCAGCCTGGATGGCAAGCTGCTGGCGTACACCACCGACAACACGGGGTTTCGACAATACACGCTGGCAGTGAAGAACCTGGAGACCGGTGAGTTGCTAGCGGATTCGGCGGAGCGGGTTGGGTCGATTGTTTGGGCACCGGATTC
Source organism: Acidobacteriaceae bacterium (assembly GCA_050013455.1). Lineage (GTDB taxonomy): Bacteria > Acidobacteriota > Terriglobia > Terriglobales > Acidobacteriaceae > Granulicella. Next base: position 15,076 of record JBEKFF010000056.1, on the reverse strand, counting down.
GGCCACGCTGTTTTACTCGACCGAGGACGAACAGACCAAGCGGCAGGACCGGGTGTTTCGTAAGAAGTTAGGAGAGGCGCCGGTGGAGGTGTTCCACGAGGAGGATGAGCGCTTCAATCTCGGGGTGGGCCGGACGCGCGACCGGAAGTATCTGCTGCTGGAGGTCGGCAGCCATACGACCAGTGAGACCTGGGTGATGGACGCGGCGGATCCCACGGGGGCATTCCGCGTTGTGGCGGAGCGTGTGGACGATGAGGAGTATGACGTCGATCATCGCGAGGGATTTTTTTACATTCGGACCAATCATGACGCGGAGCAGTTTCGACTGATGCGTACTCCGGTGACAGAGACGGGACGCGCGCATTGGGTGGAGGTGCTGGCGGAGCAGAAGGAGGCGCCACTGGAAGATGTGGACCTGTTCCGTGATTTTTTTGTGGCGAGTTATCGGGAGCGCGGGCTGCCAGTGATGCGGGTATTTTCGCTGAGCGATGAAGGGCTCCCACGAGAGCGAAGGGACATACGCTTCCCTGACCCGGCGTACGAGGCGGATGGAGATGTGAATAAGGACTTTGCGGCGACGACGTATCGGTATGCGTATCAGTCGCTGGTGCGGCCGCCGTCGGTGTTTGAGTATGACGTGCGGACGGGCACGTCGGTGCTTCTGAAGGAGCACGAGGTGCCGGGTGGGTTCGATGCTGCGCTGTATGCGTCGGAGCGGCTGTGGTTCAAGGCCACGGATGGGACTGAGGTTCCGGTGTCGGTGGTGTACCGGCGAGACAGGTTCAAGAAGGATGGGCCCTCGCCGCTCTATGTGTACGGGTATGGGTCCTATGGGTACGCGCTGCCGCTGGGCTTTGGGCCGTCGCGGCTGGCGCTGCTGGATCGCGGTGTTGTGATGGCGTATGCGCACATCCGCGGCGGCGGCGAGTTTGGCGATCCGTGGCACGATGCCGGCAAGATGATGGACAAGCGCAACACATTTACCGACTTCATCGACGCTACGGAGTTTTTGCAGCGCGAGGGGTATGGCGATCCAAAGCGCGTAGCGATCGAGGGTGGAAGCGCGGGTGGGTTGCTGATGGGCGCTGTTGTGAATATTCGACCGGACCTATTCCGTGCTGTGTTGAGCCATGTGCCGTTCGTGGATGTGATGAACACGATGCTGGATGCGACGCTGCCGTTGACCGTGGCGGAGTATGAAGAGTGGGGGAATCCAAATGAGAAGCCCGCGTTTGAGTACATGCTGAGCTATTCGCCGTACGACAACCTGCGGCCGGGGGCGTACCCGGCGATGCTGGTGAAGACGAGCCTGAATGATTCGCAGGTGATGTATTGGGAGCCGGCGAAGTATGTGGCAAAGCTTCGCACGCTGAACACCGGCGATGCTCCGCTGCTGCTGCACGTCAACATGGATGCAGGGCATGGCGGGGCCAGCGGACGGTATGACTATCTGAAGGAGATCGCGTTTGATGACGCGTTTATCCTGCGCGAGCTTGGCGTGGAGAGCGTGGGCTAAGCTGTTTCTGGGACGATGTCGCCTTCGCCGGGGGCGAGGAAGAGGTTGGCTTCGAGGCCGTGTTGGCGGTCGTAGAGATCGCGGTAGCGGCCGTTGAGGTTGTAGAGAGTCTGGTGGGTTCCGCGCTCGACGATGTGGCCCTGCTCGACGACCAGGATCTGGTCGGCGCGGCGGATGGTGGAGAGGCGGTGCGCGATGACGAAGGTCGTCCGACCCTGCATAAGGAAGTTGAGGCCGGCCTGGATGAGGGCTTCGGATTCGGAGTCGAGGGAGCTGGTGGCTTCGTCGAGGATGAGGATGCGGGGATCGGCGAGGATGGCGCGGGCGATGGAGAGACGCTGGCGCTGGCCACCGGAAAGCTTGACGCCGCGCTCGCCGACGATGGTGTCGTAAGTATCTGGAAAGCGCTCGGCGAACTCGTCGACGCGCGCTATGGCACAGGCTTTGAGGAAGTCTTCTTCGGTGGCGGAAGGGCGGGAGAACTTTACATTCTCGCGAATGGTTCCGTCGAAGAGGAAAGTCTCCTGCAGCACGACGCCGAGCTGCTGCCGGTAGCTGGCCAGGCGAGCGGCAGCGAGGTCATGGCCATCGATGAGCACGGCGCCGGACTGCGCGGTGTGAAAGCCGCAGATGAGCGAGATGATCGTGGATTTACCGGAGCCGCTGGAGCCGACCAGCGCGGTGACGGTGCCGGGGCGGGACTCGAAGCTGATGTTGTGGAGGACGGGCTTGTCGGGGACGTACGAGAAGCCGACGTCGACGAAGCGGACGTCGCCAGAGAGGGGGCCGAGCTCAATGGAGCGGGCGGGATCGGCGTCCTCTTCGCGCTCACCCATGATCTCGCGCGTGCGGTCAAGGCCGGCGAGGGCTTCGGTGAGCTGAGTGCCGATGGCTACCAACTGCACGATGGGCGCGGTCATGAAGGCGAGGAACATGACATAGGAAAAGTAGCCGCCGGTGGTAAGTTTGCCCACGCCGTTGAGGTGCGCGCCCATGTACATGACGAGCGCGCCGACGATGCCGAGGATGACGGTGGAAGAAAGCGTCATGAAGGACTGCGCGGTGAGGGAGCTGATGACGTTCTGGAGGAGCCGGTCGACGCCGCCGGCGAAGACGCGGGACTCGCTCTCTTCGGCGTGGTAGCCCTTGACGACGCGAACGCCGCCGAGCGACTCGGTGAGGCGACCGGTCACTTCGGCGTTGATCTTGGCGCGCTCGCGGAAGATGGGGCGGATGACCTTGAAGGCGCGCTGGAGGACCAGCGCGAAGGCAGTCATGATGACGAAGGCGAGCAGCGTCATGCTGACGGAGACGTACATGAGGTAAGTGAAGGCGAGCAGCGCGGTGAGAACGCCGCCAACGAAGTCGACGATGCCGGTACCGATGAGGTTGCGAACGCCTTCCACGTCGTTCATGATGCGGGAGACGAGGGTGCCGGTGCGGTTCTCGTCGTAGAAGGAGACGGAGAGCTTGCCGACGTGCTGCTGGACCTGCATGCGCAGCTCGGCGATGAGGCGCTGGCCGGCCTTGGAGAGCAACTGTGTGAGGGCGTAGGTGGTAATGCCCTGGATGAGGGTGGCGGTGAGGACGCCACCGACGATCCAGGGGAGCAGCGCGTAGTGGTGCTGGGTGAAGACCTTGTCGATGAGCGGCTTGAAGGAGGCGGGGAGCACCAGGGCGCTCGTTCGATTGACGATCATCAGGAGGAAGCAGCCGGCGAGTAGAAAGCGGCGCGGCTTGATGAGCGCCCAGATCTCGGGCCAGATGTCTTTGAACTTCGGCTTGGGACGTTTTGTGGTGAGGTCGGCGGCGGCGGCGCGGCCAGCTCCGCGTGACGGGGCATCGGCCGCGCGCATGCGGGGCGTGCCACCCATATTGGACATTCCGTGGTTTGCCATGAAGCTCCAGTTTACGCCCTGGGACCCGCTAGACCTTGCGGGCGCGACGAGCTGCGATGAAGCTGCGGACGCAGAGTGTCACATAGATGAGGCAGATCAGCGCGACGACAACCCGCTCTTCAAAGGCCATCGGATTGATCGACATGGCCGTGCCCTTCGCGAGCTCGATCCCTGCGCGGATGCCGGTGATGAGGAATCCAATTAGTCCGAAGGTCACCGCAATATGCATCCAGAGCATGCGCTTTTTCGCGTTCTCTGTATTTGCAAGTGTGCCGCAGAGGATCAGCAGGACGCCAACGCCTGCCGGGTGCAAGGCTGCGGTTTCGGTTCTCCCCGTCCCTATCCAAAAACCCAGACTCACCGCCGCAAGCGCCACTCCGAACCAAATCGTCAACTTAGCCAATGTCATTCTCCTATGTATATCTATAAATATGCGTACCGATAGAGTTTTGCCCGGTGCGCGTGCTGTGCCTGTAGTTAGCCTGCGGCCTTTACTTCTGCGAGCACTTCGGCTGGGGTCCAGTCGTTGGTCGGCCAGAAGGCAGCGATCTTACCGTCCTTGCCGATGACGACGGTGGAGAGCGAGTGTTGCAGTGTTCCATTTTCGCCGGGAGTTACGCCGACGTCGAAGAACTGCTCCATGGTGGGGAGCTCGGCGACGGAGGGTGCGGCGAACTCCCAGTGCTGGAAGGTCTCCTTGGTGAAGTTGCCGGTGTAGGCGCCGCCGTAGCTGCGTAGCACCTTGGGTGTGTCGTAGGTGGGGTCGAAGCTGACGCTGAGCAGGTGCGTGTTCTTGTAGAGCGCGGGATCGGACTGCAGGGTCTTGTCGATTTCGGCAAAGTTACGACTCATGCGGGGACAGAAGTCCGCGAGCGGGCAGCGGGTGTAAATGAAGGTCATGACGACAACCTTGCCGCGAAACTGCTTGACGTCGATGGTGTGATTGGATTGGTTGAGCAGCTTGAAGTCGGGAACGTCGTCGCCTTTGGCGGGTACATGGTAGTTCACCTTTGGCTTGTAGTCGGGGCGCGCCTGGGCGATGACGACGATGTTCTTGAGACGCAAATTGATGGGCCCGGCGGCATCGTGGTCGGCGAGGAGGGTGGCGGTAATGAGGTCACCGGGATGCAGCTCGGAGAGGGCCGACGGATCTTCCAGGTGATAGGGCATGGTCATTGCGGGCATCAGTCCAGAGATGGCATCGTGCTTGAGAATAACCTCGCCGTTAGCTGGGTCAATGCCGACCACGACGCCGCGCACGGGGTATTGCTGCGACGGTCTTTGGGTGACGGTAGGCGCGTTCGCTGTGCCTCGACAGCCGGTCATGCCAAAGGCAATCGCGGCGATCGCAACAAGCAACAGAACACAAGACGAGCGGACACGCATGATGAATCTCCTCGAGGCAGCAACCGTTGAGCATTGGCTCGCGCCGGCATGGGCCCCGACATCATGATAACTGTCGGCCAGGGGCGTGGCTTGGCGAACGGACGCGCAGGAACTGGCGGCCACATGGTAGCATCTGCTTCGAAACACAGCTCTTTAAATGAGGCCGGACTTATTGTGCGGAGTGCAGAGCGTAGGACGCAACCACCCACTTCGTCCGCACCTGACCGTGATGGCGTTGCAGGGCCGTCGGTCATTTGGCTGGCCATTGGCTTTCTGCTCGCTGGCCTGGGAACAGTGATGCTTGGGCCGCTGATGCCGACGCTGCTGCACGACTGGCGGCTGACCGATCAGCAGGGCGGCTTGTTGCTGGCGGCAAAGTTTGTCGGCTCATTTTTGGGCGGAGTGTCGGTGCCGCGGCGTCTGCGCCTGGGTGTGCTGGGCGGGATGGCGTTTGCGTCCGCAGGGTTTGGGGCCTTCGCGCTAAGCGTCGGCTTGATAAGCGGCGCTGCGTGCCTGTTTGTCGGCGGCTTCGGTCTGGGCCAGATCATCGCGTCCACCAACATTGTGATTGGCCGGCGATACCGCGAGCATACCGGCTCGGCGCTGGCGTCGGTGAACTTCTTCTGGAGCTTGGGCGCGGTGCTGTGTGGCGTGATTGCCGCGGCTGCGCTGCCGCGCTTTCACCTGCGTGGGCCGCTGCTGACGTTTGCCGGGCTGTTCCTGGTGACAGGGCTGGGAGGACTTTTGAATCCCTCGCGGAAGGCAGCGGCAACGGGGGAATCCACGGCGGCGGACGCGCCTCCCTTGCCAATGCCGATAATCACGCGCTTCGCCCTGCTAATGTTTCTGTATGGCGGGCTTGAGACCTGCATGACCGGTTGGCTGACGACGTACACCTTGCGCTTTTCCGATGTGCGGCTCCTAGGCGGACAGTCGGCGATTGTGCTGTTGTGGTCGGCGCTGACAGCGGGACGGGCGCTGTCGTCGGCAGCTCTGCGAGTGGTGCGCGAGTCGACGCTGCAGCGCATTGGGCTCGGGCTTTCGGCACTGCTGATCGCGGCGCTGGTCACGACGCGGCATGGACCACTGCTGTCGCTCTACTGCGTGCTGTTGGGGCTGAGCCTGGCACCGTTCTTTCCGACGACGTTTGCGCTGCTGATCAAACAACGGCCAACGGCGCGCGAGGCGGGATTCATCCTTGCGGTATCCGGACTGGGTGCCGCGCTGTTTCCATGGCTGATGGGGTTTGTTTCGACCCAAAGCGGCTCGCTTCGGGTGGCGATGGCTGTCCCGTTGGGGCTGGCATTGATTTTATTGGTACTTAGCGTATGGCGGGATGGCGCCGGGGCCGAATTGCCTAGGCGATAAATTTTGGCAGAGGCGAAGTTTTGGAGAAGATTGGTATAACGGTAGACGATGTCTTCTGCGACCCTCTCCGAGCTTCTCGACGCACTGGATGAAGGCGCGCTTCTGGTGTTGCCGAATGAGCGCGCGGCCCGGGACATGCGAGCTGCCTTCGATGCTCGGCAGCGATCGCGTGGGCTGCCCGCGTGGGAGCCGGCCCACGCGCTGAGTTGGTCGCAGTGGACGAACTCGCTGTGGAGTGAATTGATCATTGGAGGCATGGAAGGACGCCTCCTGCTAAATGCCGCGCAGGAGCATAGCGTGTGGCGGAAGATCATCGCGGACGATGCGAGCCAACGCTCCATCGCCTCCGTGGACTCACTGGCGGAACTTGCGCAATCGGCGTGGCAACTTGCAACTGATTACGACGCTACGCAGAAGCTACGAGAGTTCGCGGCGTCGCATGATAGCCGTATCTTTGCTGCATGGGCCGAGGGCTTCGCACGACAATGCGCGGAGCACGGCTACATTTCTGCGGGCCGACTGAATGCCGCGCTGCTGGAGCATGTGCGGCATGGGGGGCTTACCGTTCCGGCTTCGCTGGATCTTGTGGGCTACGGGCAGTTTGTGCCGAGCCAGCAGGCGTTGCTAACCGAACTACGGGAACGCGGAACTGTCGTTCGGCAGCGAACTCTCGAGTCCACGGAGGATCCGGATCGACTGGTCGCGTCGGTACTTGTGCCGACCGAGGGCGAAGAACGCCTGCTTGCAGTGCGATGGGTTCGAGAGTTCCTTGACGCGCGCGCAATGGGAGAGTCACCGGCCCGCGTGGCGGTGTTGGTTCCGAATCTTCCGGAGGAGCGCGAGCAGCTTGAAGGCGTGCTCCGCGAAGTGCTTGCGCCAGAGTTGCAATCAATCGAAGCCGACTTGTCTTCCACACCGTGGGAGTTTTCCGGTGGCACTCCGTTGTCGTCGCTCGCCATAGTTGTCGATGCCCTGGAGTTGGTGCGATGGACGCAGGGACCGCTACCGCTCGAGAGGGTGAGTGCGCTGCTGCTCTCCCCGTATCTCGGAAAGATTGGATCCGATGCCGGGGCTCTGGACATGGCAGCCCGGTTCGATGTGAGCAGGTTGCGACGCACGCTCCTGTTGCGGTCGGAGATCGACGTCCCGGGATTGCTGGAGTTGGTCAACCGTCATGAGGGGGATCGCAGCGGGATGCCGGCAATTCTGTCATGGCTTCGCGATGTTCAGGAGTTCCTGAACACCGGCGGCGATCTCAAGCGATCACGCAGCTTTGCTGAATGGATGGAGTTTGTGCGGGGAGTTCTTTTGGCTGCAAACTGGCCCGGGAGTCGTGCACTAACAGCGTCCGAGTTTGAAGCGACACGCGCGTGGGAAAGTCTATTAGACCGGGTATCGACGCTGGACTTTAGCGGACGCCGTGCTGGGTTTGCAAGCGCACTGCAGGCGCTTGAGTTGCAGGCGCAGAAGAGTGCGTTCACGACGCAGTCGATTGATGCGACCGTGCAGGTGATGAGTGTTGCAGAAGCGGAGGGGTCGATCTTCGATGCGGCTCTGTTTCTGCATGTTACCGACGCGAATTGGCCGGCGCCCGAGAGAGTGCATCCCCTGCTGCCGTGGACGCTGCAACGAGCTTTGAAGATGCCAGGCAGTGATCCTGTTCTCGCTGTATCAAACTGCCGCTCAGTTACAGAAAACCTGTTGCGTTCGTCAAGCGCGGTGCTGTTCTGCCATGCAGCCGAGGATGAAAATGGAAAGCTGCGGGGATCGCCGATCCTGGGTGAGCTTGGGATCGAATGCATCAACGCCGCGGAGTTGGACCTCTGCGAGCAACCTTTCGACCAGGTGGAGAGCGAGATCGTAGCAGATGATGGTGCGCTTCCTGCGCTGCCGTCGTGTGAGGTTAGCGGCGGTGCCTCCGTGCTCAAACTGCAGGCGGCATGCGGGTTCCTGGCATTTGCCGAGTTGCGCCTGCGGGCCACCGAGCCCAGGAGCGGCACGATGGGCCTCGACGCAGGAGAGAGCGGAAGCCTGCTGCACCGCGTTCTTCAATATTTCTGGCGTGAGACGAAGACACAAGACAGGCTGCGCTTGATGAGTTCGAAAGACCGCGATGAGTTACTGATGCGCGCGATCGACTCCGCGCTGCCCAGCCGACTGCAACTGCACGACGGATGGGACCGCGCCTATCTATGGCTGCAGAAACATCGATTGCGTACGCTGTTGCAACAGTGGCTGGAGCAGGAGTTGTCCAGAGGGCCTTTCGCTGTTTCCGATGTTGAGCGCAAGGAGTTCGTGACGGTAGGACCACTCACGCTGGAAGTTCGAGTGGACCGCGTCGACACTGTCGGGGACGGCCTCTTTTTTGTCGATTACAAGACGGGCGCGGATGTCGATCCGAAGCAGTGGTCTGGGTCGCGACCTGATGATCCGCAGCTTCCGCTTTATACGCTGCTTGCCGAACCCGATGAACTGAAAGGCGTGGCCTTTGCGAAGGTGCGCGCCGGACGCGATATGAAATGGCACGGATATCAGGCACGGGAAGGGATCTTGCCGCTCTCGCGCTCGAAGACAAATATCAGGGACATCGCTTCGCTGGCAGAGGATTGGCGACTAGTGCTTACGCAACTCGCCGAAGACTTTGCCGCAGGAAAAGCGGAGGTGTATCCGAAGAGTTTCGAAATCAACTGCACCCAATGTCCGCAGCGGCTTCTCTGCCGTATTGACCCTTCGTCTCTTGAAGAGTTTGCCGAAGAGATCAGTGAAGAAGTGGAGGATGCCGTTGAGTAATCTACTACGCTTCCCTTCTACAACCAGTGATACGGAGGCCCGAGCGGCAGCGCTCAATGCAAGGGCCTCGTGCATCGTCGAAGCGCCTGCCGGATCAGGAAAGACTGGACTTTTGGTGCAGCGCTATCTGAAGTTGCTTGGAACCGACACGGTCGCCCAGCCGGAAGAAGTACTCGCCATCACATTCACGAACAAGGCGACCTTCGAGCTGCGAGAACGTGTGCTGGAGCAGTTGCAGCACGCGAGGCAAGGAGCGCTCAAGGACCAGGCTTCGAGCTTTGAGCACGAGACATGGGAGTTGGCGAAGACTGCCATTGAGCGCAGCACAAGACTTGGTTGGGGATTGCTGGAGAGACCGAGTCGATTGAACATTCGCTCCATTGACTCGGTGTGCGCGGAGATTGCGAACTCGTTGCCACTACTATCAGGAGCGGGCGGGCCGCGGCAGCCACTCGAGGATGCTGAGCCGCTGTATCGGCTGGCAGCGCGACGAACTCTTCTACAGCTTGGTGGTGCAGATGCCGTCTTGCATGCGGCGCTTTGTACCGTATTGCTGCATCGCGATGGCAACCTCGCTGATTGTGAAACGCTGCTGGCGGACATGCTGAGAACACGTGAACAATGGGGCGAACTGGTACCCCTCGCGCCGAATGCAACCGATGATGCAGAGCTTGATCGCGAAGTGCGCATGAAGCTCGAACGATCGTTGGAAAGCATTGTGTGTGCTGGACTTTCACGTGCGCTGCGCGCATTGCCTGCAGATGTTCTGCAGGATCTGACGTCCCTGGCTGCGCGGCTTGGTGTCGAACCTGGAATCGATGAGAATCCGTCGCCGATTGCTCTCTGTGCGGGCAGGCACGATCCTCCGGGGGCAGTTGCCGAGCATCTGGATCATTGGGTGGCGCTGATCTGGCTGATATTGAAGAGGGACGGAGATTGGCGCAAACGGCATTGGCGGACGGACATGAAGTTTGAGATTCCGAAGTCCGTTGCGGCGAGGCTTAAGGACCTGGTCCAGAGAATTCAAAGTGACGAACTTCGCGAAGCATTCGCCGGCGTTCTCGCACTGCCGCCGGCGAAGTATCCGGACGATCAGTGGGAGGTCGCGAAGGCGCTTTTTCGCGTGTTGCGTCATGCGCTCGCGGAGCTGCGAGTGCTCTTCGCAGAGCGCGGCGAATGCGACTTTACCGAGGTGGCACTCTCCGCGCGTGAGGCACTCCGTTCGGATGAGGGGGCAAGCGATTTTGCGCTTTCAGCCGGCGGAACGCTGCGCCACTTGCTGGTCGACGAGATGCAGGACACTTCGTCGGGGCAGTATGAGCTTCTCGATCTCCTGACGCGTTCGTGGGACGGGCACACGCAGACGCTGTTCCTTGTCGGCGATCCTAAGCAATCGATCTACCTATTCCGCCAGGCGCGCGTCGAGCGTTTTCTGCGCACCATGAAAGACCAAATGCTGGGCGAAATTCAATTGGAGTCGCTGCAGCTGACCTCCAACTTTCGCTCCCAGGCGGAGCTGGTTGCGAACTTCAATGAGATATTCGATGCTGTTTTCCCGCGACCTGATGACCAGCAGCTATTGGGAGGCGAGGGTGTCGATGTTCCGTTTGTGGAAGCCGTCGCGGTGCGCGATCGGAGCGGCGATACTGGCGTGGTTTGGCATCCAAGAGTGCTCGCAAAAGCTGGTTCGCGCAGTGATCACGCAGCGCTGGAGGCTCGCAGCATTCGGCACATCGTTGAAGAGCGGCTAGCCATGCAGCTACCAGCCGGGCGATGTTCACCTTCGCAGCCTAAGCCGTGGCGCATTGCGGTCCTTGGGCGGGCGAAGAATCATCTATCGGCAGTGATTGAAGAGTTCAAGAAGGATTACGGCGATGGCCCCATACTCTATCGCGCCATCGATCTCGATCCGTTGGATCAGCTGCCGGAAGTGCTGGATGCGCTCGCGCTCACGCGGGCGTTGCTGCACCCTTCAGATCGCATTGCGTGGCTCGGTGTGCTCCATGCACCATGGTGCGGACTCGGGCTGGCGGATCTGTTAGCGCTTACCGGTGAAGGCGAAGAAGCCGATCCCGGTGCGACCATCGCGCATCTTGTCCAGCAGCGAAGGCAATTTCTCAGCGAACAGGGACAGAGGCTGTTGGATCGTGCGTGGCCATTGCTCGAGACAGCCGTTGAGACTCTGGGTCGCACGTCGCTTGCTACTCACGTCGAACGCACGTGGCGTTCGTTGGGTGGCGATGTGACATTATCCAGCAATCGCCGGAACAATGTGCACCGCTACTTGCAGGTCTTGCGCGATGTGGAAACAGAAGCAGATCGCGTCGACCTGGGTGTGCTCAAGCGCCGCCTGAATAAGCTGTATCCAGAGCCGGCTTCGGGCTCCATCGTTGACGGAAGATTGCCGGTCGAGTTGCTGACCATTCACAAGGCTAAAGGCCTGGAGTGGGACCTTGTGCTTGTGCCGGGGCTGGAAAGAGGCGGAGGACAGTCGCATAGTGTGCTGCTCAACTGGCTGGAGTTCGATGGCGCTGCCGGTGGGGAGGCGTCTGCGAGCGTCGTGCTCGCGCCCATCGGGCAGAAGGGTACACAAAAGGATCGATTGAGCAACTGGCTTACCGGCATCCGCGCGAAGCGTGAGGCCGCGGAAAATAAACGCGTTTTCTATGTCGTGACTACACGCGCGCGCGAAGAGCTGCACCTCTTTGGCACCGCAACCCTCAGCACCAGGGGAGAGCTTATGCAGCCGCGGTACGACAGCCTGCTGCGCGCATGCTGGCCGGCTGCAGCGCCGTATTTTGAGGAGCTGCTCGCCGCGGCAACGCCGTCGATCGATCAACAATTGTTCGATTCCCGGAGCGAAAATGTTGACGAAGATCTCGCTCTGGCAGCCGCGGCGGACAGCGCTCAAGATGAACTCGACGAAGGGATGGCTCCGACCATTGAAAGGCTGCCTCTCAGTTTCGATCCAACCGCACGCTTTAGCGAGGCGAATGATCGGCGGCTGTCCTATCCAGCTGCATCGGCGCTGCACCACACGATTGCGTTTGATCGGCCGGAGGGTTCGTTTGCCGTCCGTGCATTCGGTAACGTGGTGCATCGGTATCTTCATCTGCTGGCCATACGGTTAGAGCGTAACGCTACATGCGACGAGTTGCTTGCGGAACTCCCGTCGTGGGAGTCCAGACTCACGGCAAGCCTACGCGGAGAAGGGCTGCCTCCAGGGCTCGTTGCGCGTGAAGCTGTCCGCGCACAAGGGGCACTGGCATTGACGCTTGGCGACCCGGTGGGACGATGGATCTTGTCGCCACAGGCGTTGGCCGCCAGTGAACGGGCGCTGACCGTGGCATCGCTTGGCGCGCGTGGGCTGCGTGTCGATCGCACGTTTCTCGCGGGGACTCAGCCTCTGTTGACGGGCGAAAGCCACATATGGATCGTCGACTTCAAGACGACATTGCAAGGTCCACGCTCTGACGGAGAGTTTGAAGCCACCGAGATCGCGAAGCACAAGGCGCAGCTTGAGGCTTACGCTACGCTGCGCCGGTCGCTGCCGGGTGGGGACATGCCGATACAGCTCGGGCTGTTCTATCCGCTATTGCCGCGGTTGCTTTACTGGCCGAGCGACGGCTCGCTCGAAGTCGCGGAGAAGTAACGAATTACCTCTTGAGCAACCGAACGAGGACAGCAGCGCAGCGTTCGCATTGCTCGCGGCTGACATCGGAGTGAGTAACCAGGCGAACTGCGTGCGGGCCGATCGCACTGCACAGAATGCCCTCGCTCTTCAGCGCGGCGACGAGGGCGGGCGCGTCTCCCCCGTGCTTGAGCGTAAAGAAGACGATGTTGGTCTGGACGGACGGCAGATCGATATCGGCACCTTCGCAAGTCGCAATAGTATCCGCGAGCAGGCGTGCGTTGGCATGATCTTCGTGGAGACGCAACGGGCCTTCCTCAAGCGCGATCAAGCCAGCCGCGGCGAGAATGCCGGCCTGTCGCATGCCGCCGCCGAGCGCTTTGCGATAGATGCGCGCGCGATCGATGGATGCGCGTGAGCCGACGAGGATGGAGCCTACGGGCGCTCCGAGGCCTTTGGAGAGGCAAAAGTTGATGGTGTCAAAACCGCGTGTGAGATCGGCGACGCTGATGCCGAGGGCAACGGCGGCGTTGAAGACGCGAGCTCCGTCGAGATGGGTAGGCAGGCCGGCGTCTGCAGCTCCCTGCCAGATCTCTTCGTAGATTGGGAGCGGCGTGACGGTGCCGCCAGCCATGTTGTGCGAGTTCTCGAGGCTAATGAGACCGGTGGCTGCACGGTAGTAAATCTTTGGCGCGATGGCTGCACGGATCTGCGACCAGGTGAGAACACCACGGTCGCCGGCGATGGTGCGCGGCAAGCAGCCGGAGAAGGCAGACATCATCGCCATTTCCCAGTCGAGAATATGCGAGCGAGCCTCGCAGATGACCTCCTGGCCGTGTTGCGTATGGAGGCGGATGGCGATCTGGTTGCCCATGGTGCCGGTGGGAACGAAGATAGCGGCCTCGCGACCGAAGATCTCGGCGGCGCGCCTTTCCAGACGATTGACGGTGGGGTCTTCGCCGTACACATCATCGCCAACTTCGGCAGCGGCCATGGCCGCACGCATCGCGGTGGTGGGACGAGTGACCGTGTCACTACGAAGATCAATCACGCTTGATAATTCTGCCAACGTTTCCTCCTGGGTGCTTAGATCGCGACACCCATCAATAGATTTGTGAATACATCGTTCGAGAGCAGGCGGCCACGAAGTGTTAGCTGCCAGTGGTCATCTTGTTCGATCATGAGACCTTCGCGAATCAGCTCGCGTGCAGCCTCCTCGGTGGGCACAAACAGCTCGCGTGGAAACCGCTCGCGTAATCGCGATACGCAAAGACCTTCATTCATTCGGAGACCAAGAAAGATCGTCTCTTCAAAGGCTTCGCGCTTAAAGACGTCGACGGGGGCGGAGGGAATTTCTTCGGCTCCGTAGTACGCGAGCTCTTCAGGATTGGCAAAGCGAACAGCGCCATCGGGACGCAGGAGCATCGAATGGGCGTCGAGGCCGAAGCCGATGTAGGGGTCGCGCTGCCAGTACTTGCGATTGTGGCGCGACTGGTGAAACGGTGTCGCGAAGTTCGAGATCTCATACTGCGGGAACCCGTGTTGCGGGAGGCACGCGCAGGCGGTTTCGTAGAACTCGGCAGAGGCTTCATCGGCGGGAACGCCATGGGCGTGGAAGCGTTGACCGCCGGCCATGACTTCGCGGCCGAGGCGCGAGTCCTCGTCGATCTCAAGCATATAAATACTGAGGTGATTCAGGCCAATGCTGGTTGCGACATCGAGCGAGTGCTGCCAGGTCGCGGTGGTCTGGTACGGGAGACCGGCGATGAGGTCGGCGCCGACATTGGCGATACCTGCAGCCTGCAGGCGCAGTATTTCTTGGATGCACTCACGCTCAGTGTGTGTACGGCCGACGGCTGCACTCTCGCGATCGACGAAGGACTGCACGCCGAGGCTGATGCGATTGACGCCTTGGCACTGCGCTTCGGCGAGCACCGTATCAGTGATCTGGCCAGGCGCGGCTTCGAGGGTGATTTCGGCACCCGGGGTGATCCGAAAGGTCTGGCGGAGCGCGGCGAAGATTCGGCCAAGTTGCTCCGGTTCGAGCAGACTGGGTGTCCCGCCGCCAAAGTACACAGTGTCTACGGTATGCGGAAGGTCAGCCTGCAAGCGGTCGGCGATGACGCGGGCGGTGGCGATCTCGTGACATAGTTTCGTGACGTAGGCTTCGATGATACTGGGCGAGGAGACGCCGGAGGCAAAGTTGCAGAAGCTGCACTTGGCGCGGCAGAAGGGCACGGAAACGTAGACGCCTAGCGCCGATGCTGGAGACGGTCGTTTCGATTCATCCAAACCCATGTCCCCATTGTTTCATGCGACGGTGCCAATTCGACCGGCTGGGTGGGCGACAATCCTTCTAAAATAGAGGGGATGCCAGACGAGCAAAAGAAGACCGCCGCAGCACAACCCCAGCCGATCAAGCCGGACGATTCGCGCAAGACTGCGGATGACGACGTGGTCGGCAAAGCATACGACGGGCGGCTGATG
>JBEKFF010000055.1:0-22390 GCA_050013455.1 Acidobacteriaceae bacterium | reverse complement strand
TAACATCTCGCTTGAGATCACGCTGCACACGCCTGTTGCCATGGAGAAGGGTCTGCGCTTCGCGATTCGCGAAGGCGGCCGGACTGTGGGCGCGGGTACGATCTCGGAGATCATCAAGTAAGTCCTGCGCGGACGGCGAGGGTTTTTTTGCCGGGTCGCAAAAGAATAACGAGGGCTGCCGGTTCGCCGAGAGGTATGACGGCCGGCAGTCACTCCAAACGATCTTTGAGTACCAAGAAAGAGATTTGACATGGCACAGCAACGCATTCGTATCCGCCTGAAGGCTTATGACTACCGCGTCCTCGACGTTTCCACGAGCGAGATTGTTGAGACCGCCAAGCGCACGGGCGCACAGGTTGCGGGACCGATTCCGCTACCGACGATGAAGAACAAGTATTGCGTTCTGCGTTCGCCACACGTGGACAAAAAGTCGCGCGAGGCTTTCGAGATTCGGACGCACAAGCGTTTGATCGACATTCTCGAGCCGACGCAGCAGACGGTTGACGCGCTGATGAAGCTCGATCTTCCGGCTGGCGTGGACGTTGAGATCAAGACGGTAACGAAGTAAGTCGTCGCCGCACGCAGGGATGAAGCAGAAGCAGATTCCCTGCGGGAATGACAGCAAGAAATGCAAGAGCAACGGCAATACCCTACAGTGCTCAGAGAGCATGATGAGGAAAGGAAGCAACAATGAGCGTTACAGGAATTCTGGGTAAGAAGATTGGCATGACGCAGCTGTTCGACGACCGCGGCGACATTCATCCCGTTACGGTGCTGAAGGTCGGGCCGTGCGTGATTACGCAGCTCAAGACGGTGGCCAAGGACGGCTATGATGCCGCACAGATCGGGCTTGTCGAGTTCGTCAAGGCGTCGAAGGTGAACAAGGCGATGACCGGTCACTTTGCGAAGTCGGATGTGCCGCCGGTTCGCGAGATCCGTGAAGTTCAGCTCGAGTCGGTGACCGGTAACGAGGACGATCAGACGGCCAAGGCTGGCGATCGCATTACGGTTGAGATCTTCAACGAGACGAAGTTTGTGGACGTGATTGGCAACTCCAAGGGCCGCGGGTTCGCAGGCGTTGTGCGGCGTCACGGTTTTGGCGGCGGTCCCAAGTCGCACGGACATATGTTCCAGGTGCAGGGTTCGATTGGCGCCTCGTCCTTTCCTTCGCGCGTGTTCCCGGGTCAGCGTATGCCGGGTCACATGGGCACCAACCAGGTGACGGTGCGCAACCTGCGCATTCGTGGCATCGACGTGGAAGACAATCTTCTGCTGGTTGAGGGTGCAGTTCCGGGAGCTCGGGACGGGTACGTCCTGGTTTCCAAGTCGAAGGCGCCACCGAGAGAGCGTCGTGGATTTGCGGGTGCTGAGACGCGCGATGCGTTGAAGGCTTCCAAGAAGGCAGCAGCCGGCGGCAAGAAGAAGTAGGGTCCTGCGCGCACGGCGAGTAGCGCCTGCGGCGCGAAAGCTAGAAGCGAGCGAAGTTTAGAAGCAGCCTCTGCGCGGGGAACAGACCGAGAACGCAGACGAACAAGAGATGGGCCCACGGCAACGATCGCGGGCAAGAAGAGAGAATAGCGATGGCAAGCATCAAGGTAGTGAATCTCGGCGGGAAGGAAGTCGGGACATTTGAGCTCGACGAGATCTTCGCGGGCGAGGTAAATGAGGCATTGCTCTGGGAAGCGGTGAAGCACTATCGTGCCAGCCTGCGCCAGGGAACAGCCGCAACCAAGAACCGCAAGGCGGTTTCGGGTGCGGGCAAGAAGCTTTGGAAGCAGAAGGGCACGGGCCGCGCTCGCGTGGGCTCAATTCGTACGCCTCTCTGGCGTGGCGGCGGTACGGTCCACGGACCTCAGCCGCGCAGCTACGAATACCAGTTTCCGCGCAAGAAGCTGATGGGTGCGCTGCGTTCGGCGATTGCTGCGAAGATCAACGACGGCAAGCTGACCATCGTCGAGAACTTTGATGTTGAAGAGGCGAAGACCAAGGTGTTCCGCACAGCGTTGAACACGCTGGATGCGAAGAAGACTGCACTGTTGGTCGAGACATCGCAGCAGTTGAACGAGAAGCTTTATCTCGGATCGCGCAACCTGCAGGGTGTTGAGCTGGTGCTCTCGTCCGAGGTTCATCCGTATGACTTGTTGAAGTATGAGAACGCCATCTTCTCGAAGGCTGCGTTCGAGACCCTGACGGAGACGCTGAAGAAGTCTGTCTCCAAGCGGCAGCACGCCGAGAAGGAGGCTGCATAAATGCCTACCCTATATAACGTAATTCGCCGCCCGTTGATTACCGAGAAGGCCCTGACCACGCGCGAAGTGGAAGGCTCCCTGGTATTCGAAGTGGCTGCCAATGCAACCAAGACCGAAGTCAAGCAAGCGGTTGAGACGCTGTTCAATGTGAAGGTGGCGAGCATTCGCACCGCTAGCGTTGTCGGCAAAGAGCGCAAGCGCGGACGCTATGCAGGTTTCCTGCCCGACTGGAAGAAGGCGTATGTACGCCTGAAGGCCGGCGAGAAGGTTCCCGACTTCGCAGCAGAGATTTAAGAGCAGGGATTAGTGGGTAGTGAGTAGTGGGTAGTGAAATACGACTACCGCGGCTCACGAGCTACCCAGGCAGCATTAGCAAGAGCATCATGTATCGCGCTGAAGTACGTATCAATCGATAGCGCGGCAAAGGAATAGCAACATGCCGATTAAATCATTTCGTCCGATCACGCCGACCCTTCGCTTTCAGACGAAGCTGGTCAACGATGACATTACGACCGACAAGCCGCACAAGCCGCTGCTCTCGGTAAAGCCACGCACCGGCGGCCGCAACAATATGGGCAAGCTGGTAGTTCGCCACCAGGGCGGCGGGCACAAGCAGAAGTTGCGCCTCATCGACTTCAAGCGCGACAAGTTCGGAGTTCCGGGCACGGTCGCTACGATCGAGTACGATCCCAACCGCAGCTCGCGCATCGCGCTCGTCCATTATGCCGATGGTGAGAAGCGCTACATCATTCAGCCGATCGGGCTGAAGGTGGGGCAGAAGATCATGAGCGGCCCGGAGGCTGACATCCTGGTCGGCAACGCTCTGCCTTTGAAGAACATCCCGACCGGTACGATCGTGCACAACATCGAGCTGCGTCCAGGTAAGGGCGCGCAGATGGCGCGTTCGGCCGGCGCCCAAGTTAATTTGATTGCCAAGGAAGGCGACTACGCGCTTCTGAAGCTGCCCTCTGGCGAGACGCGCAAGGTGCTCGTTGAGTGCATGGCGACCATTGGCCAGGTTGGCAATACCGATCACGAGAACGTCACGATCGGTAAAGCTGGACGCAACCGGTGGAAGGGCATTCGTCCGGCCAACCGCGGCGTTTCGATGAACCCGGTCGATCACCCGCACGGTGGTGGTGAAGGTAAGACCTCTGGCGGACGTCACCCGGTTACGCCGTGGGGCCAGCCGACTCGTGGCTACAAGACGCGTAATAACAAGCGGACCGATGTGTTTATCGTGACGCGCCGGAACAAGGGCAAGTAAGTAAGAGCAGGGATTAGGGAACAGGGATTAGGGATTAGAAAAACCAAGCCCGGTTCCCAAACCACTGCTGAGGGAAGTAAAAGCTACACCAAGTCTCGTACCTGAGAGATTCGTCGTATTCAGCACCGCAGTATCGGAGTCAGTTATGTCACGTTCAACGAAGAAGGGCCCGTTCATCGACGCCCATTTGATGATCAAGATCGAGGCGATGAACACCGCCAACGAGAAGAAGGTCATCCGCACCTGGTCGCGCCGCTCCACCATCCATCCGGACATGGTGGGTCACACGATCGCTGTGCACAACGGCCGCAAGTTCATCCCGGTGTATTGCACGGAGAACATGGTGGGCCACAAGCTGGGAGAGTTCTCGGCGACGCGCACATTCAAGGGCCACTCGGCGAAGGCTGGCGATACGGCGAAGGGCAAGTAAGCCGTCGCAGGCAGTGATTAGGATTCGATAGATTTGTACGTTTGAAGGACATCGCAATGCATAAAGCAATTGACACAAAGAATACCGAGTTCCGTGCTGAGGCCCGCTTCCAGCGCTGCAGTCCGCAGAAGGCCAAGCTGGTTCTTGACCTGATTAAAGGTCTGCGCGTGGAGAAGGCGATCAACACCGTGGCCTTCACCAACAAGCGCATTGCGCCGGTGGTGGAGAAGGTGCTGCGCTCGGCCGTCCAGAATGCTCAGCATTTGTCGGATGAGCGCGGACTCGACATCGACATCGACAACCTGTACGTCAAGACCGCGGTCGCGAACGAGGGACCGAGGATGAAGCGCATCCGCCCTGCTCCTATGGGCCGTGCGTTCCGTTACCAGCGCCGCATCGCGCACATCATCATCACGGTGGCAGAGAAGAAGGCTGCCGGTGCTGAGGTGGAAGCGACGACGACGCCGGTGAAGGCGACCGCAGGCAAGCCCGCAGCGAAGAAGGCGGCGGCGAAGAAGAGCCCAGCGAAGAAGGCCGCGGCGAAGAAGGCCCCGGCTAAGAAGAAGGCTGTCGCCGCCAAGTAATTGGGGCAGTAAGCAGTTCGCAACAATAACCGCGCCGGCTCAACCGGCTATGGTTCAGGAATAGGGAAGCTATGGGACAGAAAGTCCATCCGTACGGATTCCGCCTCGGCATCAACAAGCCCTGGAAGTCACGCTGGTTTATCGAGCGCGGCTACGACAAGCTGCTGGTCGAGGACGTGAAGTTGAAGGCAGAGCTCCGCGAGAAGCTCAAGGCTGCCGGCGTGAGCTCGGTAGAGGTTGAGCGGCCGGGCAACAAGCTGCGGCTGATCATCCGCACCGCGCGTCCGGGCATCATCATCGGACGCAAGGGCGCGGAGATCGACAAGCTCAAGGCCGATATCCAGAAGCGCACCAGCCGCGAGGTGTTTATCGACATCCTCGAGGTGAACAAGCCGGAGCTCGACGCTCAGTTGGTGAGCGAGAACATCGCCCTGCAGCTGGAGAAGCGCGTCAGCTTCCGCCGCGCCATGCGTAAGAGCGTGGATTCGGCGCTGCGTTTCGGTTGCAAGGGCATCAAGGTCCGCGTTTCGGGCCGCCTGAATGGCAACGAGATCGCCCGCTCGGAGTGGTATCTGCAGGGACGTCTGCCGCTGCACACGCTGCGCGCCGATATCGACTACGGATTCTCCGAGGCGCACACCACGTACGGGATTATCGGTGTGAAGACCTGGGTTTATCGCGGCGATATCTACGAGCAGAAGAAGCGTCGCGAGCCGGCAGTCATTACCACCGGCGCGTTCTAGAGGCAGGGATTAGGGACCAGGGATTAGGCGCGAATGGCGCCGATTCCTGATCCCGAAGCCCAATAACGGTTGGCATAGCCGCCAATCTTTGCTAAACTTAACAGGTTTGGCCCCGAGTCTGCCCGTATCGAAGGCGTAGAACGCTCGAGATTCAGTGGCAGAGACCCCGGTCAGCACCTAAGCCGTTCCCCTGAGAAGTTGACAGGTTGTTCGTTCAAAGGAATTCCTCATGCTTTTACCCAAGAAGGTTAAGTATCGCAAGCAGCAGCGCGGTCGCATGTGCGGCAAGGCGTGGCGCGGCTCCGACATCTCGTTCGGCGACTACGGTCTGAAGGTTTTGGAGTGCGGTTACATCACCGACCGCCAGATCGAAGCCAGCCGTATCGCGATGACGCGGTTCATCAAGCGCGGCGGCAAGGTTTGGCTGCGCCTGTTCCCGGACAAGCCAATCACCAAGAAGCCTGCCGAGACCCGTATGGGTAAGGGCAAGGGCGCTCCGGATCACTGGGTTGCGGTTGTTCGCCCAGGCAAGATTTTGTTCGAGATGGAAGGCGTACCCGTCGAGCTGGCCAAAGAGGCCATGCGTTTGGCGGCACACAAGCTCCCGCTCAGGACCACGTTTGTTGTACGCCCCGGCCTCAAGGTCGAAGTGGCTGCCAAGTAAAGCCGTTCAGGCGAGAAAGAAGTTATTTATGGAAATCGACAAGATCCGCAACATGAGCGATGACGAGTTGAAGAGCGAAGAGGCGAAGGCCGCTGAGCAGCTCTTTCGCATTCGCTTCGCGAAGAGCCTCGGAAAGCAGGAGGGGATTGGCAAGATCAAGTCCCTCAAGCTGGATATCGCAAAGTTCAAAACAATTGCGCGTCAGCGCCAAAGTGAACATGCGCGTTCGCTCGCGACTGCCAAGGCAGGGAAGGAATAATCATGGCTGAGACCACTGTCACTACCCCCGCCGCCGAACAGGCTGCACCGCGTCGCACCGAGAAGGTTGGCCTGGTTGTTTCGACCAAGATGGAGAAGACCATCGTTGTCGAGATCGAGATGCGCAAGGCTCACCCGAAGTACAAGCGTGTGCTGAAGTCCAACAAGAAGTTCTATGCGCACGACGAGCAGAACTCGGCGCGCGTGGGCGATATGGTTCGCATCCGCGAGACGCGTCCGCTGTCGAAGCTGAAGCGCTGGTCGTTGGAAGAGATCATTCGCCGCTCGTCGTTGTCGGCGCTGCCGGATGAGAAGCCGGTCGTCGTAGCAAAGTAGTTGGGCAGAGTTTTGTTGAAGGTTTAGCGGCTGCGAAAGCGGCTGCGCGCACGAGATAGCAACGGCTTCCCGCCGCCAAGCTCTCGGGCAAGTTTCACCTCTCGAACCAGTATTCGGCGAGAGCTTGAACCAGGAGAATCATCATGGCAGTTCAAATGCGCACTATCCTTGCCGTCGCCGACAACTCGGGCGCCCGCAAGCTCCAGGTCATCCTGCCGCTCGGCGGCGGTCTCGGCAAGAAGGCCGGCCTTGGCGATGTGGTTACGGCAGCAGTGAAGGAAGCGTCGCCGGATGGCACGGTCAAGAAGGGCAAGGTCGTCAAGGCCGTTATCGTCCGGACGCACAAGGAGTATCGCCGCCGGGATGGAACGTATATCCGCTTCGACGAGAATGCCGCGGTCGTGATCAATGACGCGATGGAGCCGGTTGGCACGCGCGTATTCGGACCGGTTGCACGCGAGCTGCGCGACAAGAAGTTTCTGAAAATCGTTTCGCTCGCGCCTGAAGTTATCTAAGAACAGGGATTAGGGAACAGGGATTAGGGATTAGCAAATCGGAATCCGACTCCGTATGGTCGAGCCCGCTAGAGCGGGGGAAGGTTGAAAAGATGCCAAACAAGTTCAAGCCCACTGCGGGCAGCAAGTCGAAGATCCGGATCAAGCGCAACGATATGGTTGTGGTGATTGCGGGCAAGGATAAGGGTCCGAAGGCTCACCGCGTGTTGCGGGTGATCGTCGACAAGCAGCGCGTGCTGGTTGAAGGCGTTGGGATGATCAAGAAGCACATGAAGCCGAATCCGCAGAAGAATGTGGCGGGCGGCATCCTGGAGCAGGAGGCGCCGATCCACATCTCGAACGTGATGCTGGCCGACTCCGATGGCAAGGGAACGCGCGTTGGGTACCAGGTTGAAGGCGACAAGAAGACACGCATCGCCCGCTCGAACGGCGGCGTGATCGCCGAGAAGAAGTTCAAGAAGTAGTTGGGCAGTTGGGCCGGAGTTAGTAAGAACGAGAGTACGGCCGGAAGTAAATTGAGCACCCCACGAAACGGTATACAGCGCGAGCTACTCCGGAGCCGTGGAGAAAGAGAAGAGAGATCATGGCAGCACGTTTGAAAGAGAAGTATCACGGCGAGATCAAGCAGTCGCTTCAGAAGGAGCTCGGGCTCGAGAACGCGATGGCGGTTCCGAAGCTCGAAAAGATTG
Source organism: Acidobacteriaceae bacterium (assembly GCA_050013455.1). Classification (GTDB taxonomy): domain Bacteria; phylum Acidobacteriota; class Terriglobia; order Terriglobales; family Acidobacteriaceae; genus Granulicella. Next base: position 14,655 of record JBEKFF010000055.1, on the reverse strand, counting down.
TGATCAACATGGGCCTGGGCGAAGCGACCCAGAACGTCAAGATCATGGATCCGCTGCTTGCTGACCTGGGATCGATTGCCGGGCAGAAGCCGGTGATCACCAAGGCGAAGAAGTCGATTGCGGCGTTCAAGCTGCGCGAGGGCATGCCGATTGGCGCGATGGTTACGCTGCGCGGCGACAAGATGTATGAGTTTCTCGACCGCCTGATTTCGGTAGCGCTGCCTCGTGTGCGCGACTTCCGCGGTGTGAGCTCGAAGAGCTTTGACGGGCGCGGCAACTATACGCTCGGCCTGCGCGACCAGCTGATCTTTCCGGAGATCGACTACGCGAAGGTAGACAAGATCAAGGGTATGAACGTGACGATCGTGACCACGGCGAAGGATGACAACGGTGCACGCGAGCTGCTCAAGAGCTTCGGCATGCCGTTCCGCGTGGGAGCGTAAAGACAGGGTTTAGGGCCCAGGGTACAGGGTCCAGAAGACAACAGGGTTTCATCAGGAACCAGGTTTCACCAGGATTGAGAGAATAAAAGTATGGCAACCACAGCAAAACGCGTCAAAGACGCACGCAAGCCAAAGTTCAAGTCTCGTCAGCACAACCGCTGCCAGCTCTGCGGCCGTCCGCGCGCGTTTCTGCGCAAGTTCGGCGTCTGCCGTCTGTGCTTCCGCAGCCTCGCGCTGAAGGGCGAGATTCCGGGCGTCGTCAAGTCCAGCTGGTAGTCGCACGCGGCTGTTCCCCTCACGCTGCAGGCCGTTGGATGACGGTACTCGCGCGTAGTCAAGATCGGCGCTTCGGCGCCACAACCATTCCCGCAGGTTCTCCAGGCCGGTTGAAATAACCGGCAGGAGCGAACGGGGGATGAAAGGAAAACGATGAACCTCACCGATCCGGTAGCAGATTTTCTTACACGTATTCGCAACGCGCACCGTTCCCGCCACCAGAAGCTGGACGCTCCGGCTTCCAAGCTGAAGACCGAGATTGCCCGCATTCTGAAGGAAGAAGGTTACATCGCCAACTACAAGGCCGCTGAAGAGGATGGCCAGAAGGTGTTGCGCGTGTACCTGAAGTACGGCCCGAACAACGAGGCTGTGATCCGCGACCTGAAGCGCGTGTCGCGTCCTGGCTGCCGTGTGTATATCGGCAAGGACGAGATCAAGCGTGTGCAGGGCGGACTCGGGATCTCGATCATGACCACGCCGAAGGGTGTGATGACGGGTCGTCAGGCGCGCCGCGAGGGCGTTGGCGGCGAGATTCTCTGCGAAGTCTGGTAGTAGAAGCAGGGATTAGGGAACAGGGATTAGGTAGAGCGGGCGACCGCAGGCTGCAGTGGAACGCTAAGAGTTGGAAGAAGGGCGAGGAAAGGGATTTGCTAATCCCTAATCCCTGTTCCCTAATCCCTGCTCTTCGGGACTCGCAAGCCATCAAGGATTGAAGTTATGTCACGTATCGGCAAGAAGCCCATCACGCTGCCCAAGGGTGTGAAGTACACCGTGCAGAGCAACATCGTCGTCGTTGAAGGCCCCAAAGGCAAGGTGAACGCGCTGATTCCGGCCGGCATCACCTTCTCGGAGAAGGATGGCGTACTGACCGTGGAGCGTCCGGATGATGCGCATGCGGCAGTGCATGGCCTGGCGCGCGCGCTGGTGTTCAACGCTGTTGAAGGCGTGACGAATGGCTGGAAGAAGGAGCTCGACGTGGTCGGTATCGGATACCGCGTGGAGATGAAGGGTAAGGATACGGTCGTGTTTACGCTCGGCTACTCTCACCCGATTGAGTTCCAGCTGCCGACAGGTATTGAAGTTGCCATCGATCCGAAGCAGACTCATGTCACGATTTCGGGCATCGATCGGCAGAAGGTTGGCCAGGTTGCGGCGGATATGCGCTCGCTGCGCAAGCCGGATCCATACAAGAACAAGGGTGTTCGCTACTCCGACGAGAAGCTCAAGAAGAAGGTCGGCAAGACGGGCGCTAAGTAACAAGCAGGGATTAGGGAACAGGGATTAGGGATTAGCTAAAGGCTTCCCAATCCCTGAACTCTGGACCTCACACAGGATTACCCCGAACGTCGTCTGACTAGGGCGACGCCTTTAGGAAGGAAGAACTACGATGATCAATCTTCGCCAACGCAACAACATCCGGCAGACGGTGCACTCGCGCATTCGCGCCAAGATGTCTGGCACCGCCGAGCGTCCGCGCCTCAACGTGTATCGCTCGCTCAACCACATCTATACGCAGCTGATTGATGACGCGAATGGCGTCACGATCGCTTCGGCGTCCACGGTTACTCCAAAGGGTGTGGAGCGCAAGGCTGGTGGAAACGTGGAAGCAGCCAAGACTGTCGGCAAGTTGATTGCTGAGCGTGCGCAGGAGAAGGGCATCAAGAAGGTGGTCTTCGATCGTGGCGGCTACCTCTATCACGGTCGCATCAAGGCATTGGCCGATGCTGCTCGTGAAGCCGGTCTGGATTTCTAAGCTTGGATTTCTAAGTACGGGATTTCAAGAACGCGTTAGACGTTCCATAAAACGCAGCGCTGACTGCAACCTCCGGACCGGTGTGCCGGGGAGACTATACAGAGGAAACAACGATGGCAATGAAGAAGAGACTCGACGGAAACCGGATGAACCTGAAGGATGAGGTTGTGTCCATCAATCGCGTGACCAAGGTCGTCAAGGGCGGCAAGAACATGTCGTTCGCGGCGCTGGTAATCGTGGGCGATCCTGCTGAGGGCGTGGTTGGCTACGGCTCCGGTAAGGCCAAGGAAGTTCCGCAGGCGATCCGCAAGGGCATCGAAGCGGCGAAGAAGAATTTGATCAAGGTCAACTTGACCGGCTACACCATTCCGCATGTGGCCCTGGGTCACTACGGTGCTGGCGAAGTGCTGTTGAAGCCGGCTCCGGAAGGTACAGGCATCATCGCGGGCAAGACTGTCCGCGCGGTAATGACTGCTGCCGGCGTGCAGAATGTGCTGACCAAGAGCCTTGGTTCGGCCAATCCTCACAATGTCATTAAGGCTACGTTTGACGCGCTCTCGCAACTGCGCGACAAGGCTGAGGTTGCGGCGCTGCGTGGCAAGTCGGTCGACGAGCTGTAATTAGCTTCGCCGGGTGCAAGAGATTCGTAACACTATTTAGGAGTTCGTTATGGCTGATATTGCCAAGATCAAGATCCAGTACTTCCGCTCGCAGATCTGCACGCCTGTGAAGCACAAGCTCGTTGTAAAGGGCCTGGGCTTTACGCGCCTCAATCAGGTTGTGGAGCGGGAGGACACCCCGTCGATTCGCGGCATGGTGAAGAAGATTCCTCACCTTGTTCGTATTCTCGACTAGTTCATTTCGCCTCGACTTCGAGGCCATCACATGCGAGTCGGGCGGCAGCTCGGCGTTAGCGAGGAAATCATGGCACTGAATCTCAGCAATCTGAAGGCGCCCAAGAAGGCGAATGAAAACAAGAAGCGCGTTGGCCGCGGTATGGGCTCGGGCATGGGTAAGACCTCGACGCGTGGCCACAAGGGCCAGGGTTCGCGGTCGGGTTCCAGCCTGATGCGCGGATTTGAAGGCGGCCAGATGCCGCTGCATCGCCGCCTGCCCAAGCGCGGCTTTACGAATATCTTCCGCGTGGAGTACGCCGTCCTTGGGCTGGACACCATTGCCGAGCTCAACGAGAGCGAATTGACGCTCGAGAAACTGACCGAGCATGGCATCCTCAAGAAGCGCAACGGCTTAGTGAAGGTGCTGGCGAACGGCGAGTTGAAGTCAGCCGTTACAGTGCATGCGCACAAGTTCTCGAAGGCGGCCCAGAAGGCCATCGAGGCGGCTGGCGGCAAGGCCATCGTCATTGGCGGCGAAGCTGCTCCGGCAGCGTAAAGAATCGGGCCGGGGCCAGCGCCTCGGCCTATTTTGCTTTCGCGCATACGCGTAGAATGTTAGTCAGCAACTCCAGCAGAGCGGTCGCATCAGCCTAAGGGCGCCGGCGGCACTCCGCTCCAAATCTTCGGTTCAAGGCCTCAAACTTCGATGCTCGAGAAATTCCTCAACATCTTTCGCATTCCGGATCTACGCAAGCGCATCGGGTTCACGCTCGGGCTGCTCGCGGTCTACCGTCTGGGCAACCATATTCCTACGCCTGGTATCGACGCTGCGAGGCTCGCGCAGTTCTTCAATCAGAACGCGGGTGGAGCGCTTGGGTTGCTGGACCTGTTCAACGGCGGAAACCTGCGCAAGCTGACGGTATTTGCGCTGGGCATCATGCCGTACATCACGGCCTCCATCATCTTTCAGCTGCTGACGGTGATCTATGAGCCGTTGGCAAAGTTGCAAAAAGAAGGCGAGCTTGGCCGTCGCAAGATTACGCAGTGGACTCGTTATGTCACGGTTCTTCTGGCGGTGGTGCAGAGCTTCTTTATCGGACTGGGGCTGACAAGCACCGCAACCGGCGAAACGATGGTGACCCTCAGCAAGGGCGAGTTCCTTCCGCTTTGCGTAATCACGCTGACCGCCGGGACAGCCTTCATTATGTGGCTGGGTGAGCAGATCACGGAGCGCGGCATCGGTAACGGCATGTCGCTGCTGATCTTTACCGGCATTGTTGTTGGTCTTCCACGTGGCATCGCTGACCTCTATCAGAAGGCCGCGACCCAGGCATGGGGAGGCTTCACGCCCGTCGCCATCGCACTGCTGGTTGTCATGATGGTTGCGGTGGTTGCGTTTATCGTTTTTGTCGAACGCTCGGAGCGTCGAATTCCGATTCAGTCGGCGAAGCGGATGGTGGGCCGGCGGATGACGCAGGCTTCCAACAGCTTCCTTCCGCTCAAGGTGAACTCTGGCGGCGTAATGCCCGTCATTTTTGCTGCTTCGATTCTGTCGGCACCCATGCTGCTTGAGAACATCAGCTTGTTTGGTTCCGGTCCGCTGCGCGATACGAGCTTCCTCGGCCCGATCTTCCGCGCGCTTGCGCCGGCTGAGCCCTGGTATGTCTTGCTCTACATCCTGGCGATCATCTTTTTCGCTTATTTCTATATTTCCATCATCTTCCGTCCCGACGATATCGCGGACAACATGCGGAAGTATGGCAGCTTCATTCCCGGCATCCGTCCGGGTAAGCGGACGTCCGATTTCATCAACGATGTGCTGACGCGCATTACGCTGGTGGGCGCTTTGTACCTCGTCGCCATCTCGATCATCCCGATGTTCCTGATTTCGGGTATTCACTTCAATCATCTGTGGCTGGTTGGCGGTATCTTTGACCGGATGCCAACGTGGGTGACGAACGGACTTGGGCTTAACTTTTACTTCGGCGGCACTTCGCTGCTGATCGTCGTGGGTGTCGCGATGGACACGGTGCAGCAGGTAGAGGCGCAGTTGATCATGCGCCACTATGACGGCTTCAGCCCGAAGTCGGGTCGCATTCGCGGCCGCCGCAGCTGGTAGTCGCTCTCAGCCTCTCTTGCAGAACGCAGGTACCCAGGTCTGGAGTCTCGGGCCTGGGTTTTTGCTGAGGGTTGGGTAATAGATTTTTGCTGAGAGCTTCAGTAGGACGCAGCCATGGAAGCATTGATGATTAGCATGACCGAGCCTGTGACCAAACCGAATGTGTTCTTGCCCGGACCCGTACTTTTGCTTGGGGCGCCCGGTGTCGGAAAGGGAACGCAGGCGAAGCGGCTGATGGATGAGTTTGGCATTCCGCAGATCTCGACTGGCGATCTGCTGCGTGAGCATCGCAGGAACCATACACCGCTGGGCATGATGGCCGACGAGTTGATGGCCAAGGGGCAACTGGTTCCGGACGACCTGGTGAACCAGATGGTTGCGACGCGGCTGGCGGAGCCGGATACGGAGCGGGGCTACATCCTGGACGGATTTCCGCGCACGCTCAACCAGGCAGAGTGGCTGGACGGGCAATTGGCGAATTCGCCCTTGCCGGTGGTTGCGGTGAGCATCGTCGTGCCGGAGCGCATTCTGCTGGAGCGCATCACAGGACGCCTGACTTGCCCGGTGTGCGGTACGATCTACAACCGATACTCTGAACCACCTGTTGCGGCGGGCATCTGCGATCGCGAGGGCGCGACGCTGGTGCAGCGCGCCGATGATACCGAACCGGTGTTCTATGAGCGGATGAAGGCATTCGGGGCCAAAACGGCGGCCGTGATCGAGTACTATCGGGCCCAGGACAGCCGTTTCGCCGAGGTCGATGGGAATCTTCCTGTCGATGAAGTCATGCAGTCCATCCGCGCAACGCTGTTCCGGCTGCGCCGTTATACGGAGTCGTAGAGAGACTTCGGTCATCGAATGGTTTGGGTTTTTGAGCTATGGCAATCCTGATTAAATCCGAGGCTGAGATTGAGAAGATGCGGATCTCAGGCATCGCGCTGCGCAAGGTGCACGACGCGGTAAAGAGCGCGGTGCGCGTTGGTGCGACCACGATGGACCTGGAGCGCGCCGCGGCAGCCAAGGTCGAAGAGCTTGGGGTGAAGGCGGCATTCCTGGGGTATCACGGGTATCCGGCAGTGCTCTGCACGTCGGTCAACAATGAGGTCATCCACGGAATTCCTAACGACAAGCGGGTGTTGCACGAGGGTGATGTGGTGTCGGTCGACTGCGGCGTGATCGTTGATGGCTACTACTCCGATGCTGCTGTAACGCATCCGGTTGGAAAGATCTCAGCGGCGGCTGAGAAGCTGCTGCGCGTAACCGAGGCATCTCTCTATGCGGCGATTGATAAGGCTTTGGTAGGAGGCCGGCTCTTTGATATTTCGAATGCGGTTCAAGCGATTTGCGAGGCCGAGGGTTATGGGGTGGTCCGAGAGTTCGTCGGCCACGGAATCGGCAAGAACATGCATGAAGACCCGCAGGTGCCAAACTACGGCGACCCTGGCAAAGGGCCGCGGCTGAAGGCGGGAATGGTGCTGGCCATCGAGCCCATGATCAACGTCGGGTCCGCCGAAGTGAAGGTGCTCGAGGATGGTTGGACCGCCATCACGGTGGATGGCAGCATCAGCGCGCACTTCGAGCACACCGTCGCTATCACTAAAGACGGCCCTGTCATCCTCACGCGCTAGCTACAACGCGAGGTGGAGCGAAAATGAACCCGCGCCAACCCAAGGAGAGACACGATGCCGCCTCGCAACGAGAAGCCCTTCGCAGCCGTCCCCGAGCACCTCGAACCGAAACAGTCGCAGGCGTTTTGCCCCTGTGGCTACAGCTGGCAACCACGCTCGAAGCTCGTCGCACGATGCCCACTGTGTGGACAAAAACAAGGTCTAGAAGTCAAGGCAAAAGTGGTGGCAATGGAAGTCGTGAATGCCGTTGAAGCTGACCTGCCGAAGATCACGGAAATCTACAACGACGTGATCCGGACCTCCACGGCCATCTTCAATGATGCTCCGGTGCCGGTGGAGGACAGGATCGCCTGGTGGAAGGCACGCGTCGCGCAGGGCTATCCGGTGATTGTGGCAAGAGATGAGAAGGTGATTGCGGGGTTCGCGACCTTCGGTGACTTCCGGCCGTGGCCTGGCTATCGATTTACAGTCGAGGGAACCATTCACATTGATTCTTCGGCACGGCGCAAGGGCGTCGGGGCCGCGCTGTTACAGGCGCTGATTGCCCGCGCGCGAGCTGCTGGGAAGCATGTGATGGTGGCTGGGGTGGACTCGGCGAATGTTGCGTCGCTGCAGTTTCTGGAAGGCAATGGATTCGAGCGTGTAGGGCATCTGCGAGAGGTCGGTTACAAGTTTGACCGGTTCCTGGATCTCGTCTTTCTGCAGTACACGCTCGAACCCTTGCGGAGCTAGAAGCGCTCGGTGAGGAACTTGCCGATCTCCTGGAACTCAGCTTCGGAGAGACGGAAGGTGGCCGCGGGGAGCACGCCGTCTACCTGCTGCGCACTGCGACCGCCGACGATGGCTGCGGTGATGGCGGGGTTGTGCAGCGTCCAAGCGATCGCGACTACACCGGGCTCGACGTTGTGGCGCTTGCCGATGCCGCGCAGGAGTTCGACGAGCTCGAGGTTGCGCGAGAGCAGCGGCTCCTGGAACTGTTTGGTGTTGCGGCGGAAGTCGTCCTGCGGCATCTTCGCGATGCGCTCTGCGGTCATGTAGCCGGTGAGCAGGCCTGACTGCATGGGCGAGTAGTTGATGACGCCGATGCCGTGCTTCTGGCAGAAGGGCAGGATCTCGGCTTCGTTGGTGCGGTTGATCATGGAGTAGGGCGGCTGGAGCGAGGTGATGGGCGCGATCTTGAGGGCACGCTCCAGTTGGGCGACGTTGAAGTTCGAGACGCCGATGTAGCGGACCTTGCCCTCGCGCTGGAGCTCGGCCATGGTGGTCCAGCCCTCTTCGATCTCGGCGTCGGGGACGGGCCAGTGGATCTGGTAGAGGTCGATGACGTCGACGCGGAGACGGCGCAAGCTGGCTTCGACTTCTTCGCGGATCTTCTTCATGGTCTGCACGATCTTGCGGTCTTCGCCCCAGGTCATGGAGGACTTGGTGAAGATGTAGGGCTTGGCGCTGGTGGACTTGAGGGCGGTGCCGACGACCTCTTCCGAGTGGCCGAGGCCGTAGACCGCGGCTGTATCAATCCAGTTGATTCCTGCGTCGAGCGCACGATGAATCGCCTCGATGGACTCCTTGTCCTCCTGCGGTCCCCAGGCATATTGCCAGTCGCCGCCGCCGATGGCCCAGGCTCCAAAGCCGATGGTCGTCAATTGTAGATCGGAGTTTCCGAGTTGCCGGGTGGTGCCGAGGACGTGAGCGCGAGATTGTGTTGCAGTTGATGAACTCATAGCTATTTGGATGCGCAGGAGGGGGCCGAGGAATCATTGCGTCCATGACCGTTTGAAGGAATAAAACGATATCGATTCGCGCGCTGACGCATCAAAAATAGTGAAGATTTTCAACACGATAAAGCCACGGAGGCCAGACCGATGCCTGCTGCAAATCCAAACCGCGAGCGATCGCGCGTCGTAATTATCGGTGCGGGGTTTGCCGGGATCACGGCTGCGCAAAGGCTCGGCAAACTGCCGGTCGACGTTACCATCATCGATCGAAAAAATCATTACACCTTTCAGCCACTGCTGTACCAGGTAGCACTCGCCGTGCTCTCGCCCGCCGACATTGCCCAGCCCATTCGCTCGATCCTGCGAAAGAATCGCAATACCGAAGTGGTGATGGACGAGGTGCTTGCGATCGACACGACAGCCCGGCAGGTCTCGCTGTGCAGCGGAGCGATCATGGCGTACGACTATCTGATCGTCGCCACCGGTTCTACGCACAGTTACTTCGGCCATGAGGAGTGGTCGAAGGTGGCACCAGGGCTGAAGACTATCGAAGATGCTACGGACATTCGCCGGCGTGTGCTGCTTGCGTTCGAGTATGCCGAGCGACAGATGCTCGAGACGGGTGCGCATCCGCCACTGCGGTTCGTTGTCGTCGGAGGGGGGCCTACGGGCGTGGAACTGGCGGGCGCTATCTCCGACATTTCAAAGTTGTATATGACGAAGGATTTTCGGCATATCGACACGAAGACCGCCGAAGTGGTGATCCTGGAAGGCGCGTCCCAGATACTAAGTATGTATCCAGCGAATCTTCAGGAGAAGGCACTCGAGCAGTTGAACGCGCTGGGAGTGGAGGTTCGCTGCGGCGAACGGGTCACCGACATTCAGCCCGGCTACGTGATGGTGGGCGACGAGCGCATCGAGAGTGTTTGCACGTTATGGGCTGCGGGTGTGGCGCCTTCGCCGCTGGGAAAGATGCTCGGCGTGGAGCTGGACAAGAAGGGGTGCGTGCTGGTGAATGAGCGCCTCAACCCCAAGAATCGGCCAGAGATTTTTGTGTGTGGCGATCTGGCGCACTTCGAGCAGGATGGAAAACAGGTTCCCGGGGTGGCGCAACCGGCGATGCAGATGGGCGACTACGCGGCCAAGCGGATCGGGCTGCTGGCGGCACGGTCAGACAAGGCGGCGTATCAGAAGCCGTTTCGCTATTTCGATAAAGGTGACATGGCGACCATCGGCCGGAAGGCAGCGGTGGCCCGCATCGTTTGGCCGTTCCGCGCGAACTGGAGCGGGTTCATGGCGTGGATGACCTGGATGCTGGTTCACATCTTCTTCCTCATCGGATTCCGTAATCGCTACTCCGTTTTTTTGAGCTGGGCATTCACTTACATCAGTGAGCGAGACGGAGTTCGGCTGATTGTGGGTTCGCAGAACCTGCCCGGATGGGAGCTGCTCGCGGAAAAGGAGAGTTCAGCCACTCACAACGCCGTCGTCGGCTCCGGCACGTCTGAACCAGCGCCTACGAGCGGTAGCGCATTGAAATAAGCAACGTGGTGGAGACAGACAACGGTACGTACCGCCAGAATTCACCCTGAGCGCTCAAGCTTACGAAGCCTGAGCGCTCATTCTTATTTGAAGCGGAAGACGAGGCCTGTACTGAACGTAAGGATGCGAGCTGCCGGAACCGAAACGGGGCCGCCAAACGTCTGGCTGCTGATGGTATCAACCGAACCGTAGCTCACTTCGAGGATGCGCCAGTCCACATGCTTGGCGATGGCTTTGTCGGCGCCGACGAAGATGCCATACTGCAGTCTTTCGATGGTCGCGTTGCTTTTAGGCGCCTTGGTGCGACCGGCGCCAACCGAGAACTGAGCGTAGGGCTTCAGACCATGGAAGGCCATGGGCTTTGCGGCCAGGCGCAGTCCCACGAGAAAGCTGTTCAGCGAAGCGTTGTTGCCATGCTCAATCGCATCCCGCATATCGACGCCAACATCGGCTTTTGAGTAGTGAGCGAAGTCGTAATACCCGCCAAAGTCGACGCCGCCAAAAATCTGCGACGTCTGACCACTGCCTAGAAAGGCAAATGGGCCGGTATCGGCGACGCTGTTGCTGATGCGGCTGACGACCGGATTAACATAGACGCCAATCTGGGCATGAGCAGCGATGGTCGTAAGGGCCAAAGCAAGTGCTGAAGCAAGAAACCGCAATTTCATCGAGTAACAATCCTCAAGAGATAAACCTGGAGCCCTGCTCGCAAGCAAGCACATGTACCAGTCTAGTTGCTAAGCCGGGTAGATCCTAATCCGGGCTGGGAGAGCGGAAGTCGTAAACTGCCGCATGCGTATGACCCGGGAAGGGTGCTAAACGGTAGCGGTCTCGCGAACGGTGACCGGCGTAAGCCAGTTGTACCGATCCTCGGCCAGGCCATTCACGATGTTGAAGAACGCATCATGCAGCGCAGTGGTCACAGGACCCATGGATCCATCGCCAATCATGATTCGATCGACGGAGCGCAGATGCGTTACCTCTGCGGCCGTTCCGGTGAAGAACGCCTCGTCGCAAATGTAGAGCAGTTCCCGTGGGAGCGCCTGCTCGACGACTGGAATTCCCAACTGGCGCGCCAGCACGAGGATCGAGTCGCGCGTGATTCCGTTCAGCACCGAGTTAGCGAGCGGTGCGGTGTAAATTGTTCCGCCGCGAACGACGAACAAGTTCTCGCCCGAACCCTCGGAAAGATATCCGTTCGTATCCAGGCCAATGCCCTCCACATAGCCATTCACTTCGGCTTCCATGCGGATCAACTGCGAGTTCATGTAGTTCGCGCCAGCCTTGGCGAGCGATGGCATGGTGTTGGGCGCGAGACGGTTCCAGCTCGAGATGCAGACGTCGGCACCGTCGTTGCCAGCCACATACTTGCCCCAGGGGTAGTTGGCAATGTAGATCTCGACGGGCGAGCGAAGCGGATTCACGCCGACCTCACCGTAGCCACGAAACGCGATTGGCCGGACATAACAAGGCGCGACTCCGTTGGCTTCTACGACGTCAATCACTGCCGCGTTGAGCTGCTCGACCGAATAAGCCAAAGGCATGCGGTAGATCTTTGCCGAGTGAATCAGGCGCTGCATGTGTTCCGTGAGCCGGAAGATACCTGCGCCGCCTGGCTGCGTGTAGCAGCGAATACCCTCGAACACCGAAGATCCATAGTGAACGACGTGACTCATCACATGGATATTGGCCTTTTCCCAGGGGATCAACTGGCCATTGTGCCAGATATTCTTGGTTGCTTCGATCGGCATACTTTCTCCTCGCTTTCCAAAATTATACGTTGCCGTTGTCGCCGATGTGCAGCGGATAAGCGCGTGAATTGCCGATTCTGCGTGTATTTGCGGCTCTTCGCTGCATCCCGCCCTCCGTGAAAGAATCAAATGATGATGTTTGGTCCCAGCACCGCCGCTCTCACGCATTTGGAGGGGTCGGTCTACGTTCGATTCTCGTTGCTTGCACTTAGCTCGATCTTCTTTCTCGTTGACCCCTTTGCCGCCCTACCCACGTTTCTCGCCGTCACCCAAGGCCAGGACAACGCAAGGCGTGTTCGTACCGCCCGCAAGGCTTCCCTGACGGCTTTTGTGATTCTCAGTGCGTTCGCCCTCGCCGGCACCTATATCTTCCGTTTGTTCGGAATCACGCTCCCGGCTTTCGAAATTGCGGGCGGTATCATTCTGCTGCTCATTGGTCTGGATATGCTCGCTGCGAAACGTTCTCCGACGCAGGAGTCGAGCGACGAAACCGTCGCCGCCGCTACCAAAGATGATGTTGGTATCGTGCCCATGGGGATCCCGATGCTGGCCGGCCCTGGCGCGATCACGTCCGTGATGGTGCTAGTGGGACAGGCGCATCAGTCCGAAGGCTACTGGCAGATGGCTGCGATCTTCGGAGCGATCGCGGTGACGGCGGCCATCTGCTTTCTAGTGCTCGCGAGCGCATCGCGGGTTGCCACTGCCCTCGGCGAGACCGGCATTCGCATCCTGATCCGTGTGATGGGGTTGTTGCTCGTCGCGCTGGCTGTGCAGTACTTCGTCAACGGATTCGTCGATCTCGGCGTGCTCAGCCGGCCTAGTGTCGGCTGAGCACGCCGGCGCGAAGTTCTGCTGCATGGAACGCTCTCGATAGGATCTTGCCAGCGGCGCGCGCTAATGCATCAGCAACGCGGTTGCTCCCTCGATCACTCCCAGGAGTCCAAGGCACAGGCCGAAGAAGAAGAAACGCCTCTGCCGCGTCAACAAGGTGATCGACGATAGAACTACAGAGATTTCCAGCAACGCCTCGCCGAGATCATAGCGGTTCGCGCGACGTTCGGCGCCAGCTACCTCACGCTCAAGATCGTGAGCTGCTTCTTGTTCCTCATTGATCTCAGCATCCCACTTTTGCAGGTGCGCTCGATATTCTGCGAGCTTCTTCTGCACAGCCGCGTCGTTCGAACTGGGTTGCAACGAGAGAAGGTCCGCTGTAGTGCTGACTTGTTCCTGGCGAATCTTCTTTGCCTGGTATTGATTCCATTGGTCGGCTGCACGCGTTTGCATGAGGATGGCTTCGGTGTGGGTGCGATGCCCGAGCACCGTCACCATGGCTACGAGTACCGCCAGTACGCTAATTGCGAGAGAGACGTGGCGCATTCCTTTTTCGCCAGCCTCTTTCATTTCTTCCGAAAACTCGTGTATTTCAGTGGGTTCCATTGTGAGGGGATTTTACGCGAGCCGCGCGGCGATTGGATATTTGCGCCTTTTCCACCGCTGTCCACAGGGGGAAAGGTTGCGCGCGGAGCGTTCGCTTGATACTCTCAGGAAGTCGCAACCGCGGTAGCGGACGACGAAACACCCTGAGCTTGCACAATCGGTTTGATTGCGATACTCTAGGTGAGTCGCACAAAGCTTCGCGCCGGAGCCGGCTTGGAAAGTTCAAGCAGGGTGATGATGGCAAGCCGGAGCGCAGTCCAAGCGTTTGAACGCGGTGTAAGAGCTTCTAAAGCCGACCGTACCAAGCCCAAGCCACTGCATTACATCCCGAGGCGTAAGTCTTAGGGAATCAGAAGCTTAGAGCTTCGCGATTCGATTTTGAATCGTACAGATGTTTTGACATTTTGCGCTGTTGCTGCCCGAAACAGATTCTCCGAAAGATGTTGGAGAATTGATGTTGACAGGCGACGCGAACTTCGGTAAGATTGGGAAGTTCGCGCAAAACACTGCAGCGAGGCCGGCGAGTAGGGTTTGTGAGTATCACAAGCGATCCCCGGACACTCCCCAGTTCAAACAGCGCAATCAAGTTCGAGGACACAAATACTGTGGCTTTGCCCAGTGTTGGTCCTTGATCCAAAACTGTCCGCTTAGGCGAGAGCAGTCAGGATCTTTGACAACATAGTTGAACGTGCCAGTCGTGAGATGACGTGAAGTTTGGTTGTGTCATTCTCACTAGTATTAAACCTCCGCTGCTTTTCGAGCTGGCGGAGGCGGTTGACTCTTGGGACCCCTGTCCTACAAGAGCAGCCAAACCAAGATTAAACGAGAGTTTGATCCTGGCTCAGAATCAACGCTGGCGGCGTGCCTAACACATGCAAGTCGCACGAGAAAGGGACTTCGGTCCTGAGTACAGTGGCGCACGGGTGAGTAACACGTGAATAATCTACCTCCGAGTGGGGAATAACTGAGAGAAATCTTAGCTAATACCGCATAACACTTACGAGTCAAAGCAGCAATGCGCTTGGAGAGGAGTTCGCGGCAGATTAGTTAGTTGGCGGGGTAATGGCCCACCAAGACGATGATCTGTATCCGGCCTGAGAGGGCGCACGGACACACTGGAACTGAAACACGGTCCAGACTCCTACGGGAGGCAGC
>JBEKFF010000054.1:0-17933 GCA_050013455.1 Acidobacteriaceae bacterium | reverse complement strand
TAGTCGCCCCAGGGTTCGTTGCCGATGCCCCATAGCTTGACGTTGTAGGGTGCCGGGTGACCGTTCTGCGCGCGCCACTTGCCCATGGGCGTGGTGGCCGCGCCGTTGGTGTACTCCACCAGTTCGCGGGCTGACCAGGCGTCGCCAAAGCCGGCGTTTACGGTGATATACGGGTCTACGCCAAGCAGCCTGCACAGTGCCAGGAACTCATCGGTACCCACGTCATTGGGCTGCAGGGCGTGCCAGACGGGGTCGAAGATGGGCGGCCGCTTGTCGATATCGCCCACCGCGTAGCGCCACTCGTAAGCAGAAACAAAGTTGCCGCCAGGAAAGCGCAGAACGCCGAAGCGCAGCTGCTTGAGCACCGCGATAATTTCGGGGCGAAACCCGTCGATGTTGTCGGCGGGCATCAGCGACACCGCACCCACGTGAAACTCCCCCGTGCCGGTGCCCGTGATCTCGAGCGTGGCGTTGTCGCTGTCGGCGTCGGCGGAGTAGTGCAGAGGGTAGGTACGGTACTCCTGGCTAAGCGTATGGATGGTGACGACTTGACGGCTGTTGGCGCTGACGCCTTCAATCAGCGTGACCTTGACGACGGTGCCGGGTGTGCCCGCGAGAACGATTCGGCCGGTATACGCTTTCTTGTTACGGACAATGAGGCCCGCCTGCCGGAGGCCATGCGGTTCGTTCAAGCTGAGACGCACAGCCGGCGAATGGTCGCCGGTGTAGGGAGCTCTTGTGTCCATCGTGACGACGCTACCGCCGCCGACGGGGGACCACCAGCGCTTTGGAATATTTTCAAACCTAGGATTTCCTGCAGCATTGCCGATCGCGGGCGGGGGCGTCGGCGCGGTAGTCGCTACCGGGTAGAAGAACTTTCGATCGACAAGCATCTCCGACCAGATGCCAGTATTGACGATATCTCCGCCGTGCTCAAGAAACTGCCCATAGATGTTCTTGGAGATGGGTGCGCCTGTCTTCGCAACGTCGACAGTGGCTGTAATGACCTGGGCTTGGGACAGGACCCCTGTGAGTGGAAACCAGAAGCTGAAAAGAAGCAATCTTTGAAAGCGGAGAGTTCGCTTCCACGGAACGGTTGTTGACAGTAGGCGCATCATTCAGGACCACCAATATAGTGAGGCTGCGCGATGTTAAGCAAGCGCAGTGCCCTAATTAAAGCGATTTATTCAGTCATCCATCGCGTTCCGCGCGGAGGATCATACCTCGTCCAACATCCTGCGAGGCCGTAATATGGCTTCGGCGATGGAGGCGGCATTTGCACGTAACGGCTTGCCTCCTCAGTGGAGGACCGGGATCTACGACTTCCATCAATATCACTCGACCGCTCACAAGAACGCTCGTTGATTAGGATCTCAGAAGCTAGTTACGCGCGGCGGACCCTACGAATACCAACTCGGAGCTGGTCGGATCTGGCAGGTGAATTGATACGCCATGCAGTCTCAACTGCCGGCCGGTCAGGACTTCGTCGGGCGAGGTACCATCTTCGAAGTGAATTTGATATTGAGCGTCATCCCGAAGACCTTCGAGACGAAAAGTATGGCGCGGTTCGTCGGGGCTATTCCCGCGAAATGCAAACAGGACGCCGGTTGAGCGCTTCGGATCCCACAATTCCATTCCGTCCCAATGGATGCCGTCGGGCCGATCGGACACATGGTAGAGGTTTGCGTCGCGAATCAACGGTCGTAGCTGTGTCTTGTAGACCGCGAAGGCGTGGCGGGCGATGTTGCGCTGTTCTTCTGACCAGGCGGTGGTATCGAGCATGAGGCTCATCCAACCCATCATGCCGCTACGCAGCATGTAGAGAAAGTTGTTGGCGGTGGGTGTCGGAATCTTCTCGACGTAGCTTTCGAGCATTGCGGGAGGAAGAAGATAACTGGCGTCGAAGAAGGCACGGCGATTGGATAGCGGGTCGTAGGTATCGGTGATGGAGAAGTAGTCGCCGTGGGCAGCAGAGCCGAAGTCGACCATGCGGCCGCCGTCGTTGCAGATTTCGAATAAGAGGCCGGGGTGTTCACGGCGAAGTTTCTCGTAGATGGAATAGTAGGAGCGCACGGCGTGATAGCTGACATCGGTGGAGTTGGCGCCGAACGCGAAATCGAAGCCGGCATCATGCGTGATGGTGAGCGGGCCGTCGGGTGGAGCGTGCGGATGGTCAGAGCCCGTGCAACTCTCGGCGACGAGATAGCCGTCGTGCTCGAGCATGTCGAGGTGATAGTCCTCGACGATGCGCTTGACTTCCCTGGAGGCGTACTCATGGGCGGCGGGGACCCCGAGGTCGATGGTTTGGCCTTTGAATTCTTCGGGCTTCCAGTCGGGGGCGAGATCGTTCACGAGCCAGCCCTTCACTTCTGGATTGCGGACGTTGAGGGCTGCGGGAGAGGTGCCGAGGCCGGCCTGCGCCCAGTCCACCCAAAGGCCGAAGCGGAGGCCGCTTTGATGGGCTGCGTCGGCGATGAAGGCTAAGCCGTGGGGGAATTTTTGGGGGTCGGGATACCAGTCGCCGACGCTGCGAAACCAGCCGGCATCGAGCTGAAACATATCGAGACCGAGGTCCTTCGAGTTGGCAATCATCCGCAGGGCGAGGGCTTCATCGACTTGCATGCCACTGCCCCAGCTGTCGTTGACCAATAGAGGGTATTGAGGGTCGTTCCAGGTTTTCGGATTGGTGAGGGTGTTGCGGATCCAACGGCGGAGCTGGTTTCCGGCGTCGTCCGCGCTGCCGGTGAAGGCTCCGAGAAAGATGGTCGGTGACTCAAACGTTTCGTTAGGTAGCAGACGTGTACGAAAGGAGCCTAACTCCGGATTGAGGCCTAGCACGCTCCTGAGGGTGCCACCCTGGCGCTCCAAAGTGATGCGCGTGCGGCCGCTGAATTCGATGCCGGCATACCAGCCTGCACCTTGATCGGACTCGGAAGATCCATGTGGGTTCGATTGATACACGATCTCTGCGGGGATGATTTCTCTCGGCAGATTTTGGAAGGGATGCGCGTAGGTGGATGAGCGACCGATCCAAGTGTAGCCGTCGGTCACGGAATCGAGGTGGGTGCCGTGCACTGAGGGCGTGTCCGCTCCCTTCTCGATGTAGAGATTCTGAATTGGGGCGGATGCGGACACGTGGAGGTTCAGGCGGAGGCTGTCGACGAGGGGTAACCAGATTTCCTGGCCGGTCATGTTTACGATTTCAATGGAGTGCTCAATGGGACCGGACCGCGCGCGTGCTTGCCACCGCCAGCGAAGTTGCAGATGCGGCTTTGCAGACTCGTAGACGAACTCTACGTGGTGCGAATCGGCGAGAGAGAGATCTGGGTTGAAGGTCCAGACTACGGGCACGTTTGCGTTGTCGATGATAACCAGCGGCGGTGGTGCTTCGATCTCCTCGTTATGCCAGACGTTGCCCAGTGTTCCGGAAAGGCTGATCAACGACGGACCCTGGTCGCCCGCGACGAGTTTGATGTGGATGTCCGTGGAATCCAGCGTCGCCGCCCGAGGGGTTCCCGGATGAGATTGAGCGGCGTTCTGCAGGACGAGGCCGAACAGCACAACGGTGACTGATAGGAGCCGTGCGAAGGTGCGGATGGCGGTGGTCGTGATGGATCGAGGGGATCGCATATTTCGGGTGTTCGAGGGTTAGCGCTTGAGTTGAAAGCTTGCTTCAACACGTTGAGAGTGATCAACGATCGGGCTATTGCTGGGGGCCTGGAAGGTTATTCGGTTGAGGCCTGGGGAGATGCTATCCACTCTTGCGTTCGTAGAATGGGTGATTGTCCAGGCCGTAGAGATGTCGATCGTCGCGGGTTGATCGTCGGGAAGGTCGGCGGTGATTTTCAGCGAATCACCTATTAGACGGGCGTCGATGATGCGGAGCCCGTGGCTGGGGTCGCCGAGAAGTGGGTGTGGATCGGAAGGGATGATGGAAAGGCCGCCGCGCACAGCCATATGCACTTCGGTGACTCCGTGGGGAATCTCTGAAGTCAGATTCGCAACGGTGTCTGGAAGGTCTTGCGTTACGTCTACGCGAGACGGCCGGTGGTTGATTTCTGCGTGATCAACCATCGCGCCGAGAAGCAGGGTTGGAGAAAAGTTCAGATGGAACGGTTCACCGGGGTTATCGATTTTCAGGGCGAGTTCGGTGCTGCTTTGGTGAAGGGTGAAGGATACTTTGGCTCCCGCTAGAGGCACGTGTGCGACGGTAAGGTCGTGCCATGTTGAGGGAAGGTGGGGAGCGAAGGTGATTGTTTGCTTCAGCCCATCCACTTGCAAACCAAGCAGACCGTGAATGGTGGACGCCACAAAGCCTGCCGAGGACCACGTCTGCTCTGGCACAGATTCTTCCTGAGGTTGATAGACGTTTCCCGCGAGGACTTCATGCAGGTGGCCTAGCGAGTCGAGGGAAAACCATGGGAGCAAGGAGTTCCAGAGGGCGAAGGCTTGTGTTGATTGATGCTGCGACCAGAAGGCGTCGGCGAGATCTGCTGTACCTAAAGCGGACACACTGCCCTTGGAGTAAGACGTTGGGTCGAAGCCCTGCGAACCGGCGGCCACGCCACGACTGCCCCAGTCGGTCTGGAAGGAAGCGAAGGCGAGTTGATGGAGAAGTAGCGCGTTTTGCCTAGGAGAAAAAAGATCCAGGGAGATTGCCTCGCTAGGACCGCTGCGTTGCTCGGGGACAGCCCGTCCGTTCTCTGCATGGCCGCTAATCCAGAACGAAGTTTGCTCATCCCAATAGCGATTTGGAATGGAGGCGCGTGCGCGCTGGTTCGCGGCGAGGGCGGCTGCGGCATCCTCGGGGTGGCCGGTCAAGGTTGCGAGACGCTGGAAGGCGGCGGTTGCTTCGACCCAGCTAACCGAGAGGCCGAGGTCGTCGGAGAGGCGATCCTGTTCGTCGCCGCCTTCCTTGTTCGGCGGAATGCGCGGCAAGGCTGTTGCTGGGTCGATCACGGATTGACAGTAGTCATACGCAGCCGCGATGGCTGACCAATGATCGCGGACGAACTGTGCGTCGCCGGTTGTTTCGACATAACGGGCGAGGGTGCTGAGGAATTGAAACGTGACATCGACGTGGACGTACATGTAGGGGTACTTCCCTGCCCAATCGAGGAACGCTGCACTTTGCGATAGCTCGTGCCAGATCATGCCTGTCTTCTTATCCTGGTAACGCAGAATGAACTCGAACTCTTCGCGCGCTTGCGAGAGGTTGCCGGCGGTTGCGGAGGCATCTGCAGCGATGAGGCCGTCGCCGGCGAAGAACCAGTCGTACTGCGGCCGCCTGGCTCCTCGGGAGGGACCATAGCCTGCGACGTAGCCGCAACCGAGATCGTGATTGCACACCCAGGCCTGGTCGAGAGCGAGCTCCGACCATGCGATGGCCTGGTTGACTTGCTCGTCGGGAGTGGTGACGGTGATCAGCGAGTTCATAAGATCCGCAACGTGCTGATCGTATTCCTTGTATAAAGTTTGGCGCTCGGATATTAGGCGTTGAAACAGTGGGGATGGGTCAGCGACGCCTGGAGGATTGAGTGCGATGGTTACGCTGGCAGTGCCTGAAGTGGATGGGCGGAGGGTGAAGCCGAGTGAAGGGCCATCGGCTCCCTGGGTTGTGCGGTTGCCTAGATCATCGTGGGCGGTGATGTCGGGCGAACCGACGATCGCGCTGTATCCACTGGATGGTTCGGAGAGGATGAATGCGGAGAGAGACCGATTCCATGAGGTTGATTGGCCGCCGATGCCGGCAGGCCACATGAGGTTAAGGATGGGGGTGGCGTGAACGTCGATGGAGAGCGGGCGCGCGGACTGGACAGAGTACGTGAGGATGGCGCCGGGCTCGTTGAGAGGAACGAAAAGTGTTTCGCGGACGATGAAGTCGGGGCCGAGATAGATGCGGGTGATGGAGTGCGGGCCGTAGGTTATGCGCCTCAGGCTGGCGGGGCCGTCGATAGGCGTTGTCGTGTCGGCGAGGCGAAAGGAGATGCGATAGTCGTTGAGAATTTCGAATGGGTAGGCCCAGACCTCGAGGCCACCTGTGGCGTATCCGCTAATGAGGGCGCGGCGTCCATGTGCAGCGACGAAGCGGAGAGGAGCGATGGAGGTTGTGTTGAGCGCGAGAGCGTCTTCGGTTTGTGCCGGGCTGGAAGTTGCTTGCGGGAGAGCGGAGGGCGAGGAGAGTGCCACGCAAAGCAGCGTCAAGCGCGCGAGAGGGGCTCGGAGTCTTCCGATTTGCATGCTGAGGGCTGACAAGTGCGACTCCTCGATGGGTTGATGATGGAGGGGGAGATTGAGGGCACGCGGCAGCTACCATGAAAAGGTTACAGACTTTTCTTTGTATGCGGCCTCGCCGGGGAACGTAACGGACACCACTCGCAACCCGCGATCGATCGTACCGAGGTCCGCGCCGTCGGCGTGAATATGCAGGTCCGGAGCATTCTCGCGCAGAAGAAATGTGTACGTTGTCCCGCCCCGACCTTCCAAAGTCAGACTGCAATGGTGCGCGTCGCTCTGCTCACTGAGCACCTTCAGTTGGCGGGTCTGCGCGCCGACCTCTGGCTGCTGGTGAAGGAGCGCGACCTCCACCGGTGGCAGCGGTATGTGGATTCTGCTTCCGTCTACCCGCGCACCTGGAATTTTCGAGGCGAGAAGAAGCGTGTCGGGGGCCTGCGATGCTGAGACTGTCAGCTCTGTCCCGCTACGGGTGAAGGATAGATCGAAGTGCGAGCTGCCGAAGGGGACATCTTTGACCGTGGCGCTCTGCCAATCCGCTGGGAGATGCGGGGTCACGCTAAAAGTATCTTCGAGGACGTTCCATTCAAGCCCGAAGAGGCCGCGCACCACCGGGGAGATGACCATGGCAGAAGACCAGAGCTGGTGAGCGGTGCTGCGGCCGAGCGGCTGAAAGAATTGTCCTGACAAGAGCTCGGTTACGTTGCCGAGGTCTTGTGTCCAGGTGAGGTCGACGTTCTGCATGAGGTGGTCGTAGCCAGAGAGTGGGTGGCCGGTACGATACTCGGCAACCGATGCCCACCCTGTAAACAAAGGCCACACAGAACCCTGGTGGTAGCTGATCGGGTCGTAGAAGCCGGTGAGATCGCTGACCGGACGTGTCCCCCAATCGGTGGAAAAATTGGCCGACGCCCAGCGGGACACCATCGGATCCTGGTTCGCTAAGTGGACGTCACCATCCCACCAGGCTACCGATGGAAAGATCGTTGACGTTTTATCCGGAGTGCCGACGTTCCAACTGAACGCATAGTCTTTGGATGCGGCAAGGTAGTATTCCTTTTCGATGGTCTTCGCGATTCTCTCCGCACGACGGCGCGCGTCGCTCTCCGTGTCACCGTGACCTGTTGCATGCGCGAGGTCGGCAAACGCGATGCTTGCCTGTTCATCTAAAAGGGCGAGGTAGATCTCTTGTTTGGGCATGGCAGGAACCCAGGACTCTACCCACGCGGTGCCTTCGGAGTTGTCGTAGATCCCGTCACCATCCGCGTCATGCGTTGTTTCAAAATGCCATGCGCGAGCCAGGCCGTCCCAGTGAGTTTGCACGAATGCTTTGTCCCCACTGATGCGGAGATAGTCGTTCATGGCCATCGCCAGCAACGGTGTTGCATCCGCAGAGGCATATTCGTAGGGCAGGCTCTTCCAGTCGACCAGGTCGGCCGTCTGCGCCCATTCGTGCAAAATCTTCCCTTCGGGGCTTTGGCGCTTGAGCAGAAATTCAACCTCCTCGCGTGTCGTCTCGAAGTTGCCGGAGCTATTCAATGCGTAGGTGGTCCACAAGGCGTCACGGCCAAAGTACCAACCGAAGCCGGGTCGTACGGAGGCGCCGGAGCCGACGAATCCGGCGGTGAGTGCTTCCTCATGATGTCCGGGCGTGGTCTCAACGCGTAATTGATCGATGGAGCTTTCCGCGCGCGAGAAGGCGAGGTCGAGGCGCTTATCGGGAGTCTCGAGATGCATTTCGGTGTTGAGAAGATTGCGATAGTAATTTTGATTCTGCTCAAACAGCGATTCGCTGGAGCGGTTGAGATCTGAGAGTTGTTTGCCAAAGGCTTGCTTCGTGGAAGTTCCCTTCTGCGCACTGGTCACAGCTAAGAGTGGGAATACTTTGTCGGTGTCGTGCGCAGGATCGAAGTGGATGACGAACTGGAGGGGATTTGAGGCAGCCCTCTCCTGATACGGCTGCATGATTCCCGGCTCGGCGTTGGGCATGGCGAGGGCGGCCGCCATGTCCGGAGTGCTGAGATGCAGGATATAGAAACCGCTCGAGGGCGAAGACGCAACCCATTCGGGTGAAGGCATGTCATCCGATTGCGCTGGCCACATTGCCTGCATATTCGGTGTGAAGCTGAAGGTGAAGGTCGTTGGACGAATCGCTTCGATTTGAAAAAAGACGAGTGCGCCGGAGCCGTCGCTTGCACCCTTCGGCGCAAGGATGGTCTCGCGAACGGTAAAGTTCGCATGAGAGAAAGTGATGACGGTCGAATCGGGAGTAGACGTGATCAGTGCTGCGTGTTCGTTCACATCGATGGATACCGGATATTGATCCATCAGCGCTGAGATGCGCAGGTTGCTGAGAACCTTGTAGGGGAACACCCACAATTCGAAGGAACCATCCTGTTGTCCGAGAACGGCTCCTCGCGGCCCGACGACAGAGAATGGCTTGGATGGGACGGCTTCCTGCTGGATTGTCAGAGGATCCCGGGCCGTTTTGGGTAGCGGGGGCAGCGGCGATAGAGAGACGATTCCTGCTTGTGGCAGAGCCCTGGAATTGACGACCGCCAGGTTCAAACATACGAACAGCAGCGGGAGGATTCGTGACGAGCGAGATGCCACACGAGAAGAATCGGCAGACGATGGCATAGGCGACATCCATTCCGGCGTTAGAGAGCAATCAGTAGCAAACCACAAATAATGCCCCATGGCTAGGGGCATTCAATTCGTAGAGAAGGTCGGAGGGCTGGCGAGCGATGAACTCGCCAGCCCTCCTGGTTGAAGCAGTTAGAAGGTGAAGCGCACTGAGAACTGCAGGAAGCGCATGGACGTTCCGTATTGTTCAGAGAGCGTGCTTTGGATTGCACCGTACGTAGGGCCGACACCGCAGTCGATACAACTGGAGGGACCTCCGTAGTTCACGTGGTTGAAGAGGTTGAAAGCCTGGACGATGGCTTGCATTTTGAGCGGGCCATAGATGTCAAAGTTCTTCGCGAGGGAAGCGTCGACATTCACGATGCCGGGCCCCCACAACGAATCACGTCCCCAATTGCCGAAGGTTCCAACTGCTGGAAGCGCATAGGCACCCTCGGTTTGATTTGGACTGGAACTCAACAGATTGGCATACGTGGTGAGGTAAGGAACGGACAACGTTTGCGCGTTGAACGAACCCTTGTGGATGCCAGCACCAACGCCCGCAACCTTATTAGGCCAGGAAGGACCGCAACCATCATTGGCGGCTACGTCATTGATATTTCCAACCTCAGCGTAGCAGGGACTGAAGGGCAGGCCTGAATCCCAAGTGAGGGTACCGTTGAGCTGGAATCCGCCGATGATCTGATTCTCCCAACCAGAGATATGAGAAGCGAACTGCTTGCCTTTTCCAAAGGGTAGATCGTAATCCCCTGCGAAGATAAACGCCTGCCGACGGTTGTAGTAGCTGTTGCCTCTACCGATGGCGGGGTTGACCAGGAACTCGTATGACTCATGATCGAGTGCATGCGACCAGGTGTAATGCGAAAGGAACGAAAGACCGTGGCTGAGCGCCTTGCTCACAACAATTTGTAGAGCCTGGTAACTCGCCGTCGCCTGGTTGTTGTTATAGGGGATGCTCTGCGTCCATCCGTAGGGATGACCGGGAAGGCCGAAGAGCGTTTGAGCGTTTCCACCTGCGTCACCGCAGAACGGTTGACGTTCGCAAAGTGTGTACAAGACACCGGTGTTGGGGTTGATCTGGTTGAATCCTGCAGACGTTGCCTCGTTGGCGTTGTACTGGTTGGAAGAGCTAAACATGTTGTGGTAGGCCTGGCTGCCGATGTAGCCGACCTGGAGGGACAAGGTTGGGGTTAGCTGCTGCTGGACGGTGAGATTCCAACCGGCGACAGTCGGCAAGCGTACCTGGTTGGGACGCGTGGCTTGAGAGACCCCGTTGGGCAGGACGTACTGTCCGTTGGCCGGGATAGCGGGGAAGGTATAGCCAGGGGGTCCGGCCTGGACACCGTCCTCCGTCGCGGTCAGATTGAAGGCGGCACCGTAGCTGGTCGATAGGGGAACGGCGCTTTGTTGGATCTGCAACGGAAAAGAGTTGGTGAGAACCTGGCCGAAGGTGTTGCCCGCCCAGCCCTGACCATAGACGATACCGTAACCAGCGCGGATAACCGTTTTTGGCCTGAACTGATAGCTAACGCCAAAGCGAGGCGCGAACTCCTTGTAGTTGTTCTGCACATTCATCTGGTTATTGACGTTGCCATATCCAGCAATCTGGATGTTGCCGGTATCGAGATTCAGCAGGCCGCCCGTACCTCTCGCGGTGACGGCCTCGGGAGTGTACAGTTCCCAACGGAGACCGTAGTTCACAGAGATGTTGGGCGTTGGATGCCACTGATCCTGAGCGTAGGCGAAGATCCGCTTCTGCGTGGTGCTGCCGAGACCGCTGGTAGCCGATACCGAGCGAGCAAAGTATGTAACATCTCCGAGAAGAAACGTAGCATAACCAAGACCAAGCCCGTTCTGTCCGGAGGTTCGGAGTTGGTCCGCATAGTAGGAACCATTGAAGTTGACATTCCCGGTGCCGCCTTCGGAGAGCGTGGTGTTCTTTCCATAGCGCCAGTCGATGCCGAACTTGATGTTGTGATTTCCTACGGTATGCGACCAGTTATTCACCGCCTGATACTGGCTGGTCTGCTGCAGGTTGAGAGCTGCGGTTGTGCCGTAGGCCACGTTGTTGCCATTGTTTTGTCCGTTTGTGGGGACCGCAACGTTGAATTGCGGCATTCCTCCGGTTAGTGAGAGAGGCGCGGGGTTGGCGTTAGGGATGCCGAGGTTATTGCCCAAGGGCAAGTTGGGGTCAGGACCGGCGGTGTTGTTGTAGATGCGGTAGTAGCCGAAGCGGAAGTCGGTGACCCACTTGGGCGAAACGACATAGTCGCCACCGGATGCAACGCTCGAATAGTGGAACGCGTCCGTACCAGAGAATCCGCCGGGGCCGTAGCCGGGACCGCCGGCGGCTCCGAAGTACGGAGCGCCAGAGATATTGCCCTGGAACAGCGTATAGCGTCCGAAGATGTGAAGGTTTCGCGTCATTTGGTAATCGATGCGCACGTCGGGTTGATTGGTATTGAAGATGCCCGATCCCCTGGCCGCGAAGTTATTGATGATACTGACTCCGGAATTATTCGGTGCGGGCATGAGCTTGAAGAAAGCTACAGCGGCCGGCGAAAGATCAGCCACCGGAATCATGTTGTTTGCAAACGGAGTGCGGTTGTTATTTGTAGTGTCGAGGAGAGAATTCGGCATGTAAGCCTGTTGCTGGGGGCCGCCACCGTAGCTGGGATTGAGGTAGTCGCTCAGGTCGCAGAATCCAGTGCCCGAGGTGCAGGTGGTTTCAGCCTTGAGCGTTGGCACCGTGGTCAGGCCGGAAAAGCCGGTCTTCTCGCGGAGGCCCTGATAGTCGACGAAGAAGAACAGCTTGTCCTTCTTGATGGGCCCGCCGACCGATCCGCCGAACTGATTGTGAAGGGTGGAGGGAAGAGTCGGGTGGGGATCAGATTCCGAGGGCGCGTTGGCGAAGGGGTCGCGTGCCTGCTGCGCGTTCGAACGGCGGTACTCAAATGCGGAGCCGTGCCACTGGTTGCTGCCCGACTTGGTCTGCGCCGTTACAAGGCCGGCGACGGCCTTACCGAACTCAGCGTCGTAATTCTGCGCGTTGACCTTCATTTCCGATACGGCATCCAGATTCGGATTGATGACGGCAACACCGTTGATGGGCTCCTGGTTGTCGGTTCCGTCCAGTTCATAGCCTGTGGCGAACGGGAGCTGCCCGTCGACTTCGATCGATCCGCTACGCTGGGGATTGCCGCCACCTTCGCCAGGACCCCAACCGATGTAAGTGGTCCCGGGGGTGAGTAGTTCAAACTCCGTAAAGTTGCGATCCATGTTCGGAAGATTTTCGATTGCGCGGGCGTCGAGGATGGTGCTGACCTCGGCACGATCTGTTTGCAGCAGGGGGGCCTGGTCAGTGACCGTAACGGTTTCGGTGGTGGCGCCTACTGACAACTGGATGTTGACCTCAGGAGAGGTATCGGCGAACACAACTACTTCTTTGACTACAGCATTTTCGTAGCCCTTGGAAGAGGCTTGCACCGAGTAGGTGTCTGGAATCAGGTGCTGCACGCGGTACAGTCCGCTCTCGTTCGTTTGGACGGTAACCGAGGTTCCCTTGGAGACATCGGTCACCGTGATGGTGGCGTTCGGGACGGCGGCGCCGGTCTTATCGGTAGCTGTTCCATAAATGGCACCGTAGACTGCTTGTGCGTTCGCGACTGAAGATCCCGAAACAACTCCCATCAGGAGTATGGCCAAACAGATCAGGATCTTACCGATGCCCGACGCTTTGGACGCTGCGCTTTTGACTTGATATTCCGTGTTCATTCCTACTGCCCCCTCATTTGTTCATTGTTTGTAAAGGCACCTCTGAAAATGGTGTGTATCGGGAATGCCAGGGCGCTGTGTACTGCCATTCGATTTTTGCGCCCTTCTTGCATACCCGCCACCATCTTCAGATCTGTAGTCGATCATGGTTCCAGCGTGGAACCTAAGATCGTCAGCTTGGCGAAAGATTTCGCCGACTTGAATTACCCGTTGTTTAGAGCGTGGCCATCATCCGCGTTACATCATGAGCACACAACGTTTTTTACGGTGATTTGACACGTCAAATCGCCCGGTATACTGTGACAGCGCAATGCGTGACATGATGGAAAACCATAAAGTAGGCGATGTCTTACAACGGGACCCGCGGTGGAAAGTCGTTGAGCGGATAGCAGCAAGTCCGCACCTTAAAGCTTCCCTTCGACTGCAAGAGTTTCTGTTTTACATATCGGAATGTGCAATTCGGGAGGCGCCTGGAGAGGCGACGGAGCAGCAGATTGGCATTCACGTTTTCCATCGGCATCCGGGTTATAACTCCAGCGAAGACAGCATTGTGCGAACACACGCCCGGCTGTTGCGACAAAAACTGGCAGCATATTTCGCCAACGAAGGCTCCGATGAAGAGATCATCGTCAACGTGCCGAAGGGGCACTACCTTCCAGTTTTCACAAACCGGTCGGCGACCGCTTCTGCGCTTCCCCCAGATGTAGAGCATGTCCCGTTGGCCGTCCACTCGAGGGTGGAACGCTCCACGACAACTGCAACGTCCAATCAATTTCGTGGGTGGCTACTCGTGGGCTTGGCTGCTCTGGTTTTGACGGGCGTTGCGACGCTCTCCTGGCACCCGTGGAAGAAGACGAAGGTTTTGCAGTCTCCCGTTGACACTTTCTGGCGTCCCTTCTTCGCCGATGATCCGCCCTTCGTGGTCTATAGCAATGCGGTGTTTACGGGTAACTCCATAACCGGGCTTCGATATGCGCCAGCAGGGGCTCCGCAGGATGGAAGCGCGCCGGATTCGTATGTGGACACGTATACGGGGATTGGAGAGCTGTCTGCCGTCTATGATTTGACGAAGCTGTTTGACGCTCACCTGGCGACCTTCACCTTGAAGAGAAGCCAACTCGTCGCCTGGGATGAGGCGGAGTCACGCAACCTGATTTTCATCGGCGCCAGTGTCGAGAACCCCTCGTTACGCGTGCTGCCGCCAACTGTGAACTTCACGCAGGAGGCAGGAAGCGGCTTCGCAGGCTTCGTCAATCACCATCCAAAGCCGGGGGAGCCCGCGGTTTACTCACGGCCAGAGCATCCACTCACCACCGACTACGCGATCATTGCCCTGCTGCCCGGCGTTCAGCCCGGTAAGCGCGTGCTGCTGTTCAGCGGACTGACGACGTTCGGCACGCAGGCAGCGGTGGAATTTCTGTGCCGGCCGGATGGCGTTGCTGAGATTTTGAAGCAGGTGACCGGCCCGAAGGGGGAGATTCGGCCATTTGAAGCTGTGGTCCAGACAGCGGTTGGGGGAGGGGTTGCGCTGGAGACCCACCTGGTCACGCTCCGCGTCGACTAAATGTGTTCGCCTATTGAAAGCGGTTGAGCTTACTGGACTGGTTCCAACTTCAATTGATTGTCGACATGGATCTCGTTGGTGATCGCCGTTTCCCGCTTCGCGTCGCCTTCCTGTCCGGCAGTTCGATAACCCTGCGCGAGCAAAGCGTGCGTGATGTAATTTCCCGGATCCATCTTTTCAGCATGCTTGAGATACATGATGGCGGTCTGGGTATCCTTATTTCGCAGGAGCACTTTGCCCATGAGGATGAACGGGCCGGTGCTGGTTGTATCGAGCGAGATGGCCTTGGTGAGGGCTTTCTGGGCATCGACCAACTTGCCTGAGCGGAAGTAGGCATCCCCGAGACGCTCGTAGACGGGCGCGTAATCGGGGTTGATGCGGCGCTCGGCTTCGAACTCGGCAATGGCCGTGGGAATATCTGATTTATACAGCGCGACCTCACCGACCATGAAGTGAGCGAGCGGAAAGTTCGGCGAAAGCTGAAGTGCCTTCTGGGCTTGCTGCGAGGCAAGTTCGGGCAAGTTTGCGTGCATCAGCATGGTGGCGAGGAGAAGGTAGGCGCCCGCGGAGTTTGGGTCCTGGTCGTACTGGGTTGCGAAGGATTTTCGGGCGTCGTCATAGCGGGCTGCGTTCAGATAACAGAGGCCGAGTACGTAATTTGCATCTGCATCTGCGTTGGGCATCCAGGTACGCACCTGCTCGAGGTATGGGATCGCTGCGGCCGGCTGACCCAACCGATACAGGGTGAATCCCTGCATCTGGATCGATTCGAGGTCGGTGGGATCTTCTTTCACGGCAGCTTCGAAAGCCTGCTTCGCGCTAAGCAACTTTCCCGTGCGGTAGTAGGCAACGCCGAGTTCATGATGCAATCCTTTGATCGGCGGTTGAACCGTCACGAGCTTCTCGAGGATCACGAGCGCATCGGCGACCTTGTCGCGTTCGAGATACTGTTGCGCCTGGGCAAATTGGTCAGTAGGCGAGGTTGGCGGGGCCACTTGCGCGGCAAGGGTGAAGGTAGAGACTGCGAAAAACAGAAGCACACCAAGACTGCGCATAACGGGGTCAGGATACTATGTGCCGCGTCGATGTGGAAATGCTAAACTGGGCGCTCTGATGAGGCCTCAGCACTTTGTTCTTGCGTTGCTCATGAGTCTCGCCCTTCGAGCGAGTCCACAGGCTCACAGCAAGTCCGCACCACCGGCGCAGCGTGATCCGTATCCTACCAGCACAGCCTATGCGGCTCCGGCTTGGTTTGTGGATGAGGCACCGCAAGCGGGTCTCACGATGTTGAACGTGAACGGCGATGCTGCGACCAAGAAGTACATCATCGAGACGACTGGCAGCGGCGTCGCGATCGTCGATTATGATCGGGACGGTTGGCCGGACATCTTCCTGCTGAATGGGACGATCCTCGACGGGGAGCCGAAGCCCGCGAGCGTGCCGACCAGCCATCTGTATCACAACAACCATGATGGAACATTTACGGATGCGACAGCCGGTTCGGGATTGGAGGCGCCGGGATGGGCGCAGGGTGTGTGCGTCGGCGATTATGACAACGATGGCCGCGATGATCTCTACGTCACGTACTACGGCAAGAACCGGTTATATCACAACGAAGGGAACGGTCATTTCAAGGATGTGGCCGAGCAGGAGGGCGTCGCCGGCGATGGCACGAAATGGGGAACGGGCTGCTCGTTCGTGGATTACGATCGCGATGGCAAGCTGGACTTGATGGTGGCGAATTACGTGCAGTTCGATATCAAGACCATACCGAAGCCGGGTGAAGGGTTGATGTGCGTGTGGAAGGGTGTTCCGGTAATGTGCGGACCACGGGGACTTCCCTTCACCACGAACCTTCTGTATCACAACGCAGGCGACAAGTTCGCCGATGTGACAGCGAGCAGCGGCGTGATGAAGACGAACGGTCACTACTGCTTCAGCGTCTCGACGCTGGACTACAACATGGATGGCTGGCCAGATATTTACGTGGCGTGTGACAGCACGCCAAGCATCCTTTATCGCAACAACAAGGATGGCACGTTCACCGATGTCGGGCCGGACGCATCCGTATCTTACAGCGATGATGGAGGCGAACAAGCGGGCATGGGTTCGACCATCGGAGATTATGACAACGATGGCTGGCCAGATATATTCCGAACGAACTTTTCGGATGATACGTCTTCGCTGTATCACAACAATCATGACGGCACCTTTACATCCGCCATCTTCGATGCAGGTCTGGGACTGAACACGCAGTATCTCGGGTGGGGCGCAATGTTCGTTGACGTGGACAATAGCGGCTGGCCTGACATCCTCGCGGTGAATGGGCATGTATACCCGGAGGTGGACACGGCGCATCTCGGGGCCACGTATCGCGAGCCGCGTATTCTTTACTGGAACCAAGGCAACGGAAAGTTTAAGGACATCAGCAAGGTGTCTGGTCCTGGCATCACGGAGCCGAGGTCGAGCCGGGGGCTGGCCGTGGCCGACCTATGGAATGATGGCCGGGAGTCGGCAGTCATCAACAACATGGACGACAGGCCCTTGCTGCTTGTGAACCGCGCGGCCAACAGCAATCATTGGATCGGCGTGATCCTGAAAGGATCGCGATCAAATCGCGATGGGATTGGCGCGCGAGTTACGGTGTCGGCCGGTGGACGTGCGTGGGCCCAGGAAGAGCGAAGCGGATCGAGCTACTTATCCAACAACGATTTGCGTTTGCATTTTGGCCTCGGCTCCTGTTCCACGATTCAATTTATCGATGTTGTTTGGCCAAGCGGCCTCTATGAACGTTTTGAGGGCGGAGCGTCCGATCGCTTCTTGACCCTTTTCGAAGGAAAAGGCACGCAGAAGGCACCATGACCGCGAAGATTGTGAGTTGGCGACAGCAATTGGCTGAGACTCTAAGTGAATTCCAATGCGAATCCTACAAGAAAATCCCCTTACACAGCACACAGGATGGTCGGATACACATGCCAGTCTCCGCAAATTTGAAATTAGCCTCGACGATAGTCGTGAAATGGCATTCGGGAGGTTCCGGAAGCTCCCGGACGCAGTGCATTTCCCCCTAACTTTATCTTTGATCGGAACGACGCATATGAGCGGTAGGCCGCCCTTCGATGCCGTTGTCCGGACCCGATCCCATTTTAATAGTCAGGGGCTATTGGAGAATTGATAGTTGGCCGAGCGGTAACGTTCTGGTGGTTGGACTAGGGCCGAGAAGATGGCGATCAGGATGTTTACCGGTACACGTCACGAGGCGGTAGGCTGCGGCCGCACCAGCACCATTCCTGCTAGAAATCCGGCGAGCAATCCGCCGAGGTGCGCGGAGAGGTCTGTCGTTCCGCTCATGGAACCGTAGACGACGTTGTAGAGGATGAAGATTCCCGCCGACTTGCCAATGCTCCTGGTCGCCGCTGGATTGAGCGAGCGGCGTTTGATCAGCAGAAAACCGAACACTGCGCCGTAGAGGCCGAAGATGGCGCCCGACGCGCCTGCGCCGACGGCCATCGGATGAACCCACACGCTGACGATGCTGCCTGCGAGGCCTGCGAGGAAGTAGATGAGCAGGTAGCGCATGCGTCCGAAGACGGTTTCGATGAACGGCCCGATCAGGTAGAGCACGTACATGTTCATGCCGATGTGGATGATGCCGAAGTGCAGAAAGCAGGAGGTGAGGAGACGCCACCACTGGTGTGCGCCTACGGTCGCGGGG
>JBEKFF010000053.1:0-18297 GCA_050013455.1 Acidobacteriaceae bacterium | reverse complement strand
TTTGATTGTGGAGACGACTGCGGCGGAGGTGGGGATGCGCGCGGTGAGTAAGTATTTAGAGATAAAAGCGGAGGGGTTGTTGTGAAATTATCGCGAATACTGAAATGGGGAGTCATTTCTGCGATCGCCGCCGTAACGGCAGTGATTCTGCTGGGGCAGATCGCCGATTATTTCTACAACAGGCATCGGGTTGATTCCGTTGCTCTGGAACATAGTCTTCGTTCAGAATTGCCCATTGGAAGCCCACTTAGCATGGTCGAAGAGTCTCTCAAAAGGCGGAAGATGGAATTCAGTTTTGACGCACCGTCTCGAAGCGTTTATTCCGTCGTGAGGGGCGTCAGAGGAGGCAACTTTATCATCGAGGAGACCGTGCTCTACGCATTTCACTTTGATGAGGAGTTGAAGTTGCGCTCTATCGACGTGAAAACGGAACTCACCGGCCCTTAAAAGGTAAACCTCCTCTATCACACGCCCTGAACGATCTTCCTTCCACCTTCGGTTAGCCATAGGGTTAGGGCGGTTAGGAGGATGGCGCCTACGGCGAACTTCAGGGCTATGGGGGCGTGGGTTGGGGAGAGGAAGGCTTCTAGCGTTCCGGCGACGATGAGGAGAGGGATGGTGGCGGAGACTAGCTGGACGGCTTCTAGGCCGGCTTGGGCGAGGGCGGCGCGGCGGTTGAGCATTCCGGGGAAGAGGATGCCGGCGGCGAGGCGGAGGCCGGCGGCGCCCGAGATCATGATGCTGGGGATTTCGAGGGCGCCGTGGGCGGCTACGAAGCTCCAGAGGCTGAGGGCCATGTGGTGCTGGCGGCAGACTACCGCGATCGCGCCTAGCATGAGGCCGTTGTTGAAGAGCGAGTAGAGAGTGAAGAGGCCTGCCGTGATGCCGCCGGCGAAGGTGGCGAAGCAGACGGTGATGTTGTTGGTCATGATGCCGGAGGCGGCCTGTGGTTTCATGCTGAGGACGCTGTCGGTCCACATCTTGTGCTTGTCGAGGTTGGCTACGGTCTGGGCGCCGAGGAACATGACGCCGAAGTCTGGACGGAGCATGACGATGAGGGCTCCAAGGAGGCCGGCGGCGACGCTGATGAGGGTGGCCGCGAGGAGGTAGCCGGACATGCGGCGGAGGAGGCGCGGGTAGCCGTGGGCTAAGAACTGCCAGAGGCTGGCGAAGGAGATGCGGCGGCCGGAGTAGACGTAATTGTGGGCTCGGGAGACTAGGCGGTTGAGGTACTTGGCCAGGGCTTGCGACGAATGGTCGGCGCGGACGGCGGAGAGGTCGGCGGCGGCCTGGCGGTAGAGCAGGCCGAGTTCGCGGAGGTCGGCGGGAGGGAGGGACTTGACGCCGCTGGATTCGACTTGATGGACGAGCGCGTCGAGGCGGTTCCAGTTATGCTTGCGAGTATCGATCCAGAGGTTGGTCAGCATAAGGGCAGAGTGTAGAGAGTAGAGAGAACTCAGGGGTTCGCGATCATGTCGGGTTTTGAGCAGCGTGGCTTCACGGATGAAACGTTTGCGGGGCGGGCTGACACGCATACTATCGACACGCCGGAGCAGGTGGGGCTGGAGTACAGTGTAGCGGGTGTGGGGAGCCGGTTTGTTGCCGCGTTGCTGGACTCGCTGATACTCGCTGCATTCTTCTTCGCTGAGTTGATGGCGCTGGTGATGATCGGGGCGGCGAGCTCGGTTGCTCCTGCGGCCGGGGGTTGGGCAGACACTGCCGGGAAGTGGTTCATCGCGTTCGTGGTGTTCATCAACTTCGCGGTGGTGTGGGGATACTTTGCTTTGTTCGAGGCGTACTGGCATGGGCAGACGCCGGGCAAGCGCGCGATGAAGGTGCGGGTGATCAAGGACTCGGGACGGCAGATTACGTTGTTTGAGGCGATGGCGAGGAACTTGCTGCGGGTGGTGGATTACCTGCCGAGTATGTACCTGGTCGGCGTGATTACGATGCTGTGTAACAAGCGGAATCAGCGGCTGGGTGACCTGGTGGCGGGAACGATTGTGGTGCATGAGCGGCTGGATGAGCCGTCGCTGCTGTATCAGACGAGTACGACGATGGCGCCGGTGGCCTTTAGTGAGAAGCCGATGGGGCAGGAGACGGTGCTGCCGTGGGGGCAGCCGGTGCGCGCGATGTTCCCTGCTGACGCGGTGGCGAAGTTGAGTGCGCAGGATTTGGTGGTGATCGAGACGTTCTTCTCTCGGATGCTGGATTTGCCGCTGCCGACGCGAGCGGCGGTGGCGTACCAGATGGTGACGCAGATGACGGCGAAGATGGGGGTGGGGGTGCCGGAGGGGAATCCGGAGCGGGCGCTGGAGTCGATGGCGTACCAGATGCGAAGTGGTGGGCGGCGAGTTTAGCGGCTTTACAACGACTACTCCTGGGGCGCGGGGAGAGGGGAACAAGCAACGACAGAGGCGGAATACAGGGGTCTCTCCACTCCGCTACGCTCCGGTCGAGATGACGAAGTTGGGCTGGCGGGTGTGGTGACGAAGTTTGGTTGGCGGGTGTGGTGACGGCGGAGGTGTTGTTGGCATCTGAGTGAGCGACGAAGGAAATGCTTGCATGCGCTCGACCGACCATAGGCTAACCGCGATCGACCCGCTGGCTCAGCAGATCTGGGAGCTGGTGTCGCGATCGCCGCTGCATAATCTTTGGGACTTTCAAGGGGCGAGCGCGGGGTTGGTGTGGAAGCGCACGTTCCGGGCAATCCTGAGCGATGACCTGCTTTCGCGGGCGGCGGAGATGGGGTATTACTTTCTGTTCGCGCTGTTCCCTACGCTGGTGTCGGCGAGCGCGATCCTGGGGTTGGCGGCGCGGCAGGCATCGCACATTTTGGACAGGTTGTTGCACTACCTTGCGCTGGTGGTGCCGGGTGGCGCGTACACGATGGTCATCGAGACGTTCAACCAGACTGCGGAACACGCGACGAAGGGGAAGATCACGATTGGGCTGGTGGCCGCGATCTGGTCGGCGTCGGTGGGATTCGCGGCGATCCAGGATGGGATGAACACGGTGTACAAGGTGCGGGAGTCTCGGCCGTACTGGAAGGCGCGGGGGCAGGCGATTTTGGTGACGATGTTGCTGTCGGTGATGGTGACGGCGAACCTGGCGGTGCTGCTGGGCGGAGACTTGATGGCGCGGTTGATGTACGTGAAGATCTGGCATCACTGGCTGGCGTTCAGCACGGCGCTGGTGATTCATCTTGTGCAATGGACGCTGGCGAGTTTCCTGCTGATGCTGCAGTTCAGCACGATCTATTATTTCGCGCCCGATCTGAAGGTGAAGCGCTGGCACTGGGTGACGCCGGGGGTGGTAATTGGGATCATTGGGTGGGTGATTTGTTCGCTGGGACTGCGGGTGTATCTGCACTTCTTCGACAGCTTCTCGCTTACTTATGGGTCGCTGGGCGGAGTGATTATTCTGCTGACTTGGTTTTACATTACGGGGTTGATGCTGCTGCTGGGCGCGGAGGTGAACAGCGAGATTCAGGCGGCGGTGGCTGAGAAGACGCTGAAGGATAGCGGGGCGATTCCGCAGAGTGTGGACGCCGAGCCGAAGTTGGTGACGGAGTGAACTCCCGCGAACCCAGGTCTCAAAAGCGAGACCTGGGGCACCCGGGTTGGTGGCGCTACTTGGTGAGAGGGTCGAGGATGGTGTCGAGGCGATCGGGGGTGTTCTCTACGCGTTCGAGTTGGGGGTAGCGTTCGCCACCGTGGTAGTCGAGGGAGATTGTTTTGAAGTAGCCGGTGTTTTCCACGATGAGGTTGATGGATGGACCGCTGCCCTTGGCTGCGTCGATGGCTGCGCGCAGGAGGGCTGGGGTGAAGGCGCGGCCGTTGACGGCGATGATCTGGAAGCCGGGGGCGAGGCCTGCTTTGTAGGCGACGCTGTTCATGATGACGTCGCCGAGGGTGCCGGTGGAGCTGGCGGTGAGACCGAGAGAGTAGGTTGCGCTGATGCCGTCGCCTTCATTGAGCGTGGACCAGTAGTTGGGCTTCTCGGTGTAGGTGAGGTGATAGCCGGAGAGGGCGTTGATGCCGGCGATCTCGGGAGCGTGGAGCTCGTTGGAGTCGAGGCGGGTGCGAAGGAAGGTGGCCCAGTCGTTGGGAACGACGGCGTTGAGGCCGGAGACGATGTCCTCAAAAGTGTAGGGCGCGACGCGGGGTGGGGTGTTGCCGCCGAAGCCTTCGAAGGCGGCGAGGAAGTTGTTGAGACTCTTCTTGCCCTGGGATTTTTCGCGGATGGTCTCGTCGATTTCGAGCCAGAGGAGATCGCCTTCGCTGTAGTAGTCGG
Source organism: Acidobacteriaceae bacterium (assembly GCA_050013455.1). GTDB lineage: Bacteria > Acidobacteriota > Terriglobia > Terriglobales > Acidobacteriaceae > Granulicella. The sequence continues at coordinate 14,001 of JBEKFF010000053.1, read as the reverse complement.
TGTCGCGACGCCAGTTATCGTAGGGGCCGCCGGCGTTGTAGAGGATCTGCGCGGCGGTGGCGGTGTCCTGGAGATCGCGCCAGGTGCGGCCGGGACGCGCGTCGTTGAAGTCAGCGACGATGGTGGCGAGGCGGTCGCGGAAGGTGTCGGGGCTCCAGATGCCGGAACGGGCGGCGAGGACGTCGCCGAGGTAGTTGGTGAGGCCTTCATAGACCCAGAGGAGATTGCCCTTCATGGGCTCCTGGTAGTTCGGGGTGGCGAGGCCGGCGGGGCGGCGATATTTGCCGTTCCAGGAGTGGGTGAACTCGTGGGGGAGGAGATCGCCTGCTTCGGCGAAGGTGCCTTCGTCGATGAAGGTTTTTTCGGGGACGCGGTCGTCGGAGGACTGGTGGTGCTCGAGGCCGAAGTGGGCCACCTGATCAGAGAGGGTGACGAGGAAGTGGTAGGAGCCGTAGTGGCGCGATTGGTAGAGCGCGCCGGTTTCGCGGACGAGTTTGGAGAACTGGTCGATGTGGGTTTGGTTGAGGGCGATGTCTTCAGGGCCGTCGCCGGCGAGGTCGAGATAGTGCTTGGGAGAGACTTCGGGGGCGAGGTCGATTTCGCGGAACCAGCGGCCGGCGAGGACGGGAGAGTCGATGAGCTGCTCGAGGGAGACGGTCTGGAAGGTCGCGTGTGCCGAGGCTTCGGTGGCGCCGTCGGTGGGCTGGAGCGCGGTGCCGAAGTGCCAGCCATCAGGGATGATGATGCTGGGCGTGATCATGACGTCCGCTGCCTTGGTGTGCTCGATGTCGCCGTTGAGGGGATAGACGAGGAGGGTGTTCCAGCTGAGGAGCGCGAGGTTGGCGCTGGTGGAACCGCCTTCAGTGAAGTTGGCGCCGCCGGTGGCAAGGAAGTCCATCTTGACGTTGAGCTGCGTGACGCCCTCGGGGACCGTGACGTGGTAGCTGTACATGTCGACTAGGTCGCGCTCCCACTTGATTGGCTGGCCGGATGGCGTGGCGATGAGGAAGCCTGCCTGGTTGATGATGGGGCCGGTGGGGCCGTGCTCGCCGGGGATCCACTCGGGATAGACGAGGGTGAGGGAGCCGGGCTGGACGGGGATGACTTCGGTGGCGTGGAGGATTTTGCGGGGGGCGTCCGTGAGGTCGACGGAGAGAGTGATGGGCGCGGTTTGGGCGCTGGCAGCTAGAGTGGCGGCGCAGAGGGCGGCCATGGGGATGAGGCGAAACAACGACATGTAGTGAGCTCCTGAAGGCGGGTACTTCTTAAGATAAGTTTACGCGGGAGAGGCGCAGAAAGTTACGGCTTGCGCGCCGTCGGGCAAAGAACGACGGTCAGGGACCGCGGTTTTCGCCCCGGCTCCGATAGAATTGGGCACGCATGCTCCTATACGCAATTGTTCTTGGTCTCATCGTCGTAACGCTGCTTGGTGTGTCGCTGGCCCGGTTGGGCAGTGTGAAGACCAAGGCGGATTACCTGGTTGCGGGGCGCTCGCTGCCGGCGTTTGTGCTGGTGTTTACGCTGCTTTCGAGCTGGATTGGATCGGGCTCGCTGCTGGGCGGCGCGGAGAATGCTTACAAGCATGGGTTTGCGGCGCTGTGGCAGGCGGGCGGTGGATGGGCAGGGCTGCTGCTGATTTACTTTATTGCGCCGCGGGCGAGGAAGTTTGCGCAGTTCACGATTCCGGATTTGCTGGAATCGCGCTATAACCAGACGGCGCGGGTGCTGGGGGTGATTGCCGTGCTGTTCACGTATACCGCGATTACGAGCTACCAGTTCATTGGTGGCGGCGACATTCTGCATTTGATCTTCCCGCAGATCTCGGCGGTGTGGGGGCAGTACATCCTGGCGGGGTTTGTGATTCTTTTTACGATGATCGCGGGGATGGGTTCGGTCGCGTATATGGACGTGGTGATCGGGTTGCTGGCGACGGGTACGCTGATCGCGTCGTTGCCGGTGCTGCTGCATATGGCGGGTGGGTGGAGTGGGGTGCGGGCGGTGTTGCCGGCTACGCATTTTCAGTTGTTCGGTGATATTTCAGGGGTCCAGGCGATGGAGTTGTTCCTGCCGACTTGCCTGCTGATGCTGGGTAACCAGTCGATGTATCAGAAGTTTTTTTCTGCGAAGTCGGAGAAGGACGCCACGAGGGCGGTCAGTGGCTGGCTGGTGGGCACGGTGATTTTGGAGACGATTATTGTGGCGATCGCGGTGGTGGGATCGGCGCTGTATCGGACGGGCGAGGTGCATGCGCGACCGAGAGAGATCCTGGCGTATACGGCGACGCATGCCTTTGGTCAATATATGGATAACGCGGGGATCGGTGCAAAGGCGCTGAGCGTGCTGGGCGCGCTGCTGGTGGGGGCGATCTTTGCGAAGGTGGTGTCGACTGCGAATAACTATCTGTTTTCGCCGGCGACGAACCTGGTGAACGACGTTTTCCTGCGGTACATCAAGCCGGACGCGAAGAACTGGGTGGTGCTGCTGGTGAGTCGAGGGACGGTGGTGGGGCTGGGGGCGTGGGCGCTGTACCAGTCGCTGGGGACGACCTCGGTGCTGAAAAAGTCGTTGTATGCGTATACGATTTATGCGGCAGCACTGACGCCTGTGATCCTCGCAGCATTTTTCTGGAGGCGCGCTACGGCGAAGGGAGCGGTTGCGAGTATTGCCGCGGGGACGGTGATCACCGTGGGTTGGGACTGGCTGACGCCGCATCTGCCGGCGGTGCTGGCGGCTCGGGCTGCGATTCTTCCGGCGCTGGTGGGATCGCTGCTGTGCCTGTTGATTGTGAGTCTGGCTACCGAACCACCCAGCGAGAGCCATTTACGACCGTTTGAAGAAGGGTGATCGCGGGTACCGGATAGGTCTCGCGGGTGAGGCATCGAGGGGCCCGAAATGCGTTTTGTTTCGAGTGCGCGCGGATGGATTTCCGGCATCTAACGGCGCAGGCAATGGATCCGGAAGGGCCGGCCACCTAGCAAAGGAGAATTCTCATGGCAGTGAACAAGATCGACCTAGCGACCGATGGTGGAGCAGAGCTGAGCGCACTGATCGGCGATGATGCGAGCGCGACGTTCGAGAGCGATGCGAACTTTGTGAACTCGAACCCAACTGCTGATGCCTCCAGCGACCCTCTTGAGCTGCGCGACACAGACGATACGGAGGACAGCGAAGAGGAAGAAGATGAGTCGGGTTTGGAAGACGAGGACTACGACGAAGAAGATGAGGACGAGGATGACGAGGACGAGGATGATGACGAGGATGAATTTGAAGACGACGAGGACGACGACGATCCTGATGAACTGAGGGTTGCAGAGCCTAGAGATGTTCATGGGCCAGGCAAGCGCTCGCGGACAGATATCGAAAAGGAGCTGCAAGAGATGGAGGATGAGGTTGGGGAGGAGGACGTGGAGGAAGCACCCGAGGCTGAGGAGGAGGAAGACGAGGGTGAGGAAGGTCAGGCAAGGCGGCATGCTGACCGCGCGATGGATGAGGGCCTCCGCATGAGTGTGAGGACGATGGCTGGGCTGGATATTAGGGTCGGGGCTGCGAGTTTGGAACAGGTTGGGTAATGGGGAGAGATAGCGGCGTGAGCGAGACGAAAGCAGGACATTCCCTGGCGAAAGGTCTGATAGCAGGGCTGGTGGCGGGGCTGGTGGCCACCGCGGCGAAATCGTGCGTTGAGGCTGTGTTTCCTCCGCGTGTGCATGGAGAGCCGGAGCCGCCGGAGGCGCTGGCAGAGAAGATTGCGGGGCATCACCTGAACCGCAAGACGAAGACTGCGGCGGGCACAGCGATCCATTGGGGATTTGGCGCGGCGGTGGGAGCAGCGTATGGTGCGGTGGCTGAGTATTATCCGGCCGCGACTGATAAGCAAGGGGCAACGTTCGGTCTGACGCTCATGTCGCTCACGCACGAGACGTCTTTGCCGGCGATGGAGTTGGCGGAGGCGGTTGAAGGGCAAAGTTTTCGAGAGCGGAGCAGCGAAGCCACGAGTCACCTGGTGTACGGCCTGGTTGCGGAACGGGTGCGGAGTGTCGTACGAAGCATGCTGTAACGTAGATTGCGCGGCGCGTTGCGTGGCGTGAAACGATTGCCGGGCAATGCTTCATGCGATGGCATTCGCATAGCTTTTGGAATGGGATCGAGGTAGCAAGCGAACTAGACTCCGGAGTACCCGTGGCGTTGGCGACGGGGAACGACGGAGTTTGTTTTGACTATGCACCGGATTTCCAGCAGAGAGAAGCAGCCGAAGCGAGTGGTGATTGTGGGGGCAGGACCTGGTGGACTGGCGACGGCGATGTTGCTGGCACGATCCGGGGTCCAGGTAACGGTGGTTGAGAAGGGCGCGCGCGTAGGCGGCCGTACGGCGACGCTTGCGCAGGATGGATTCAAGTTCGATATTGGGCCGACTTTTTTTCTTTACCCGCGCGTGCTGCGGGAGATATTCGCTGACGCTGGCTATGACCTGGAGCGCGAGGTTCCGATGAAGCGACTGGACCCGCAGTATCGTTTGATTTTCGGGGATGGCGGGCAGATCGATGCGACCGGGGATGTAGAGCGGATGGAGCGGCAGATTGCCGCGATCTCGCCGGCGGATGCGGGTGAGTTCAAGAACTTTCTGACACGGAATCGGGAGAAGCTGGCGAGTTTTATGCCGGTGCTGGAGACGCCGTTCGAGAAGTGGAGCGACCTGTTGCGGCCGGAGATGCTGAAGCTGCTGCCGCTGATGAAGCCGTGGCTGTCGCTGGATGGCGATCTGCGGACGCACTTCAAGGACGAGCGGATTCGGCTGGGTTTCAGCTTTCAATCGAAGTATTTGGGGATGAGCCCGTTTCGCTGCCCTTCGCTGTTTTCGATTCTTTCGTTTCTGGAGTACGAGCATGGAGTGTTTCATCCGATCGGCGGATGTGGCGCGGTGACGTCGGCGATGGCGCGGATCGCCGCGGAGATGGGTGTGGAAATTTTGACGGAGGAGCCGGTCGAGGAGATTTTGATTGATAGCGGCGACCGACATAGCACGCGCGGCAAGGCGGTGGGTGTGAGGACGTCGAAGCGGCGGTTGCAGGCGGACGCTGTGGTGGTGAATGCGGACTTCGCTGAGGCGATGCGGAGGTTGATTCCGAATCGGCATCGGCGCAAGTGGAGCGACAAGAAGATTGCGAGCAAGAGCTACTCGTGCTCGACGTTCATGATGTATCTCGGAATCGACGGACGGTACGACGATGTCGCTCACCACACGATCTACCTGGCTGAGGATTATCGACAGAATCTTCGCGATATTGAGGAAGAGCACAAGCTTTCGACGAACCCTTCGTTCTATGTGCAGAACGCTTCGGTGACGGATCCGACGCTGGCGCCGAAGGGACAGTCGACGCTGTATGTGCTTTTGCCGGTGACGCATGAGAGCGGCGAAGTCGATTGGGCGCGAGAGACTGCGGGGTTCCGGAAACTGGCGATTGAACAGCTGAAGCGGATTGGGATTGAGGATGTAGAGCGGCGTATCCGGACGGAGAAGATTATGACTCCGGAGGGTTGGCGGGATGAGTTTGGGCTGCTGAAGGGCGCGACGTTTTCGATGAAGCATTCGTTGAACCAGATGCTGCATTTGCGGCCGCACAACAGGTTCGAGGACGTCGACGGCATATACTTGACAGGCGGCGGGACTCACCCGGGTTCGGGCTTGCCGGTCATCTTTCAGTCAGCGCGAATCAGTTCCAAGCTGCTGCTGGAAGACCTGGATATCGAACCGCGGTGGTCGACGTCTTCGGAGCTTGCGATGGAAGATGGCATGATGCAGGTTGCGTCGTGAGGCCTGCGACGGAAGAGCTAAAGAGCGTGCGCGCCGAGCGAACCTCGTGCCCTTTGCTGTCGGGAGGCTGCGGGATAACGACGAGCGAAACAGCGGCGGGCGAGCAGGATCGGTGGACGAGCATGCCGTTGAGGGCGCGGCTGCGGGTGTTGCGTGCTGCACGACACTTGATGGCTGCTCGCGCGGAAGAATTTAGTGAAGCAATCTCTCCTCAGCTGGCGAGGACAAAGGCAGATACCCTGGCGACGGAGTTATTGCCGCTGCTGGCGGGATGCAAGTTTCTGGAGCGCGAAGCGGGAAGGATATTGGCTTCGCAAAGGCTCGGCATGAGCGGACGACCGTTGTGGATGACGGGCGTTGCCGCGGAGATTCATCGCGTTCCTGTCGGACATGTGCTGGTGATCGGGCCGTCAAATTTCCCTTTGTTTATTCCGGGTTCGCATGTGTTGCAGGCGCTGGCTGCTGGAAACTGCGTGACGTGGAAGCCGGGCCTGGGCGGCGGGCCTGTCGCGCAACTCATGACGCGGATGCTGATTGAGGCCGGCCTGCCTGCGAGCGCGCTCACGGTTACGCATGAGAGCGTGGAAGCGGCGCGCGAGGCGTTGGCGGCGAGGCCGGATAAAGTGATCTTCACCGGTTCAACGAAGACGAGCCGGAGCCTGCTGGGAGAGCTGGCCGCGACGACAACGCCAGCGGTGCTCGAGCTTTCTGGCGCGGATGCGATTGTGGTCGCGCCTGAGGCTGATCTTCAGCAGGTGGCGAAGGCCGTGGGGTTCGGGTTGCGGTTGAATGGCGGCGCGGTGTGCATGTCGCCGCGACGGCTGTTTGCAACGCCGACGACGATGTCGGCGTTGCGGCCGCTGCTGCGTGCGGAGCTGGCGAAGATTCCAGGAGTCGCGCTGGATGCGGGGACATCGACGCGCCTGCAGGCGATGCTGGACGAAGCCGCTGATGGGGGCGCAGAAGTGCAAGGCATGTTTGCGCCGAGCGCGCAGAAGCCTTTGCTGATTGATCACGCGACGGCGAACCTGGCGATTGCTGGCAGCGATATTTTTGCGCCGGTGATTTCGTTGATTGAGGCGGAGTCGATGATGCACGTGCCGGCACTTTATGCGCAGTGCTCGTATGGGCTGACGGTGGCGATCTTCTGCGCGCGTGGCAACGAGAAAAAAGCACGAATGCTGGGCGCGATGTTGGATGCGGGGACGTTGCTGATTAACGACATCATCGCTCCAACGGCTGATCCGCGCGTGCCGTTTGGCGGTCGGGGAGCGAGCGGCTATGGAGTGACGCGCGGAGCAGAGGGCTTGCTGGAGATGACGTCGGTGAAGACGGTGCTGACGCGGCGCGGAGGGGTGATGCTTCATCTCGATCCCACCACGGACAAAGATGTGCCGATGTTTGCTGGGCTGATCCGGGCGATGCACGGCAAGGGATTGGCGATGCGCTGGAAGGCTCTCAAGCAGCTGGTCAAAGCCTCGCGGCGGTAATTTCAACTCAGCACAATTGAACGACAAGAGCAGGAGAACAGATGCGCATTGGTGTGATTGGATCAGGGCTGGCTGGGCTTGCGGCGGCTTGTACACTGGCTGCCCGCGGGCATGCTGTTGAGGTCTTCGAGAAGAACGCATGGCTGGGGGGGAAGGCGGCGCAGCTGCGCGGGGAGGGATTTCGGTTTGATATGGGGCCGACGATTCTGATCCAGCCGTCGGTGCTTCGGAAGATTTTCGCGGAGGCGGGGAAGACGCTCGAGAACTATGTGGACATGGTGCGGCTTGATCCGCAGTGGCGCTGCTTCTTTGACGATGGAGCGACGATTGATCTGCTGGATGATGCCGGTGAGATGTCGGCCGAGCTTGAGGGGCGGTTTCCGGGTATGGGCGCGAGGTATACGCAGCTGATGGATTTGTCGAAAGAGCTGCATACGATCAGCGACAAGTTTTTCTTCTGGAAGTCGGTGGGGTCGATCAGGGACACGCTGGATGTGGGGGGTGCGTTTGATCTGAAGGTGCTGCGCGACGTGTTGAAGATGCGGATGGGACAGACCGTGGCAGGGACGATTCGGGAGTTTATTTCTGAGCCGAATACGGCGCAGATGCTTGACCACATGGTGCAGTATGTGGGGTCGTCGCCGGATGCGTCACCAGCGATTCTTACGGCGATTGGAAGCATGCAGGCGCAGGAGGGGATCTGGTATCCGATGGGTGGAACGCGCGCCGTGCCGGAGGCGCTGGTGAAGCTTGCGGGCGAGTTGGGCGTTGTGTTCCACACGAGTGCCGATGTGTCAAAAATTCTTACGAGTGACGCGAAGCATGCTGCGGTGACGGGGCTGGTCACGGCCGATGGGCAGACTCATGCGTTCGATGCGATTGTGAGTAATGAAGACGCTGTGCGGACGCATCGGGAGTTGCTGGCGCAGACGGCTGCGGCGAAGGAGTTTGAACACAAACGGGCGTATGAGCCAGCATGCTCCGGCGTGGTGCTGTACCTGGGTTTGAAGAAGCGCTACGAGCATTTGGCGCATCATGACTTCGTGTTTTCGCGTGATCCGCATGAGGAGTTTCATTCGATTTACGATTTGGGAGAGCCTGCGCCGGATCCGACTTGCTATCTTGCGTGCACGGCGGTGAGTGATCCTAACAGCGCACCTGCGGGTGGAGAGGCGATGTATGTACTGGTGCATACGCCTTATCTTCGGCCGCATCATGACTGGTCGAAGATGCTGCCTGCGTATCGGCAGGTGATTCTGGATAAGTTGAAGCGGACGGCGGGCTGCGAGGACATTGAAGAAAGGATTGTGTTTGAGCGGGCGCTGACGCCACAGGATATTCACGATCGGTATCGGGTGTTGAACGGAGCGATTTATGGGCTGTCATCGCATGGGCGATTTCTGGGCGCGTTCAAGCCGGCGAACCGGAGTCGTGAAGTGGAAGGACTTTATCTTGCGGGAGGTGCGGCGCATCCGGGGCCGGGCATGCCGATGGTGATGATGTCGGGATGGATTGCTGCGGACTCACTGGATGCGGACGCGAAGAATGGGATCTTGCAAAGCGCTCAGGGTAAGTTTCCGAGCCGGGCCGCATGATGATTTATGAAGAGCCAATGAGCTACGCCAGTGGCGTCAAGCGTGCGTGAGATTCCCGTCGTATCTCAAATGACGCTGCGCTTCTTTCAGCGTATTGTGCGGATTTATTTTCGGCGGCATTTTCGATCGGTGATGGTGCAGCAGGCCGAGGTGCTTGCAGGGGTAACGGGTCCGTTGATTATCTATGCGAACCACTCATCGTGGTGGGACCCGATGGTGTCGGTGCTGCTGGCGCAGAGGCTGCTTCCTGAACGAAAGCATTATGCGCCGATGGATGCGGCGGCATTAGAGAGGTATCCGATTCTTGCGAAGATTGGGATCTTTTCGGTGGAGATGGCGACGGCACGCGGGGCGGCGCAATTCTTGCGGACGTCGCAGGTGATCCTTGCGAGCGGAGGCGTGGTATGGATCACGCCGCAGGGGCGGTTTGTGGATTCGCGGGAGCGGCCGTTAGGTTTCAAGTCTGGGTTGGGCGCGCTGGTTGCGAGGATTCCCGGGGTGTTGGTTGTGCCGCTGGCGATCGAATACACGTTTTGGGATGAGCGGCTGCCGGAGACGTTGCTGCGGATTGGTGAGCCTGTGCGGCTTGCGGACGGCGTGAGCACGGAGGCGGCGAGCGAGGCGTTGGAGAGCGCGCTTGTGGGGACGATGGAGGAGTTGAAGGGTGCAGCGATGGCGCGGGATGCGAGCGCGTTTCGCGTGCTGCTGCGCGGTGGTCGCGGTACGGGCGGGATGTATGGGATCGGCCGGCGGGTGCGGGGGATGTTTTCGAGGGGCCGGCAACAGGTAGATCACACGGAGCGTCGGGAATCGAGTGACGTGCGGGATAAGGCATGATCGGCGCGGCGATGATGCTGGTAGTGATGGCCGGAGTCATTTGTTTCTTCGCAGTGATCCCGGCGGTGATGTTTCTGCTTAATTTGCGGTGGTATCGGGCGCCGGGGGTGGGGACGATTGGGGATGTGCGGGTGGCGGTGCTGATTCCGGCGAGGAATGAAGAGCGGAATATTGGGGCGTGTGTCGAGAGCGTTTTGGCTAGTCGTAGAGTGGGGCTCGAGGTGCTGGTGCTGGACGATGCGTCGACGGACCGGACTGCGGAGATCGTGCGAGAGATCGCGGCGAGGGATGCACGGGTGCGACTGGTGGTGGCGCGGGAGTTGCCGCTGGGGTGGAACGGAAAGCAGCATGCTTGCTGGGTGCTGGCGCAAGAGGCAGATGCGGGGTTGATGCTGTTTTTGGATGCGGATGTAAGGGTGGGGCCGGATGCGGTGGCGCGTTGCGTTGGGGAGATGCGGGCGCGGAAGGTCGCGTTGCTGTCGGGGTTTCCGCGGCAGGTTATGGGCGGGTGGATGGAGCGGATGCTGCTGCCGTTGATTCATTTTGTACTGCTGGGTCTGCTGCCAATGGGAAGGATGCGCAAGACGACCAAGGTGGCGTATGCGGCGGGGTGTGGGCAGTTCTTTTTGGCGGAGCGGGAGGCTTACTTTGCGTGTGGGGGGCACGCGGCGATTCGCGATACGCGGCATGATGGGCTCCGATTGCCGAAGGAGTTTCGACGGTGTGGTTTGAGGACGGACTTTGTCGATCTGACGGAGCTTGCTGAGGTGAGGATGTATTGTTCGGCGAGCGACGTATGGATGGGGCTGGCGAAGAATGCGACGGAAGGGTTGGGAGCGCCTAAGCGGATTGTTCCGGTGACGATCCTGTTGCTGATGGGGCAGGTGCTGCCGGTGATCGCGGCGGTGTTGTGGCTGGCGTTTTGGCTGAGCAGCAGGGTGGTGGGAGCTACTCTTGACGATCCACGGGCGGCTGGGATTGTGAGTGTGTTGCTGGCGGTTGCGGTGGTGGGGAGCTATCTGCCGCGAGTGATTGCGGTGCGGAGATTCAAGCAGCCGATGGTGTCGGCGGTTCTGCATCCGGTGGGGATTTTGATGCTGTTTGGGATTCAGTGGTATGCGCTGTCGCGGCAGATGCTGGGTCGGCCGGTGGAGTGGCGGGCACGTGCCTATGCGAGCGCGACGGGCGAGGAAGTGGTTGAGGCGCGGAAGGGCTAGACGCCTTTTTTGCGGGGTTCCCAGATGTACTTGTGGATTTGGAGGCTGAGGCGTGCGGGGAGGCCGTCGGCTAGCATCCACTCGACGACGAAGCGGGGGTCGAGGGCGGCGTTGTCGGTGGAGCGCTGGTCGGTGGGGTTCTTGAGGAAGGCGGGGGAGAGAAGTATCTGGCCGCAGTGGTCGGCTACGCTGTGGGTCTGGATGAAGTCGCGGGCGAACTCGTAGTCGGCGCGGTCGGAGAGAACGAACTTGACCTCGTCGTTGGGGGTGAGGGCTTCGAGGTTTTCGAGGCGGAAGGTGTTGGCTGCGGAGCCGGCGCCCGGACACTTTACGTCGACGATTTTGTGGACGGCGCGGGGCACGGCGGCTAGGGGCTGCTCGCCGCTGGTCTCGATCATGACGGTGTAGTTGCTCGCTAGCAGGCGGTCCATCAGAGGGAGAAGTTCTCGGGCCTGGAGCATGGGTTCGCCGCCGGTGAACTCGATGAGGCGACAGGGTTGGAGGGCTTCGATCTGCGCGAGGATTTCGTCGGCGGTGAAGGGCTTGCCGCCGGTGAAGGTGTACTCGGAGTCGCACCAGGAGCAGCGGAGGTTGCAGCCGGCGAGGCGGACGAAGATGCAGGGGACGCCGGCGAAGGAGCTTTCGCCTTGGACTGATTTGTAGAGTTCGATGAGGTGCATGCTACTTCCCTGCTTCTGGCTCGTAGTAGCGCGCGAAGCTGGTGTCGGTTTCGTAGAGGGTGCAGTCTTTGACGCGGACGCGGCCTTCGGTCATGTCGTGGAGCTGGGTCGCGGTCTTCTGGAAGAAGTAGCGGGCCAGGTTTTCGGCTGATGGATTCAGCGTGGTGAACGGTTCGAGGTCGTTGATCATCTGGTGGTCCAGGTACTCGACTGTGGGGCGGAGGACTTGCTTGAGGAGCTTGAAGTCCAGCAGGAGGCCGGCTTCGTCGAGGGTTTCGCCGATGAGCGTGACGAGCACGCGGTAGTTGTGGCCGTGCGGGTTTTCGCACTTGCCGTGGTAGTTGCGGAGGTAGTGGCCTGAGGAGAAACCGGCCTGTACCGTGACTTCGAACATGGGGTGTGGGGCTCCAATCGGCGGGTGATTCGCGCCATCTACCATTCTACCGGGAATCTGATGGGGGAATGCTATTCGGGGCGGCTGCGGCGCTTGTGCTGGCGGTCGACGTCGTGGCGGCGCTCGGCCTGCTCGAAGAGTGAGCTCAGTACGCCGAGGAGCGTGACGATGAGGGCAACGCAGAGAAGGGCGATGCTGGTCATGCGCCAGAGCGAGGCGTCGCCGGGGGAGCCGGGCTGCTGGGCGATGTTGGTGAAGGACAGGCCGATCGACAGGAGCGAGAGCGCTCCTAGTGTCGCGGCGAGGATGTAGAGGTTGCGTCCCATGCGGGTAGTTCAAGGATACGCGACGTAGAGGCTGCTGATTCTTTGAGTTCGCCGTGAGATATCAATCAGTGGGCATTACTTCGTTACGGTATCCCGGAATGATGCACCCGTCATCCCATCGCATGGTTCGAAACTGCCAACGGATACGGGGCGATGGCATGAGAGCGTCAAATTGTGCGAGTTGGTCGCACATTACGGCCAAGCGGATGTGTCCTTCTGCAGTTCCCCGCGAAGACACTACTGTAATTTCGAAACTGTCGGCGTTCACTTCGGGATATGGATCGCGAAACTTCTCGACCTTCCTGGAGGTAGTCCAGTCATAGTCGGACTGAGCAAGCTTGTTGAGCAACGTCTGCATCTCTGAGGCGGTTACGAACGCAGCAATGCCCTCCGGGTGAATGGGACTCGGCATTAGCACTGTATGCAGTCTTTTGTCGTTAGTGTCTACCGTGTAGAAGTTGATTGGATGCCGCCAGTGACTCCACATATCGCCGAACCAATAGAACCTGATGGCTGTGCTCAGGTCCGCGGGTGAGGTGAATACGGTGCTCTTCTCCGAAGATTGGCCCTGACACGTCGCACAAGTCGTTAGAAGGAAGACCATGATCAATGGACGCCAGTTTCCGCGCAAATTCTTCATAGGGTTCTTTCAGGGCTTCCAGAAAACTTGCAGCAACGATATCACTCGAAGAAGCGTTCGACTGCGGTGATGTCGTCGGTGCGGGCGTAGGGCGGGAGGCTGTCGAGGAAGGTGGCGCCGTAGCGGGTGGTGCGGATGCGGGGGTCGAGGAGCATGAGCACGCCGCGGTCGGAGAGCGAGCGGATGAGGCGACCGAAGCCTTGCTTGAGGGCGATGACGGCTTGCGGGACCTGGAGGTCGTTGAAGGCGTTGCCGCCGGCCGCGGTGATGGCGTCGGTTCTGGCTTTCATGATGGGGTCGGAGGGGACGGCGAAGGGGAGCTTGTCGATGATGACGCAGCTGAGTTGCTCGCCTTGCACGTCGATGCCCTGCCAGAAACTCGATGTCCCGAAGAGGACGGCGTTCGGGGTGTCGCGGAATTGTTGCAGGAGGATGTGGCGCGGTGCGGAGCCTTGCATCAGGAGTGGGTAGGGGAGTTGGGAGAGGAGGCGGTCGTGGAGTTCGCGCATCTGGGCGTGCGAGGTGAAGAGGCAGAAGGCGCGGCCGCGGGTGATCTCGAGGACGCGGCGGATTTTTTCTGCGGCCTGGGGAAGGAAGTTGGGGTCGCGGGGCGGGGGCATGCCGGGGGGAAGGTAGAGGAGTGCTTGCCTGGCGTAGTCGAAATGGCTGGGGACTACGAGCTCTTTGGGGAAAGGGATGCCGAGGCGGCGCTTGAGGTGTTCGAAGCTGGGCGTGCCGTCCTGCGCGGCTACGGCGAGGGTGGCGGAGGTGAGGATGACGCTGGGGTAGTGGGTGAAGAGGGTGTCGGCTAGGAGCGTGGAGACGTCGATGGGGGTGGCGAGGAGGTGGGTGCTGAAGGCGAATGGGGTTGCGGCGGCCGCGCCTGATCTTGCTGCGTTGCGGAGGCCGCTGGTGGCGCGGCGTTCGATCCAGAAGACGGTGTTGGGGTCGGTGGATTCGAGGAGGAATTTGAGGTGGTTGCGGATGTCGGCGGCACGCTTGCGGAGACCTGC
>JBEKFF010000052.1:0-18432 GCA_050013455.1 Acidobacteriaceae bacterium | reverse complement strand
TTCTCGCGGCGCTCGCGTCCGTCGATGTAATAGCGAATCCACCAGATCTCGGAACCGGGGTCTTTCTCGAATACGCCGCGCTCCTTCTTCGTGCTCCTCCTGGGCATGTTCCGGCACCTCCTAATCCAAATTAGCAAATTGGGTACCAACCGGCACCAAAACCGGCACCAGCACTTTTTGAGCATGAAAAAGCCTCTCGGGTTGAGAGGCTTTGTTCTTCGTAACCTATTCATTTTGTGCGGCTTATCTTGGTGCCGGGAGGGGGGGTCGAACCCCCACGACCTTGCGGTCGGCGGATTTTGAGTCCGCTGCGTCTGCCAGTTCCGCCATCCCGGCCCTGCCCTGCTCGATGGTGCAGGGTGAGGCGCGAGGAGCACCTAATTCTCGAGTCCACATCGCAAATCGCGACCCGGAATCGTTTGCTCTACTCAGGTTTAGTATCGCATAGCCTTGCGGCAGCTTCCAATTCGAGCAACCCGGCTGGATGAACTTCGGCGACGGGTTCTTTTCCGGGACGACTTACTTTAAATCAGCGATCGCCAGAAGGTCCATGTCGTCGTATCGCTGATTCTCCCCCGCCATGCCCCAGCAGAAGCCATAGCTCTTTGTGCCGACGCCGGCGTGGATGCTCCATCCCGGCGACACCACTACCTCTCGATCACGCACGACGAGGTGGCGAGTCTCGCTCGCGGGGCCCATCAGGTGCAGGACGCGCTGCGACGGATCTACATCGAAGTAGAAGTACACCTCGCTGCGGCGCATGTGCGTGTGCGGCGGCATCGTGTTCCAGCTTGATCCGGGTGCGAGCAGCGTAAAGCCCATCACCAACTGGCAGCTGCGAATTCCATCGAGGAAGATCGCTTTATAGATCGACCGCTTGTTACAGGTTTCCTCGGAGCCAAGAAGAACCGGTTTCAATTCGTTGAACTTGGCCAGAGTGGTGGGAAAGGTCGCGTGGGCGGGATAGCTGAGCAGGTAAAACGCCGCGGGCTTGCTCGCGTCGTTGCTGGCAAAGGTTACGGATCGATTGGCTCGACCGACGTAAAGGCAATCAAGTTTCTCCATCGCGAAGGAGGCGCCGTCTACTGAGACGACGCCGGAACCGCCTACGTTCAAGACCCCTAACTCACGACGCTCGAGGAAATAATCGGCGCGAAGTTCCGGTTGCGTTTCCAACGTCAACGTTGAGTTTGTGGGGACAGCGCCGCCGATGACGGCTCGATCCAAATCGATATAGCGCGTCTCAATCTCTCCTTCGCGAAAGAGGTCCTCGAGGAGAAACGTCTCGCGCAGTTCGGCAGTTGTCATGGATGGGTAGCGGACCGCGTCCGCCATTTGCACGATCTTCATACCTAATTCCTCGCGTGTTGCTAAGGTTGTGCTTCAGGCTCACGCACCTTGATGACGTAGATGGTGATGGTCTGGCCCGGGGCTTCGATGGCCTGGTGTGGCGTGCCCGCCGGAATGTGGATGACATCGCCTTTGTGCAATGCGTGAGGGGTTGCCCCTTCGAGGCCTGTCCCGCGCACTTCGCCGTCGGGTAGATCTTTCGGGTTCAGCAGTGTGCCGCCCGTCATCTCGGTTCCCTCCCCCGCTATCACGAAGAGGAAATCGGCATAGTGCCCATGGAGTTCGCCGCCACCACTTTGGGTGCGAGCCGTCAGCATCGTGTAGTGGCTCTTGTAGTTCGCAAGCGTGATTCCAGAGCTCCCGTTTCCAGCGCGCGCCTTGACCAGGAGTTCTTCACCCTGTGCGGCCAGTGCATCCAGATTCAATACTTCTGGCGAGGTCACAATGACGGGAGCGGCGGGTGGCGCAGGTGGCGTCGCATCCTTCTGGGGATGCGGAAGGAGCACGGTCGCGCTGATCAGCGCTGCGCTCACGCTCTTTGCCATTCCTAATAGCTGCATGTTGAAGGCCTCCTTCAATATCCATTCCAGAGCATACGGGAGAAGGTGCGCGGTCGTCAGCCAATAACGCTACTGGACGCCACTTGCCGGTCGCAATCGCAGTAGTTCCAAGGCGCATGCGGCTGCATTGCGCGCGGATAGGCGGAGGTTGTCGGCTGCCATCCACAACCAGAACGCGCTTCCCTTCTTGCTGTCAGCCGCGGTGACACGCAGAAGAATCTCGCCCTTCCCAGCAGCGATTTCATTGCTCGGAGACTCATCCTCGATAAACTGGGGCTGGTCTTGGAGGAGCATCTTGCGCAAGGTCTGTTCGTCGATCTGCTGCGAGGTCTCCACAAACACGGACGCGGTGTAGCCGTGAAACACCGGAGCCTGGAGTAACTGCAACGCCACAGAATCAGCTGCGTGTTTGCTGGTTAGAAGCTCGATGTGTCGTCGAATGGTGTTGCGGGTACTCTCGAGATTCGCCTTCGCCACGGATCCGAGAGATGCCAGCAGATTGAAGGCTACCTGCGCATCGTAGATATCTTTCTGCAATGGCTTGAAGGACAGCAGGCTGACGGTCTGCTGATGGACCTCTTCGACTCCGGCGTTTCCAAATGCGGAGGCCGGCTCCAATACGGTGGCGGCCATGCGCTCGAGACCGGCCGCACTCAATGTTTTGCTGGCGAGTGCAAGCATGATCGCGGCTGGTTGCGCTGACACCTCGGCGATGGTTGCGAGGTCGGGCTGAGCGCCTCCTGGAACGAACGGTGAACGCACTTGGACGTGGGGCTGGCCTTCGAGTGCACCGGTGAGGTCGACGATGGCTGCTCCGGCCGCGTGGGCGGCCTTCCAAAACTGCAGCGCCGTCGAACCTTCGCCCGCAAAGAAGACCACATCGATGCCAACGAAGGAATCGGCTGCGATGGTCTGGATCACCAGCGCCTCATCGCCTGCCGCAGTAATCGTTCCACCAGCATCCTCGGCGTCGAGCAGCGTGATATCCCACAAGGCGTCTGTGGCCCCGCTTAGCTCTTCGGCAAGCTCTTTACCCAGCAGCGTCGACGCACCGACGACTGCTCCGCGCCATGTTTTCCCAGCCATCTTCAATTCCTCTTTTGTTTTTTAGTGGCAGCCTGGTACCGATCAGGCCGCCTGGGTTCGGCGATCCCAGGAGTAGGCAAGCCGCGCCATCACGCCCGAAACCAGGTAGCCGAGAGCGATGACCAACAAGGCGACTTGATCCCATTCGACGATGATGCCGATTACCACGACCAATAAAACAAGCAGCCGGCCCGGCTTGCGTGTGTTGGTGTCAATCTCCTTGCCGCTCCAGAAACGCCAGCTGCTCACCATGAGAAATCCAACGAACGCGACCAGCGCCAGCCATACCAGCGAGAGCCACAAGTTGTGGACTGGTGACCCTCCTTCAAAATGAATCACCGCAGCAAGGACTCCCGCGCCTGCGGGGATTGGCATGCCGACGAAGTATTTTCGGCCAGGGCGCCCTGGATTACGGGGCTGCGGATTGACGCTGATATTGAAGCGCGCTAGGCGGCACGCTCCGCAGATCAGGAAGAGAAAGCATATGACCACGCCGAAGTGCATCAGGCGGGCTTCAATCTCGGGATGGATCGAGGGCGGAAGCTGGCGCACCCCCCACAGGTAAGCGAGCAGGCTGGGAGCAACGCCGAAGGTGATCACGTCGGCCAGCGAGTCCAACTCTTTGCCGAAGGCGCTGGAGGTGTTGGTCATGCGCGCGATGCGGCCATCCAGTCCATCGAAGACGATCGCAAACGCTATCGCGAGTGCGGCGTGATCGAATGCAGCGGAGGACAGCGCGGGGTCGGACATGACGGAGCCGCGGATGCTTTGCATGATGATGTAGTACCCCAGGGCGATGCTGCCTGAGGTGAACAGCGACGGCAGCACGTACATGCCGCGCCGCGCTGGATGCATTCGTTGCGCCTCAGCCTCGGCCATTAGCCCCGTCCATTGGAGGATTTGTTCGCCTTGTCGTTACCGTAACCTGGCAGCACGCCCAATATGGATTTGCCACCCTGCACGCGATCTCCGGGTTTGACCCGGAGTTCGACATCGGCAGGCATCAGCACATCCACGCGCGACCCAAATTTGATCATGCCCATCCGCTGGCCCCGCTGCACGACGTCGCCGGTCTTGACATCACAGATGATGCGTCGCGCCAGAAGTCCGGCGATCTGCTTAAAGCTGACGCTGTTTTGCCCATCCTCAATCACGATCAGCGTCTGCTCATTCAGGATGGCTGATTCCGGACTCATGGCATTCAGAAACTGACCCTCGCGATACTCCATCAGGGTCACTTTGCCGCTGATTGGCACGCGATTCACATGCACATCGAAGACGCTCAGAAAGATGCTGACGCGGAACCTGGCGCCGGCGGTGGTCTCAATCCATTCTGCTTCTTCCACCTTGCCGTCACCGGGGGAGACGATCAGGCCTGGCCCGGCAGGAATTTCGCGGTCTGGATCACGGAAAAATATCAGGAAAAACACCGCAAGGAGGAATGGAATCGCCGTCAGACTGATCCAATGCGTCCCCAAATAAACGATTACCGCGACGACCAGCAGCGAAACTCCGTAATAAAGACCATCCCGAACCATAGGCAACGATTATACCTTTGCGCCCCTCTACGTTCTGCGAACTGTGACAGCGTAGGTGGTATGCAGTGTTTGAGTTATACCCGAGCCGCCATCAGCACGGCATCCTCGGTCGGGTTGCGATAGTACTCCCGGCGCCTGGCCTGCTCCACAAATCCCAGCGAGCGGTAGAGCGCCAATGCGCCTTCGCTCGACTCCCGGACCTCGAGCTCTAGCTCGCTCGCTCCTGCGTTCCGCGACCAAACGATCACCTGCTGGCAAAGCGCCTTGCCGATGCCCTTGCGGCGTGCGGACGGTAAGACCGCCACACTCTCCAGGTCGGCCAACTCGCCCGCTCGGCTGGCGACCGCAAATCCTAGGATGCTTCCCTTACATTCCGCCACAAAACTCGCGCGCATGGGCTCGTGGCCCGGCTCGCCGCTAAGGGCTGTCAGCCATTGGGAATGGCTCCAATGCGGAGCTTCCGCGCTTGTTTGTTCGATTGCAAGAATGGCCTCAAGATCGGCGGCTGACGCGCGCCGTATGAGCCAAACGGCGGTCATCAGCCGACCGCCCCGGCAGGCTTCCGGTAGATGTCAGCCTCCTGCCGGACGTAGTTTGCGTCGGTAAGCGCTACATCGCTTCCACCAAGGCGCAGTTTGCGTAAAACCGGGCCCCGGGAATCCGACGCGTGCAGGGTACGAAGGATTGTTTCACAGCCTTCTAGCTGATCAACCAATCGGCTCTCAGCCAACGCGATCTGCTTGCCATGGCACTGTAGTAGGAGACCGCCGGTGGAGCAGAGCCACTCGCGGCCCGTGCCGATTTCGCGCACGTAGACTTCGGCGCGTCCGGCGTCGAGCGCAGCAAAGCCATCGGCCAGGCCGACTGCGTTCGCCAAAACCTCCAGCCGGGAGACCGCCGCCATGGGGAGCCCTGCTGCCTCGCAAAGGCCTTTGGCCGTGGCCAGTCCAGTGCGTATGCCCGTGAACGATCCCGGTCCATGCACGACACCAATGGCGTCAAGATTCCGCAGCTGCCATCCTGGCTGCGTCTGCAGAAGCCGGCGGATGGCGTCGATGATCTCTGCCGAGGCGCTTCCGCGAGGAAGATCCTCCGCAGCCAACACCTGTTCGCCGCAAGTTAAGGCGATACCCGAGGTCTCTCCGCAGGTATCGATCATCAGCAGCCGTTCATTTTGGATCAACGCTCTATCCACACTCCGAGGATACCGCGCAACGGCGCGATGGACCGCTGGAAGGCCAACGCCACTTACTCTACTGGGCGAGGACCTCTTCGCGAACCTCATCGTCCTGGGCCGCCTCGCCGATGGTTTTCGGCAGGGCAACATCCAGTACGTCTTCAATCCGCGAGGCATAGTGAATTGTCACGCCTTCAATTTGTTCGGCGGACAGATCCTCTTCCACATTGGTCTTCACGTCGATCGGCAGAATCACGTCGCGCACGCCAGCCCGCTTGGCCGCAAGGAACTTTTCCTTGATGCCACCGACCGGCAGCACATTGCCGCTCAGGGTAATCTCGCCCGTCATCGCCAGCAGCGGATGAATCGGGCGATCCAGCAGAAGGGACACTAACGCGGTCGCCATGGTGACGCCCGCACTCGGCCCATCCTTGGGAATAGCACCCGCAGGCACGTGGATGTGCAGATCGATGTCCTTGAGCACATCGTCGTCCAACCCCAGCGAGAGGGCGTTCGACCGCACCCACGTGAGAGCCGCCTGCATGGACTCTTTCATGACGTCGCCGATCTGGCCCGTCATGGTGAAGCCGCCCTTGCCTTTCATCTTGTTGGCTTCGATGAAGAGCACATCGCCGCCTGCCGGTGTCCAGGCGAGACCGACTGCTACGCCCGGACGCTTGGTCCGCTCGGCAATCTCGGTATCGACGCGCACCTTAATGCCGCCCAGGAATTCGTGGATGACCTCAGGTGTGACGATCAGCTTTTCGGTGCGACCCTCGGCAACCTGGCGCGCCGTCTTGCGGCATACCGTGCCGATGAGTTGCTCGAGGCGCCGCACGCCGGCTTCGCGCGTGTAATGGCGGGCGATCAGGCCGACGCTCGCGGTCGGGAACTCGATGATTGCTTCCTGACCTTCCTTTGGCTCGATACCATTCTCCTTGATCTGCCGCGGAACCAGGTAGCGCTCCGCGATGTTGACCTTCTCCTCTTCGGTGTAGCCGGTCAACTCGATGATCTCCATGCGATCGAGAAGCGGCGCCGGGATCGTGTCCAACTGATTGGCCGTGCAGATGAAGAGCACCTTGCTCAGGTCGAACGGTTGATCCAGGTAGTTATCACGGAAGGTGTTGTTCTGTTCCGGGTCGAGTGTCTCCAGGAGCGCGCTCGCGGGATCGCCACGGAAGTCACGGCCCAGCTTGTCAATCTCGTCCAGCATGAAGACGGGATCGTTGACTTCGACCCGCTTTAAGTGCTGAATAATCTGTCCCGGAAGAGCGCCTATGTAGGTCCGGCGATGGCCACGAATCTCAGCCTCGTCGTGCATACCGCCGAGCGAGATTCTGGAAAACTTCCGTCCCAGCGCCCGTGCAATGCTGCGGCCGAGCGAGGTTTTGCCCACGCCTGGAGGCCCGACAAAGCACAGGATCGGCCCCTTCATATCCGGCTTCAAACGCCGGACGCTGAGGTAATCCAGGATGCGGTCCTTCACCTTCTTGAGGCCATAGTGATCCTCGTCGAGGAACTCTTTGGCCTTCTTGATGTCCACCTCGCTGGACGAGCTCTTCGACCAGGGTAGAACTGCGAGCCACTCGACGTAGTTGCGGGTGAGCGAGTAGTCCGCTGCCGCGGGATTCATCCGCGCGAGACGGGCGAGCTCCTTCAGCGCATCCTTCTTGGTCTCCTCCGGCATGCCGGCGGCTTCGATCTTCTCCTTGAGCTCAGCAACGTCCTTCTGGGTCTCGTCCAGGTCGCCCAGTTCCTTCTGAATAGCCTTCATCTGCTCGCGAAGGTAGAAGTCGCGCTGCGACTGCTGAACCGAATCCTGAACTTCGCTCTGGATCTTGTTGCGCAGTTGCTGAACCCCCAGCTCCTTGGCCAGGTAGCTGTTGATCATCTCCAACCGTGTCTTCACATTGGAGGTCTCGAGCAGCTCCTGCTTCTCAGCCGTGGTGAGGAAGGGCAGGCTGGCCGCGATGAAGTCCGCAAGTCGCGACGGCTCCTCGATGTTCAATGCAATGGTCTGCAGATCGTCGGAAAGGGTCGAAGACGACGTGACGATCTCCTGAAACTGGGCCAGAACGTTTCGCTGCAGGGCCTCAGCCTCGGCTGAGCGCTCGGGGATGACATCCTCCAGCGCAGAATAGTTCGCCGTCAGAAAGGGTTGCGTCTGGTCAAATTCGCCCAGCCGGACGCGCTCCATACCCTCGGTGAACACAAAAAGGCTCTGGTTAGGCATTTTGACGACCTTGTGAACCGTCGCGCGGGTGCCAACCTGGTGCAAATCTCCGCCTTCGGGGGAGTCCTGACGGGCGTCGCGCTGGGCTACGACCAGGATGGTCTTCTCTTCACCCAGCGACTGGATCAGCTGGATGGAGCTTTCCCGGCCAACCGTCAGAGGCAAAACTGCATGCGGGAATAGAACCGTATCTCTAACCGGGAGAACAGGATACGCTCTGCCTTTGCCTTCGGTGCCGGCGGACTTGCTGGTCGGCTTGATCACGCTTACAAATTCATTTGCCATAATTGAGTGTTCCTTTATCAACTTTCTTGAATAGGATGCACTAGGATACGGTTTGGACGCAACCCTTTTGCCCCGGAAACCATCCCGTCTGCCGGCTCCTAAACGCCATCCTAGATAAACGCCGTCCCAGAGTTCATCGGCGATTTGTCGTCATCCACTAGGCCCTATCTTCCCCACAACCAGACGTGTTATCTATTCGCCGGGCCTAGCTATTTATTGATACGAAGTCCGGCAGCAAAAGTTGGGGGCAAGCCTTCAAGTTCTTTCTTATTGATTGATGAGATGCTCGCCCGACTCGGCGCAACCAATCAAAAACAGGCAATTCCGGCGTTTCATTGCAAGCTGTCCCGCAAGCCGTTAGGCTTATGTTGATCGCGGGAGTGGTGAAATGGCAGACACGCAGGTCTTAGAAGCCTGTGCCCGAAAGGCGTAGGGGTTCAAGTCCCCTCTCCCGCACCAGTATTCAGTATCCGGAAAGCAGCCCCATGAGCCAGACCATCACTCAGCCCGATAACACGCGAATTACGCTCGAAAAATCAGCGGATTACCGCGATTCTTACGCAAATAGCGTCCAGGTGCGCCTCTCGATCTGGGATTTCTTCCTGGTTTTCGGGACGCTGGAGCAGGAGACGCCGGACCAGGTGCGCGTGGATAACTTCCAAGGTATCTATCTGAGCCCGCAGCAGGCCAAGGCGCTGGCGAACGTCCTGAACCACAACGTCGCCCAGTACGAGCAAAGCTTCGGAACGATCTCGCTGGATGGCCCCGGAGTCCAGCGCTTCGCCGTTCCCTCCAACGGCCCCGTCCACTAGACTCCGTGGAATCTCCTTCCGATCGAGTT
The DNA here is from genome assembly GCA_050013455.1 of Acidobacteriaceae bacterium. GTDB lineage: Bacteria > Acidobacteriota > Terriglobia > Terriglobales > Acidobacteriaceae > Granulicella. Next base: position 9,359 of record JBEKFF010000052.1, on the reverse strand, counting down.
CGCCAGGCGTGCGCCCAATTCGCGGCTCTACCTGGACCCATACTGTTTCTACTGTTTTTTGCAGCGGTTGCCGTCAGCCACCTGACTCTGCTGCGGTTGCCCTACTTCTGGGATGAGGGCGGCTACTACATTCCCGCGGCCCTGGACTTCTTCCACACCGGCCAACTGGTTCCCCACTTTACGAACGCCCATCCGCCCCTGCCGAACATTCTGCTGGGCAGCCTGTGGCATATCGTCGGCTACCACATTGTTGCGACACGACTACTGATTTGCGCCTTCGCGGCGGCAGGTCTTCTCGCCATCTTCCGACTGACTCAGCGGCTGCTGGACGCGCCGGTAGCCGCCACAGTCACGCTGCTGACGGCAATCTATCCGATCTGGTTTGCACAGAGCTCCCTCGCCCATGCCGATATCTTCGCCGCGGGTTTTACGCTTTGGGCCTTTGCGCTCTATCTTCCGCGTGCGACCTCGGACGCTCGCTGTTATCTTTCCGTCGCCGCACTCTTCTCTCTGGCTGCCCTTGCCAAGGAAACGTCGATCCTTGAACCGGCAGCCCTGGCCGTGCTCGAGGTGGCCTTGCTGTTTCGCGACCGGCAAAGCCCTTTGCTTCGGCGTCGTCATCTCGGCTGGATCGCAGCCCTCGCCTTCCCGGTACTGCCGCTTGTGGCATGGTTTGCGTATCACCACCATGTCACTGGCTTCACCTTCGGCAACCCCGAGTATCTTCGGTACAACGCGACCGCAAACTTGACCGCCGCGCACGTATTCCAGGCCGTGCGCTATCGCTTTCTGCACCTCTTCTGGCAGCGCAATATCTGGATGCCCATCGTCTTTGCGCTCGCCTGCCTTTTTCTCCCACGACGAGACAATGCTCCAAGTTCACTGTCACCCAGCGCTCGAACCACGATTGCCGTGCTGGTTGTCGCCAACTGGCTCGCCTTCTCGGTGCTGGGGGGGGCGTTGCTGACTCGCTACCTGCTGCCCATCTATCCGCTCATCCTGATCGTCTGCGTCGATCGTTGGCGGACCCATACGCGTCGCTGGCCCATCCTTGCGGCCGCGACCGCCGTGGCATTCGCCAGCGCGCTCTGGCTCAATCCGCCTACGTCGTTTGCTCCGGAGGACAACCTCACCTATCGCGACATGATCGTGGTGCATCAAGAGGCGATCGACTTCGTCGCTCAGCACTATCCTGACGCGACCGTCCTCACGGCATGGCCAGTTGCCGCGGACCTATTTCGACCGGAGCTCGGCTACGTAAAGAGTCCCATCAAGGCGATCTCGATTGACGATTTTACGTTGCCGCAGATTCATAAAGCCGCGCAGGAACCCGGACGCTATGACACAGCCATCGTCTTCACGTCGCACTTCGTCTCGCCGTCCTTCCGCAACTACCTCATGAGCCATCCCAACACACGCCGCGGCAAGGAGTTTGCTGCGAGCCGGGACCTAATGCCGGCTGAAATCGCAGCGCTGCTCGGCGGAGAGATCGTATGGCAGGATGACCGCGGCGGCGAGTGGGCTGCCGTACTGCGTTTCCCTCGCAGCTATGACGCGCTGCTGCTGCCGCTGCCGCGTTGATTTTGCAACTCGCGGCCGCTGCTACTTACCGCCCGTTTCATTCCAAAGGAAACCAACTTCATCGGCCATGTCGCTGACCAGTTGATCGATGCTGATGCCGGCGCTGTGTCCGTTCTTCACGTCGTAGTGGAGCAGGATTGGCCGGCGATCGGCCTCGGGCTCTGCCATCACCGTCGCTTGCATCAGCGCCGTCATCTTGCGCGCGTGCAGCGGCGCGACACGGGTGTCGCTGTCGCCAGTGAAGAACATGATGGCCGGGTACTTCACACCGGGCCGCACGTTCTGATACGGCGAGTACTTCAGGATGTAATCAGCCTGCTGCGAATTTTCGGCGGAGCCATACTCGGTCGTCCACCAGCGTCCCACTAGAAATTTCTGAAACCTGGACATATCGAGCAGTGGATAGCCGCAGAAGATGGCGCCGAAGAGGTCGGGGCGTTGCGTCATGGACGCGCCCATGAGTAAGCCTCCATTGGACCGGCCAGTGATCGCCAGACGTTTGCTGGTGGTGTAGTTGTTCGCGATCAGATACTCCGCCGCGGCATACCAGTCGTCGAAGACATTCTGCTTGTGCTCGAACATTCCAGCCTTGTGCCACGTCTCGCCGTACTCCCCGCCGCCGCGCATATTCGGCAGCGCGAAGAAACCGCCCTGCTCCATCCACCAGGCATACTTCGCATTGAAGCTCGGTGTCTCGGAGACGAGGAAACCACCATAGCCCGTCATCATCACCGGCGCGCTCCCGTCGCGCGCCAGGCCTTTGCGGCCGGCGATGAACATGGGCACGCGCGTTCCATCCTTCGAGGTGTAGAAGACCTGCTTCACTTCATACTTGTCGGAATCGAACGGAACCTGCGACCGATTCCAAACCGTTGTCTTGCCGGTCGCGATGTCATAGCTGTAGATCGTCGGCGGCACGGTGAACGAGGAGAACGTATAGAAACCGACCTTAGAATCAGCGCGTCCACGCACGACCGTGCCCGTGCCGATCGTCGGGTAGGCAATCGTGCCTAGCTTCTTTCCCTCCAGGCTATAAATCGTCGTCTCGGACTTCACATCTACCAGGCGCCCGATGAACAGCTTTCCTCCTGCGATCGAGACCTCGTCTATCGGGCTCTTGCCTTCGGGAATCACCACCGGCCAGCTCTTCGTGGTCGGATCCCCAAAGCTTGCCCGCAATACCTTGCCATTGGGGGCGCCAAAGTCTGTGTTGACGAGCATGCGATCGCCGTCAAGATGCAACTGAAAACGAGAGTCGATTCCGAAGACCAGCGGTTCGAGCGCCGCGCCTGGTGTGCGCAGGTCCTTTAGCAAAATGTCTTCCCGCGTCGACGGCACACCGTGGGCGATTGTCACGATCAGCCAGTGCCCGTTCTCGGAGACGCGGCATCCGACCAGATCGAGCGGGCCTAACTGCTCCCCGTGGTAAGTTCCTGCGAGGACTTCGACATCTTTGTCGGCGGTAGTGCCAAGATCATGCGAGAACACCGCGCTGCTGCCGCTGGCAATGATCTTGGAGTAGAAGAGCGTCTTGCCGTTCAGGCTGACACCCATATAGCGCGCCAGTGGAAGCTCGTCGCTCAGGGTCCGCTTGGTGTCCACATCCAGCAGGCGGATTGACTCTTCGTCGGCCCCCCCACGACGCTCGCCGTAGACCAGCAGCTTGCCATCGGAAGAGACATCCGCGATGCTCACCGAGGCGTTGCCGTCGGCGCTCAAAGTGCCCGCATCAACTAGCTTGACCTCGGGTCCTTCGAGTCCATCGCGAAAGTAAATAGAAGCCTGGTTCTCTGCCGCCAGGCGCTTGGTGTAGAAGAGCCGGCCGTGTCGTTCTGTCGGCGCAGTCACCGAGTCCACGCGCTGCATCTCCGTCAACCGCTTTACCAGCCGGTCTCGCAGCGGTTTGATCTGCGCAAAATAGGTGTCCGTGTATTGCTGCTGCGCCTGGATGTAAGCTCGCGTGTCCGGAGCCTTCTGATCTTCCAGCCAGCGGTAGTTGTCGGCAATCTCGTGACCGCCAACATCCTCGGTCACCGGATTTACCGCGACGGCCGGCGGAGGCCCAAGAACGACCCCGTTGTCTCCATGAATTGCTACTGTTTGAGCACCCATCGTTGCTACGCAACCGCCCAACATGATCGCTACCAGCGCAGAGCCAAGTTGCATCCTGATCTCCTGAGAATATTCCGATGACCTCAATGTATCCCAGACCAATGGGATTTCGACATCATTCGTCGGCTGAACGCAGCGGCTTGTGGAATACCCACGCATCGATTCCCCGACCATAAAAGTCGTTCTCTCGATGAGACCGTACGAAACCGCGTCCGACGTAGAAACGCATGGCTGGCTGATTGCCGGTGAAGACGTGGAGTACAACAGCAGCGCAGGCTTCGCGAACCGCCTCTCGCTCCGCCTCCTGCATCAACTGCCCTGCCAGGCCCCTGTGTCGATGTCCGGGAGACACATCCAACGTCACGATGTAGCCGAACCGCCCTTCTTTGTCATCCTCGATATCCAGGATGACAAAGCCCACCAACGCATCGCTGTCTTCCGCAATGACCACGCGCGCCTTTTTTGCTTCGGCAAAGCGTCGCATCGCGCTGCGGGAAAAGCGGAAGGGCTTATCGAAGCACACCACATCCAGCGCATGCATCGCGTCCAGGTCATTCACGCGATACGGACGTAGTGTGATTCCCACCATCTCCACCCATCCTCCAACAGAGATACGATGAACTATGCCTGAAAAATCCGGCGGCTCGCGGCGCCACAATCCTCTCCTACGAGCAGTCGTCGAGATCACGTTTATCGTGTTCCTGTTTTATTCGAATCTGCTGATGGGAGAGTTTAATGCCAACAGCGGACGCGGGAAAACTCTTGCGGCGGCGTTGCACGACATCTTCACGGCAAAGAACTTTACGATCGCGATCTGCTCCGCGCTGATCGGCTATACGGTTTTCGAATCCATGCGCAGAAGGTCTTAGGGTCGCCCGCGCTATACCGCGACGGTGAAGCTATCTTCAGTGCGCGTGACGGCGTGGTAGAGCGTGTCGCGCTCAAAGGGAACGCGCCCTGCCTCGGTGATGAGTCGCACCAGATCCTGGCGGCGCAGTCCCTGCGGCGTATTCGCGCCCGCGTCATGATAGATCTTCTCTTCTACCACCGTGCCGTCGATGTCGTCCGCGCCGAAACGCAGGGAAATTTGCGCCATCTTCGGCGTCACCATCTGCCAGTAGCTCTTGATGTGGGGGAAGTTATCCAACAGCAAGCGGCTCACAGCGATCTGTCGAATATCCGTCATGCCACTGGATTTGGGCAGATGCCCGAGCGCTGTATTGTCCGGATGAAAGCTGAGCGGAATAAACGTCTGGAATCCGCCTGTGTCGTCCTGCACGTCGCGCAGCTTCAGCAGGTGGTCCACACGATCCTCATCGTTTTCGATGTGCCCATAGAGCATCGTGGCATTGGACCGCAGACCGGCCTTATGCAGCAACCGGGCCGTCTCGAGCCACTCGCCGCCATCGATCTTGTGGTCGCAGATAATGTGACGCACGCGGTCAGCGAAGATCTCGGCGCCGCCACCCGGGCATGAGTCCACGCCCGCAGCCTTCATGCGCTCAATCGCCTCTGGAATCGACATCTTTCCAATCTTTGCGAGGAATGAAATCTCCACCATCGTGAAGGCCTTGATATGCACTTTTGGGTAGCGCTCTTTCAGGCCGCGCACGAGGTCCATGAAGTACTCGAACGGCAGATCAGGATGGAGGCCGCCAACGATGTGAAACTCGGTGACAGCTTCGGTGAGCCCCTGGCCGGCCGTCTCCCAAGCCTCCTCGAGCGCCATGGTGTAGGTGTCGGCCTCACCCTTTTTGCGGCCAAAGGCGCACAGCCGGCACGACGCCACACAGACGTTCGTTGGATTGATGTGCCGATTAACGTTGAAATACGCGACATCGCCATGCAACCGCTCACGTACCAGGTTCGCCATCCAGCCGACGGCCAGGATGTCTCCGCTGCGATACAGGGTAAGACCGTCATCGAAGGTGAGGCGCTCTCCGGCCTCAACCTTCTTCGCGATCGGCTCGAGAGCAGGGTCGTCGGTCTGGAACGAGTGGCGTGGGCGGGGCGTGGAGATAGTTGCTTCCATACCTCTCTATTCTAGCGCCGTTGGGAGCCTCCGGCCCTAGCGCTATTGAGAGCCCGCGCCAGCAACGCTCGCCTTGGTCGCGGTCCCGGGGGACTCCTTACCGAATTCCGAGTCCACCATCTTCGGCTGAATGACGACGCCGTCATACAGGGTGGCAGCGAGCAGGTGCGTACCCATCGGACGCGCAAAGCGGAGCCTCCAGCCGGTATCCCAGTATCGGACCTTGTGATCCGGGAGCTGAACCGCAAAGACCATCGTTGAGTTGGCTGTGGTCAGCAGGATCCGATTGCCGGAGCGATCGAAGTAAATCGCATCTACCTGAGGAGTCTCCAGGTTGTGGACCGGCCGCCAGCTGACGCCATTGTCTGGCGAGTAGAAGACGCCTTCGCGGCCGCCTACCCAAAGATTCATGTCGCCATCGACGGCAACGGCAGAAATCTGCGTCAGCGCCGCCGGCAATGCAAGGGACGCCCATCGCACGCCTCCGTTCGTTGAGAGCGACATCCGCTTCAGGCTCGCGGCCAGCATGACACCGCGGTCCACCGCAAAGAAGCGCACCTCGCCCATATGCAGCGTCGACATCGGAGCCCATGCAATGCCATCGTTCTCGCTGTGCACGAGACCGTCGGACGTTCCGGCGAAGGTCGCGAGGTTTCCGTCCGAGACCAGGGAATAGACGATCGAATCAACCAAGGGCTGGCGCATCAGGCGGCTATCGTCGTGCGATTGCAATGCGGATTCGGCAGCCGGCCGTTTCTCGTGCGATGCAGTTTTCAGCCACTGGCCCGTGTTGACCCAGACTTCGCCCTGGAGTCGAAAGATTCCATGGGTAGTTCCAGCCAGCAGCGTGCCCGCCGGGGTCGAAGCAAGGCTGTACACGTCGCGGCCGTCCAGGCCCACGCTGTCCTGCCGCCAGTGAGCACCCCCGTCGACGCTCTGGAAGACGCCACCTTCCTCTTTGTCATTGACCACACCCGCGTAGACGGTGGCGGGGTGAATAGAGTCGGCCGCGAAGGCCACTACCTGGCGTGCCGAGAATCCCGAGTTCGACTGGTGAAAGCTCGCGGCAAAGTCGTCACTGCGCAGAACCCCCGCGTGGTCCGTCGCCAGCAAGACATGTCCGGAGTCCTTCGGATCGACATAGACGTCGTTGACAATCACGTTGTCAGGAGTCAACGGGCCCCAGGTCTGACCTGCATCCAGCGTGCGGTAGAGCCCTTGGGTGGTGCCCGCATATACCGTCGTCAGATGCCCGGGGTCCTGGAGTAACTTGCGCGTGCGGCGCGCTGCTGATGGGATACCCGGCGCCTTCTTGAACATTGTCCCCGCGTTGACACTCTTATAGATACCTGAACACGCGCTCAGATACACAGTCTGGGACTGGACCGGGTCTACAAGGATTGAGAACACGTCCGAGTCTTCGATGATTCCCTGCTTGATGTTCTCCCAGTGGGCTCCGCCATCGACGGTCTTCCACGGCAGATGCCACGTGCCGGCATAGATGATCTGCGGATTCTTCGGGTCGATCGCGACCGACTGCACCTCATGAATCTCTGTGCTTCCGGCCGGGCTGATCTGGTTCCAATGCAAGCCGTTGTCCGTGGTGCGAAACACTCCCTGCAGTGTTCCCGCGACCATCATGTCAGGGTCGGAATCCGACCGCGTCAGAGACCGTACGGACTGACCATGCATCTGTGGAACGTCATTCCAGGTCTTGCCGCCATCTTCGCTGATGAACATTCCTCCATCGGGATGATCCACAATCCACGCACCAACGACCAGGCGCCGCGGGTTCCTTGCGTCAGAGAGAATATGATCGATGATCAGGTCGTTACGATCGCGAATTTGACTCAGGCGCGACCAGGTCCCGCCACCATCACGCGACTCGTAAATCCACCCGCTGGCCGTTCCCAGGTAGAGATGCTTCGAGTTTCCAGGATCGGCCGCGAAACAGCGCGCGTCTCCGCCATACGGTCCTAAGGGAAACCAGTTCACCGCATGCATCGGAAGGACAAATGTCCAACTCAGGACGAGAACTGCGAGCACACGCAAGGACAGCAATTTCAAGCTCTTCAACAAATGTCTCCTATTTCATAAGGCTACCCCAAACCTCGTCCATTCGGCACGCACGAAGGGACGAGGACTTATCTAGCCTGATGCGCCGGAACCAAAGCGCGACGTAGCAGAAAGGGTCACTCTTAAAATACAACGGCCGGATGGGATTGCTCCCAGCCGGCCATTGCGGTTATTCAAGCAAGTTTACATCGCCGCTGGCGCTGCCTTCTTGCTATGGTGACGGGGAGCCGCAGCCTTGCGGGGCACAGCCTTGACCGCCGTCTCATCCACTGGGGTGAGTCCGGTCTGGTCCAGCGTTGCGCCGGCAGGGATCAGCGTGGTGGCCGCCGAGTTAGCTCCCGCGGTTCCGGTGTAGACCGAGATGCTCGAGGCATCCAGACCCTTCTCCGTTACCAGGTAAGCCTTCTCGTTGACCGCACGCTCTGCAGCGCGCTTGTTAGCCAGGTCGGTCGCCTGCTGTTCCTTCTTCGGGTTGGTCTTGCCGCGGACAGGGATCGGAGCCGAGTTGCCGACGATCGCAAGCTTCGCGGTCGTGTCACGCTGCGCCGTCAGGGCGATGTCGTCAAGGCAAGCCTTGGCTTCATTGTCCACACGGGTCGGGCGTGCCTTGTCCTTGTCGAAGGTAATGGTGCACAGGCTCTGGGTCACAGGTGCAGGAGGCGGCGGCGGCGCATTGAGCGTAACCGTCGTTTGCGACGAGGCAGTCTGGCCCTTGTCATCTACCACGTTGCAGGTCACCGTAATCGTCGTGCCAGGAGCCGCCCCGCTCGTCGACAGGGTCGCAGAAGAGGTGTTGCCGCTGATCGATCCAGCCGTGGCGCTGTAGCTGTAGGTCAGAGGACGATTCTGCGGGCTTACACCTGCAGCCGTGATGGTGGAAGGATCACCCGCATTGAGGGTGCTTGGATTCGCCGAGCAGGAGATGGTCGGCGGCTGGAAGGCCGTGACTGTGAATGGCGCGGTGCAATCGGCGAACCAGCCGGGCTTCGGACCCTGCTCAACATGACCCTTGACGTTGTAGGTTCCGGCTGAGAGCGTCTTGGTGTCGATCGACGCAACGTTCGATTCACCCGAGACGGTACCGCCGTCAGAGGTCCACGTGTAGTGAACGTCCTTCTTGGGGCGCAGGTTGGTGGCCGTGCCGGTGACCGTGACCGGGTCGCCAGGATAGATTGTTCCCGTCGGTGCCGTCACTGCGCAGGCGTAGGTAACCGGCGGCGGTGGGACGATGCTGCCGAAGTGGAACAGAAGACCGGTGCTCAGCTCTGCGCCGTCCAGGTTTGCGCGTCCACCCTGAAGGTAGATCGCCGGATTCGCCGGGCCAAAGTCAATGTGTGTGTAGCGATAATCCGCCTCAAACAGACGTAGACCGAGGCGATGATTAAACCAGGGAAGATCGTAGTCCATACCGCCGCCAGCAACCAGGCCCACACCCCACTGGTACGGGTTGTAGCCGACGCCGCCAGGGTTGTTCGGGCCAACGCCGTGAACGCCGCCCGCCAAACCATGGGCAAAGAGCGTGTAGTTCTGCATCGGAAGGCGGAAGATCGGACCGGCG
>JBEKFF010000051.1:0-18624 GCA_050013455.1 Acidobacteriaceae bacterium | reverse complement strand
GCGCTCACACCGAGCGAATACGCGGGACGCAAGCCGCTCTCCCACAAGCCGAGATCCGTCGCCGGAATACCCTTGCTGCCGCCGGAGAAGATGCCCCAGCCGGTGCCCGCGAGGGCCTGGGCACTCACGGCAAATTTCTCCTTGGCCACGAACCGATAGCTCACGCCACCCATAAAGGTGTACTCGTTAATCTGGGGGTTGTAGACGCCATACTCGTTGTTGGTGATGGCGTGGGCATTGCCAAACGAGCCACGGGCATCACCGACCACTGCAAACTTGTGGGTGAAGTAATAGTTGAAGGCGGTCGCCCAGGTGACTTCGTTGTTCTTGCGGAGGTACTCGCCGCTGCGAAAACGCAGATAGCCGCCTCCACCAAATATCTCGTACCGATGCGAGTAAGTCTCTTCGGTGGTGCGAGCAATGCGCGCGAGACGGGTCGCATTGGTCTCGTGGTGGGCGTGAGTTTCTTGCTTTCTCTTTTTGGACTGGGTCTGGGTCACAGTCTGGGCGTTTGCTGGGGCAATGGCTCCGGCGAGCAGACCAACTGCCATTCCAGAGAGAACCAACCGTACTGCCAATTTCCGCACATCACACATCAAATCCGAACTCCTAAAAACGTACACTGGCGGGCCATCCGGCTCGCATTTATCCATTAGAACATCCCGAGCCCATTCGAACACCCCATAACGCGCTCAAAGGCGGGTTATGGGAGCACATAGGTGACGCCGGCAATGAACTGGAAGGAGTTCTTGTTGTAGTACTGCGCGGGGTCATTGAGGTAGTTGTCCGCGACGGCAATGGTGGCAGCGAGGCGCTTGAAGACGGGTAAGACCAGGGCCGCGTTGAAATTTGCCGAATATGCCCTGGAATCGTTCCAAGCGGGAAGGTAGTTCAAGGACTCGGTGAAGAGCATCTTGCGAGGCAAATTGCGGGTGTATCCCTCGAAAATCGTGGTTCCGATGATATTGACCGATGGGGTGGTCGTAACGATCCCGTCGACCGTGGTGGAGATGTACTGCTGCTTCATGTAGTGGACGTCTGCCTTCAGATCGAGTTCCTGCTTCGGGTCCTTGATGGCGGTGTAGCCGATGCCGCCGCCATAGACCTGCTGCAACTGGAGACCCTGTCCGTAGTTGTGATCGAAGGAGGTGTCTGCGAGGGCGTAGAGCCGCGGATTGAAGTACTCGTCGCGTTCCGCATCGGCGTGGAAGATGTTGGTGATGACGACGCTGGCGGGAGTTGGCGGGGTGGTGGGAGGGATGACGGGAGTCGAAAGTTTTCCGTAGGCCTCGTTGACGTTCAAGATGGTGCGATTGCGGGGAAGCATCCAGGGCACGGTGGGGATGGCGCGGACCAACGAGAGACCAGCGTAGAAGGTGGTGCCGGTGGTAGTGGAGCGCTCAATATTGGCGCCGCCGGTAATTTTTCCGCTCCAGCCGGTGAGGAAGCCTGCCTGATGACTCACCTGTTTGTCAAAGGACGCGCGGTCGATGAGGTAATTAACCTCCGCGGCGGGAACGACCGCGGGAGGCTCGTTGGCAGGTGGAGTTATCGTGAGTTTTCCCTCCGCGACCTCGACCGAGCCTTCGGGCACGTGCGTCTTGCCCGGCTTGTCGCCTTTGCGGAGCAGCGCGAACTCAGCGCCCGACTTCAACTCCTTGATCTTGTCGATGGAGATGGTGACGGTCCCGGCCATATCGCTGTTGAACACCACGTTTCCAGCGGTCACACTATCAAGCTTGCCGGTCAGGCGGTCCCCGTTGGAGAAGATGAGGACATCTGTGGGCGGAGCTGCGGCGGATTTGGCTGGAACCGCTTCAGGGGCCTGGGGATAGGCAAACGGGACAAAAGCAAGAAAGGAAAGGGGTAGTAGAGAAAGTTGTCTACGCACGGTATGTCCTTTTAGTCGGATCGTTGAACCTTCTGAAGGCTTTCTGGGGCTACGTGTATTCGGGACTTCCTACTGGACTAGGGTAACTGGTCAAGGGTTAGCAGGGTGCTGGCAAAATTAGCAGGTGTTCGAGCAAAGTTTGATGCGCCTGAGGCTTGCTTCGATGCCAGCGTGCGAATAACCTGAAGGTGCCATGTATGAAGATTTCGTAGCGACCGACCGGTGGACCTCAGAGAAATTGCACTGCGTTTGGAAGGGCACGGTCGTGGCGATCGCGACCCGCCATGCCGATGCGACCGATATCCGATTTGCTGTCAACGGCAAACCGCTTTGGATTGCGATGCCCAACCTGGCCTGGGTCGAGCATAAACGGCTGAGCGGCAAGGTGATCACTGACTTTCTGGCGGCGCAGGCAGCAGGACGCTACTTGAAGCAGGCGATCGAGAGCGGGTACGACAACGGCCGAGAGATGTACACGATGACCGTGGATGAGGTGCTGCACGAGGTGAAAGCGGTGGTGAACGAAGTGGGGCATACCTCCAATCTGCCCAGCCTTCCCGTCGTCGACCGCGATGCTCATCCTGGGGAGTTCGACTTCAAACTACCCGGCGAGCCGCAAACCGTCGCCGAGTCCGCCTAGACTCGATGGGATCTGAACGCTCGATGGGAACTCAAACCGCGAACCGATCACTGACTAGCCGTCGGCAATTTATCGCCTCGGCCGGTGCTTTTCCCTTTGCGCTGCGCGCCCTGGCGAGCCCAATACCCAGCAATCCGCGGTGGGTTCTGCTCGGAACGGGGACGGACAAGGGGATTTTTCGCGCTGCCTGGAATGCTGAGAGGGGCGAACTCAGTGGGATCGGCGTCGCTGCGGTGACCTCGCATCCCAGCTTTCTGGCGAAGCATCCCGAGCTTCCAATTCTTTATGCGGTTAACGAAACTCCCAGCGGGGATGGGGCATTGTGCAGCTTTCGCATGGATCCGAAGAGTGCAGCGCTGACGCCCTTGGAGCGAGTGAGCAGCGAAGGCAATGGGCCTTGCTACGTTTCCGTTGACGCGACGGGGTATAACGCCTTCGTCGCTAATTATGGTGGCGGCAGCTTAGCAGCGTTTGGCCTAGGGACTGGCGGTGCGCTGCGCAGTGCTGGCCTGTTCGATTGCCATAACAACACGGCGTGCGGGATAGTCGGACCCAACACGGCTCGGCAGGAAGCGGCGCATATGCACTGCGCCGTAATCTCGCCGGACAACCGGTTTGTGTTGGCGTGCAACCTGGGAGAAGATGCGATAGAAATCTTCCGCATTCATCCGGGGGCTACGCGTCCGATGGAAGCTCCGGTGCGGTTCGCGGCGCGGGCTGGATCTGGGCCTCGCCATCTTGCGTTCCATCCGAATGGTCTGTGGCTGTACTGCATTCACGAGCTCGACTGCACGATTGATCTCTATGACTGGAACGTGAACAACGGGGTCCCTGTGCCGGTGTTGCGGAAGGACAGCGTGATCTCGACGCTGGCTTCACGCGCTGCGCTGCCGGGGAGTACCGGGTGCGAGATTGTGGTCAGCCCGGATGGCCGGTTTGTTTACGGAAATACGAGGGGCGAGAACTCGCTGGTGGTGTATCGGGTAAATGCTTCGACGGGCTTGCTGACGGAGCAGCAACGAGTGTTCAGCGGTGGAGGCCTGACCCGGCACATCGCCTTTGATCCTTCGCGCCGCTGGTTATTGTGCGCGAACCAGGGGACCTCGACGGTGACGGTCTTTGCCCACGATCCTGCGACAGGCCGGCTGGCGGAGACGCCGAAATCGTTTGCGATCGATACGCCTATGTTTGTGCAGTTCGTCTAGAGACAACGCTATGTTTCAACGTAAAGCTATGGTGGAGTATGGGAGCAGCGAAGGTGCTGCGATGCCTTGCCCCATCAAGTGGCTCGACAACTTTGCGATGCGCAACTTCACCAATGACGCGGTCTTCGACGACACGCTGCCGGTGAGCGATGGTGTGCTTGAGATCGGCAACCGGGTGCCGCTGGATCGGCTTCATGACGCGATGGAGGATTGGTTCCGGCGGAAGGGATATCTGCAGAAAGACGAAGCGCTTCGCGTCACGGTGAGGTGAGGCGAAGCGCTTCGGGAGCTGGCTGGGTTAGGCCTTTAAGGTTTTACCATCGAGGACGAAGCGATATTTTACGTCGCTTTTGATGACGCGGGTATAGGCCTCCTCGAGGCGGTCGTAGCCGATGAGTTCAATCTCCGAGACAATGTTCTTTTCAGCGCAGTAGTCGAGCATGTCCTGGGTTTCCTTCATCCCGCCAATCATCGAGCCGGAGAGCGAACGGCGGTTGGTGACGAGGGCAAAGGGCGAGGTGGCGACGGGCTGGTCGGGAAGGCCGACGAGGCAGAGGGCGCCGTCGAGGCGAAGCAGACCGAGATAAGCGTTGATGTCATGGGGAGCCGAAACACAGTCCAGGATGAAGTCGAAGCTGCCGGCGTGCTTGGCCATGGCGGCTGCGTCTTTGCTGATGACGACCTCGTCAGCGCCTAACTTTTTGGCGTCGTCGATTTTGTTCTCGGAGGTGGTGAATTGGACGACATGCGCGCCCATGGAGTGAGCGAACTTGAGTCCCATATGACCCAGGCCGCCGAGTCCAACGACACCGACCTTCTTGTTGGGACCAACGCCCCAATGGCGCAACGGCGAATAGGTGGTGATGCCCGCGCAAAGCAGGGGCGCGACCGCGGCGAGGTTCAGCTTGGGAGAGATGGTGTGGACGTAATGCTCGGGAGCGACGATGTTGTCGGAGTAGCCTCCGTAGGTGACGTCGCCTTCGTAGGTCTTGGCGTTGTAGGTTCCGACCATTCCCTTGAGGCAGTAGGGTTCTGCATCGGCTTTGCAGTTCTCGCAGACCATGCAGGTTTCAACGGTCACGCCGACACCGGCGAGGTCGCCGGGCTTGAATTTGGTTACCGATGCACCGACGGCTGTGACATGACCGACGATCTCGTGGCCGGGAACCATTGGGTAAATGGAGCCGCCCCACTCGTCGCGAGCCTGATGGATGTCCGAGTGACAGATGCCGCAATAGTCGATTGCAACGACGACGTCGGTGGGGCCCGGTTCGCGGCGGTCAAAGTGAAACGGGGTGAGCGGTGAGGTCTTAGTCTGCGCGGCGTAGCCGAACGATTTCATGTGTAATGATTCTCCTGTTCGATTCGACGCGGCAGGGATGCTGAGGGATGCAGGTACCTCACGGTAAACCCTAAGGAATGTTGTACCAAGCGACACGCATATTCGGACCCGCAGGTCAAGGAAAGGTAGTCCAAGACAATCAGATGGTCGGGATGAATGCTGTGCGACTTCGTGGCCACTATGCTCTGCTCCTGCTGCTCACGGTTCCGGCTGGACTTGCGTGGCGGATGGTGCCGCTCGGGCTGTCGCCGTTCTGGTTCAAGTATGGCGGATCGGCGCTGTGGGCGATGGCGTTGTATTGGCTCATTGCGGTTTGCCTTCCAGGTTTGAGCGCGGCGGGGCTTGGCTGTCTCGCCGCGGCGGTGGCGGCGGTGGTCGAGTTCAGCCGATTGTGGCGTGTGCCTGCCGTGGACGCCTTTCGGTTGACACTGGCTGGTCGGCTTCTGCTGGGACGCTATTTTTCGCTCAAAAATATCGCGGCTTACTGGATGGCTATTTCGCTGGCGGCGCTTTTGGATCGATGGCTGGTACGAAGGAGTGGGTTCAGAAGCGAAGCGAAAGACAACTGAGGCCGCCGTCCATTTTTTGAAACTCCGACATGTCGAGTAGCAGCAGATGAAAGCCATTTGATCGCAGTTGCTCGGCGGTGCGCGGGTATCCTGCCGCGAAGAGCACGCGGTCGTTTACACGGATGCAGTTCGCGGCATACGTTTCTTCTACGGGCACGACGATGCGGTTGTAACGTGAGAATTGATGGTGCGCCGCCATCTCTTCCATTACCACGAGGGTGTTGTTCCCTATGTAGGAGATGCCGCTTTTGAGGTGGAGGATGGTGGTCATTGCGCGGACGTCGATGCATGAGGATGTATAGTCCTCGTTCGCGAGAAATGTTGCCAACTGGCGAGCGCCCTCTTCATTCGTGCGATGGGAGAGGCCGATGAAGAAGTGGTTTTCGGCTTCGCAGATGTCGCCACCATCGAGTGTGCCGGGAGATTCGATTCTTGGCGTCGATGAGAAGAACCTTGAGAGTGACGGGGCGATGGCAGCGACTTCCCCTTCGCGGCTGGGCGCGCCCGGGTTTGTCAGGATTGCGCTTTTGGATGTCAGAACGGCTGTGTCTTCGACGAAGGTGGAGTCGGGAAATTTCAGGTCGGGGTCGAGGGTCGTTATCTTGAGACCGCAGAACTGCAGGGCTTCGCAGTAGAGGCCATGTTGGTCCAGCACCTTGTTGAATTGCGGTTCGCCGAGGTCGACGGTGGTGAGCCCCCCAGCGAAGTTATGTCCGGGCGTCCGGACGATTGCGTTCTTGAACAAGTTTCGAATCTCCCGGGATGATGGTCTCACAATCTGAAGCAGCTGCTGGGAAGGCGGCAGCGGATGTGTCGATGTTGCGGCTCCTCCAGCGCATCCACGCATAGGCAGGAAACGCCATGCCGAGGAGAACGGCCGCTCGAAGGGCGCTATGCGGATCGTCATGCAGGTCCGCGAGGAGGAAGGCCAGGGAGCCGGCGAGCACAAGGCCGGTCGTCAGCGGATATCCCCACGCGCGGAAGGGCCTGTTCATCTGCGGCTCACGCACGCGGAGGACAAATACCGCGATGTAGTTGACGCAGTACATCACGGCCACGAGGATGGCGGCGACGGCAATGATGTCTTCAAACTTTCCGCTGGCGATGAAGAGCGCGATCACGGCGGCCGAGAGTGCCAGCGCGACTCTCGGTGTACCGCCCGGGGCGACTTGCGCTGCACGGGCGCTGAAAAGTCCGTCGCGGCCGATCGCGAAAAGAATACGCGGCGCGCCTAGCAGGACTGCGTTGATCAGGCTTAGGAGCGTAAGGAGGGAGAGGACGGTGATGAAGGTTCCACTCCACGCGGGAAAGACCATCCGTGCGGCATCGGCGGCAGGGAGCGATGAGGCGGCCAGCGCCGGTATCGAAAGTACATGGAGGAAGGCGAGATTCATCAGGAGATAAAGGCCGAGGACGATGAGGACGCCGCCGATCATGGCGCGGGGAAGATGTTTGGCGGCGTCGGTGTCCTCCTCGGTGAAGTAGATTGCCTCGTACCATCCGTCATAGGTAACGACAACGGCCCGTATTGCGGCGACGATGGGAACGATTCTTTGAAAGAACCCGGCGGTATGGTTTGGATGGGCTGCTCCAGCGGCGTGGAGACCTGTGGCGCTGTGATGCAGGAGGCAGGCGATTGCTAGAAGGATGAACGTTATCGCCGTGATGGAACTTGCGACCTGCTGGACTGAGCTGCTGATGCGAAGGCTGTTCCATTGGAGACCGCAGAAGACAAGTAGCATCGTAAGCGCGACGGGTGTCTGCAGGTGAAGGAGTTGGGGGAAGAGGGCTGCGAGGTACTCCGCTGCAGCAACTGATCCGAACGCGACTACGGCACAATTATTAAGCCAATCAGCCCAGCCCATCGCGAAGCCGGCTGCGGGGCCGAACGCGCGCCTGGAGTAGACGTAGAAGCCACCGGCCTGCGGCATGGCGGTTCCCAACTCTGCAATGGAGATGGCGCCTAACAAGGCATAGCCGCCGCCAATCAGCCAGATGAGCATGATGGGCCAGAAGCTGCCCATCTCGCCCGCAATCGTACCGGGAAGGCGGAGGATGCCGACGCCGACGGTGCCGCCGAAGATCACGGCGATTCCGAAACCGACACCGAGGATACGGGAGAGCGACCTGCGCCGGGGAAGGTGCTTGAGATCGTCCGAACTATTCGACAACGAAATCATTCGACGACTCCGGCTCGAGCGGAATATAAAGGGGTGTTGGTTCGTAGGATACGATTAGATTCTCTCGATGCACCATTTCTTTTCAACCACGGTTGTGGCGGCTTGTTGATTCTGTGACTATTTCCCGCGCAAACACCATAGCCTGCATGGCACTCTGCCTTTGGAGCAGCGGCGCTGGGTTGCGGGCGCAAACGACTCAGAAGCCGTCTTCAACGAGTGCTTCGTCGAAGGCCGCGGCGATTGTTTTCCAGAATGTTCTCAAGAAGTCGAAGGTAGATTTCACACTGAAGAACAGCGTGAGTCCTCATCGGTATTCCATCGAGACGATGACTGGTGGCGTCGCCTTGTTTGATTACGACAACGACGGGCTTCTGGACATTTTCTTCACGAACGGCGCGGCGATCCCCTCGCTGGAAAAGACGGACTCAAGCTTTTCGAATCGGCTGTTTCACAATAATGGGGACGGGACATTTACGGACGTTACGGCGAAGGCTGGCCTGGCTGGTGTTGGATATTCGATGGGCGTTGCTGCCGGGGATTACGACAATGATGGCTTCGTTGATCTCTACGTCACCGGTGTCAATCGCAATCAGCTATTCCATAACAACGGAGATGGCACGTTCAGCGATGTTACGGAGAAGGCTGGAGTCGCGGGCCTTGTGCCTGGGATAGGCAAGGCATGGGCTGTGGCCGCTGGATGGTTCGACTACAACAATGATGGCTTGCTTGATTTGCTGGTGGTCAACTACCTGAACTATGACCTGAAGACGGCTGCTGCCTGCAGCGTGGGAAAGCTGCCGACGTACTGTTCGCCGAATGATTTTCAAGGTACGCCCAACATCCTGTATCGCAATAATGGGGATGGGACGTTCACCGATGTCTCGGCTGCGTCGCACATTGGGCAGTATGTGGGTAAAGGCATGGGGGTGGCCTTCGCAGATTATGACGGCGATGGCTTTACGGACATCTTCATCTCGAACGATACGTACCCGAATTTTCTCTTACATAACAATGGGGACGGCACATTTACCGATGAGGCGTCAGACGCGGGTGTTGCGTACAACGAGACGGGGAAGACGGTTGCGGGCATGGGAGCGGATTTTCGCGATCTGAATAACGATGGGCTGCCCGACATCTTTCATACCGCGATGTTTGGCGACACCTTTTCGCTCTACGAGAATGAGGGGAAGGGCCAGTTTAGCGATGTCACCAGTTCGTCGGGGCTGACGGCCGCAACTGGAAGGCTCACCGCGTGGGGGACGGGCGCGTATGACCTTGATAACGATGGATTGAAGGATTTGTTCACGGCCAATGCGGCGATTCTAGATAATTCCGCGGAGGTAGAGCACCGGCCGTATCGTCTGCCGAATCGGATTTTCCGGAATGCTGGAAACCTTAAATTCGAGGATGTGAGCAGCACAGCGGGGGCAGACTTTGCGGTTCCTTCGGCTCATCGCGGGGCTGCGTTTGGAGACTTGAATAACGATGGGAAGGTGGATGTTGTGGTCACTGTACTGAATGGGGCGCCTGAGATTCTCATGAATCGCACAGAGAATAACCATCACTGGATCATCCTGAAGCTGGTGGGCGTGAAGGACAATCGCGACGGGCTTGGGACCAGGGTTAAGATCACGACCGCGCATGGGAGTCAGTACAACGAGGCGACGACGGCTGTCAGCTACAACTCATCCAGCGATAAGCGCGTTCACTTCGGGTTGGGTGAGGATGCCGTGATAGATCGGATTGAGCTTTCGTGGCCGACCGGCGTCAAGCAGGTTCTTCGCGGCGTAAAGGCAGACCAGCTGCTGACGATACGAGAGGCGTCGGAGAGTCCCAAGTAATCGAAACGCGGGGAGCTCATGAAGGCCGCTGGCGCAGCAACTTTTGGGCTAGTTCCTGTTGTTGGTTGCGATTCAGCAGATCGATGACTCCCTGCACGGCCTCCGGTTGATCCTTTGAATACGTGACTAATAACTCAGCGGTCAGGTTCGCGGCTTTCACGTTGCCAAGATGGAAGTAAGAGTCGCACAGGATGAATAAGAGCGACGGAACCGTCGTCTTGGATTGTGACAACAAGTTTGCAGCGTCGGCCCAGCGTCCCTGGCGATAGCGGATCTCACCCAACTCAGCGAGCGCAGATTGATCGTTTGGATGGATCGCCAGTTCCGCTTTGAATTCGTTCTCTGCCTTGTCGAGATTTTCCTGCTGGAGAGCCAGGATGCCCAGCGAAGTATGGGCTCCGCGGGCCGTCGGATCGAGTTCGAGCGCCTTGTGTAGACAGCGCTCCGCATCGTTCGGCCTGTCCATCGACGAATATAGCGTTCCTACGAGGACATACGAGCCCGCCGGTGTAGCGAACGGGCCTTTTGACTGATCGCGAAATAACTGCAGCGCCGCGGACTCCTTGTTATCGACCAGCAGCTGGCGAGCCTGCTCCCAAACTTTATTCTCCTGAGCGGCATCTGCCTGCGGGCCGGAGGAGGAAGCCTGCTCCAGCATGGTGCGGTGAAGTTCTGCTTCGTACTTTGCGTCCGAGGTCCTGCCAAGCCCGGCGTAAGCCCTGGAAAGATAAAAGTGCGCGAGGATCTGGGTGGGGTCTTGACGCAGGAGTTGCTCCAGCAGGTTTGCGGCTTGCTGATAGTTCTTAACTTCGAGTTCGCATTGGCCCAATCCAAGGAGGGAGGGGACGTCGTCACTCTTTACCTGAAGAATTGATTGAAAGATTGGCGCGGCGTCCTGCCACTTTCCCAGCTTCACATAGACGGCCGCGAGCAGGGCTTGTACGGTGAGGTCGTTTGGCTTGCGTTGGGCTGCCTGCGTGGAATACTGCAAGGCTTGGTCGAGATCCATACTTCGAAAACTCGCAACGCCGAGATCGAAGTCGATGCGGTCAAGGGTTGGGTCGGAGTGCTGCGCCTTGAGGAGCCACTGCGTTGCAGCCTGGTTGTCTCCTGAGCTGCAAAGCAGTTCCCCATATTTCTGCCACACGGACGCGTTGTTTGGATCTACCTTGAGGCACTGCTGAATGGTTTTCAGGGCAAGGTCATTGTCGCCGTTCAGGTGGTACGCCTGCGCGAGATAGTAGAGCGTGTCGCGATCGCGAGGTGAGTATTTTAAAGCGCGAACGAGGAGATTGATTGCTTCTGCATTATGGCCAGTCTGCAGTTGATAGAGGCCGACCTTGAAGAGCAGTTCGGGGTCTGCTGGGGCAAGCTTCAGCGCCGCCTGGAAGGATGCGATGGCCTCTGCTCCGTTCCCCAGGTCTTCCTGGAGGGCGCCTTGAAATTTCAGCGCTGGCTCGAAGTTTGGATGTTGCGCGAGCAGGTCGCGGGTGAGGGATAGAGCCCTGTTTTCGTCACCATGCTCGGCGATCGCAATGGCCTGATGGAGCTGGGACATCAACGCCGGATTGTTCGATGGAGAGGTCTTCTGCGCGTTCAGGGTTGGAATGCCCGAGGTCAACCCGAACAACAATGCCAATCCCTGGAGGCACACGATTTGCGACCAGATTGGCTGGCAGCGATCCGAAGGGTAAGGAGATTCTGGCGATATTTCCTTGCAGGAGTGGGGGCGTCGCATGGCTTGTTGCATTCCAGGAAGAGCTTGAGTTCAACCGTGATGGGTGGCTCGTCGTTCATTTGAAAGCAATTGGACGGGTTTGTCACTACGACACGAAAGCCCTCCTGGCAGCGGAGGGCTTGGAGCATCAAGGAACCGAGCGGACCGTGTTCATCCTCTTTAGAAATTTGGAATGGTCCCGTTGCGGTGACTACTTAACGCCGTTCTCCGGATTCCAAACACCATGTAACTTTCGCACGTACAGCATTTGGCCGATGTGGTAAGCATTATGGGTTGCGATATGCGAAAGCAACGCTGAGTTCTTCTCCAAGGTTTTTTCGTCGACCGTCTCAACATAATTTTCGATCTCAGTGAGCACCTCATTCAGCTGCTTCTGCGTCTCGGCCCACTGTACTTCGGTGAACGCATTGAAGGTTTCATCGTTATTGCCACTGAACTTTGTGCTCTTCTCGCCCTTTAGCTGCTGGAGGGCGCGGCGATCCCAGAACACCAGGTGGTTTGCGAGCATTCCGACGGAGTGGTTGCCACTCCCGTCGGTCCATGCCGCATCTTTTGCGGATAGGCCAGCGACCGCGTCGTTTGCTGGGACAAACCATTCCTTGACGTTGTGCGTTGACTTGATTTCCGCGAGTAGGTGCGCGCGCAGCGAGAAGGGCTCCGACTGCTGTGCGGTGAGAGGAACGCAAACAAGCGCTGCTGCGAGAAGAAGCTTTTTCATGAAGGGCTCCTTTATATGGTCAGACTCAGTCCAGGCAGATAAAACACCGTCCTTGCTTGGATTTGCTTGGCTTTGATGATTACACCAATCTGGTAAACGGCTGTGATGCATACTCCGGAAGCTGTGGCGGAGGATCGGCGCAAGCCAGCCAAGCGTTTGACGCCAAATGACACCAAACCGCTCATGGAAGGAGGGCGACTGCTTCCTGTAGCTATCTTATTTGTAAGGGGGTTTTTGGTGGACCTGATCGGGATCGAACCGATGACCTCTTCCATGCCATGGAAGCGCGCTCCCAGCTGCGCCACAGGCCCACTCATTCGAGAGGACCTTCCTATTCTCGCGGATGCGAGCTGGCAAGTCAAACCACTGCCGCGGAACAAAGGGGTGCGGCTCGGTGTCTAACGTGGTGGGTTGGGCAAAGAACTCCAGATTGAAGCTTTCGGGCCTCACGAAATGGGTCGAGGGCGCGTCTATATTAGCTAGCAACGCTGGACAGATGATGCGGCCAGCGCCTACTTTAATAGCATTCGCGGGTGGGAATTCTTCCCTCCGCAGTCGGGGACAGCGATGAGCGATCTGGCAAGCGCGATCGGAATCCGTGCAGACGAGCAGGAGCTCGTCGCGGAGCTGAAGGCTGGATCCGAGGAGGCGTTTGCCCTCTTGCTGGCTCAATACAGTCAACCAATCTATTCCTTGATGGCACGCAGCCTGCGCGACCCGGCCGATGCGGCGGATGTGACGCAGGAAGTGTTTGTTAAGGTCTTTCGCAACATCTCGAGCTTTCATGGGGACGCGAGCCTCAGGACATGGATTTACCGGATCGCGCTGCATGAGGCGAGCAATCAGCGCCGCTGGTGGAGCCGGCACAAACGGCAGGAATTGACCATCGACGCGCAGCAGGAGAATGACGAGGGCGAGACGTTTTGCATGGCCGACGCGCTGGCAGCACGCGATGCGTCCCCGTTTGAGTGCGCGGCTCACGCACAGCTTGGGGAACGAGTTGTCGCCGCTTTGCGTACTCTTCCAGAGGCGTTCCGCGAGGTTGTCGTGCTGAGAGAGATTGAAGGGTTTGGCTATGAGGAGATTGCCGAGATGCTCAACGTACATCTCGGCACGGTGAAGAGCCGCTTAATGCGGGGGCGCGCTGCCCTGCGGGAGTCGTTGCGCGATGATGCAGATGTGGCGAGAGCCTCGGGATCTCGCAAGACAGACCCTGCGCGGCTGGTGACACGATGAAGTGGCCCACTCAGATTTCGAAGCGGTCGGTATCGCGCGCCACGGATGCTCCGATCGGTGACTGTGCGGCAGTGCGGTCCGAGTTCTCTGCGTATTTGGATGGCGCGGTCAGCGGCGTCGAGATGGCGGCGATTTCTCGTCACCTGAAAGATTGCGAGGAGTGCGCGACGGACTTCAATGTCTGGCGCCAGGTGCAGCGGTCGTTAGGGGAGCTAGGGCCTCAAGCGCCGCCAGCGAGGCTACAGGCGCGTTTACGGGCGGCCATCGCTGCGGAACGGGAACGGGGGGCACACCTGCCGTTCTTCCAGAGAGCGCTTCTGCTCTGGAGGAGCTCGATTGCGCCGCTGGCGCTGCGGCTAAGCGGTGGTTTCGCGGTGACTTTGGTGCTGGCGGGTGGCTTGTTCTGGATGTTCGGAGCTCCAATGGCCGTACTGGCGAATGATGATGCGATGGCGCACATGGTGGCGCCACGCTACATGTACTCGCAAGTGCCGCCGGAGCCGATCAGCACCAAGCGCGATGTGCCGATCGTCGTCGATGCGATGGTCGATAGCAGCGGGCGGGTGTATCGATACACGATCCTCGAAGGCCCGACGGACAATGAGGTGAAGATTCGGGTTGAGAACAACCTGCTGACCAGCGTTTTCACGCCTGCCACCGTCTTTGGCGTTCCGGTACGTGGGCATGTTGTGATCACCTATACCGGGGTATCGGTGCGAGGGTAAGCGGACGCCGCTGACCGGGCGGATTGCGCAGGCTGTATCGGCTTCCATAGACTGTAGCGGTGCGTCGAATCCGTATCGTGAACCTCTCGCCCTCTTTTCGTCCTTGCCCGATAGCGCAATCCGTTCCCCAGCAGACGGTGCGAAAGCGGTTGCGTGCGTCCGGCATTCTGCTACTGGGTGTTACAGCGGCGCTTTGCGGGGGTGCACAGGCGCAGAGTTCCTCCTCGTCGTCATCTTCTTCTGCGACTGCGCCGGCTAACGCGCCAGTGCAGCCGCAGGAACCTGCCAGCCATCAGATTGACCTGAACCCGGTGAACCGTCCACAGGTGGCCAAGATCGAGCGCGGTGGTGCGGCGGTCACCCTGGAGGTTAGCGAGCCGCTGTTCCAAATTGCGGCGGCGTTGAATGCCTGCGGCTATGACGCCGATCTGGATAAGTCTGCGCCGGTGCGAGCGGCGGTGCGAGCCGATATGAATGCCGCGTTGGCAGCTTCAGAAGATGCCCGAACCAGCCGCGACCAATTGTGCGCTTACATCTCCAAGCATCACCTCAATGACATGGGGCTGGATGTGGGCCAGTATGTATCGCTGGCGCTTTACCTGTCGCCGCCTCCGGAACTGACGCCCAATGTCGATCTGACGCAACTGCCACCGCAGGCAGCTACTGTGGTGAATGTGCTGCCGCTGCTGCGCACCTTTGCTGAAGATATTGAACTGCACTATCTATGGTTGAAGCATCGTCCCGAGTATGAGGCGTTGACTGCGCGCGTGCATGATCCGATGACGGACATGATCCTGGACACAAATCTGTTTCTGCATCAGCCGGTGAGCACGTTCAGTAGCCGACGTTTCCTGGTGCTGCTGGAGCCGATGCTCTCGCCGAACCTGACGAATGCGCGCGTTTACGGCTCGGACTACATCATTGTCATGTCGCCGGACAACAGTACGTCTGGGGATCCAGTGAGTATGGCCCAGATTCGGCATATCTACCTGCACTACGTTGTGGAGCCGCTGGTTTACAGCCGCGGCGAGGCAATGGAGCGCATGCAGCCGCTGCTGGAGACGGTTCAGGAAGCACCCCTCGAGTTTTTCTACAAGAGTGACATTGTGGCGCTCATGTCGGAATCGGTGATCAAGGCGATCGAAGCACACATGTACCTGATCCCGGAGCCTCCCCCGAAGAAGCTGCGGGGAAACAGGTCTCGTGAAGAGGATGCGAACTACGACATTGAGAAGGCTGCGTATGACGCCAAGACCAATGTTGCCCGCGACGCCCTGGTGACTTTGGATGAACGTCAGGGTTGGGTACTGACACGGTATTTCTATAACGGGCTGACTACCATGCAACACAATGGGGACGGCCTGAAAGATGAGATGGCGCCGCTGATCTATGGTATGGATGTGCAGCGGGAGAAGAAAGCGGCACAGCAGATTCTGTTCGTGAAGAGCATCCCGCCGGATCCGTTGCGGCAGGAGGTGGCACCCCACAAGATCGAGGGCATGGAGCTTGCCGAGCTCGACCTGTTGAAGGGCGATAAGGGCGACGCAGCCGATATTGCGGAGAAGGCGCTGGCGGACCCGGCGGGGGATCATGCGGACGCCACCTATGTGCTGGCGCGGATCGACCTGATGGATGGGGACCCGGAGAAGGCGTCCAAGGGGTTCCAGCAGACGCTGGCGCTGAGCAAGGACCCGCGGACGGTGGCATGGAGCCACATCTACCTGGGGCGGCTGTATGACACGATGGATCCTCCGGATCGGGAGAAGGCCGTTGCGGAGTACAAGGCGGCGCTCGTGACTCGGGATAGCCTGCCCGATACCAGGCAGGCGGCGCAGAGCGGGATCGCCAAGCCGTTCCTGCTGCCGCAGCGGGAGAAGCCGGCGGACGACGATCAGCCGTTCGATCCTACGGGCAAGGCGGAGAAGGACTCGTACAAACCACCGACTCCGCATTAGGCTGTTCCGGCTTAGGTTCGCCTGTGCGGGGCGCGCGCCAACGCCCGAGTAGAGTAGAGGTCAGGACCCGCGGGTTGGGGATCCGAGGATGAAGGGCGATGACCACGGCGCGCAGAAAGCGGAGCACGAAGCGGAAACCAACTGCGGAAGCACCTGAGATTCGAGCCGATTGGCGCGAGCTGGAGGACAAGCTCGGGCATCGGTTTCAGCGGCTCGAGTTGCTGGCGCTGGCTCTGACTCACCGCTCGCATACGTACGAGGCGCGGCACGGAGTTCCTGCGGTGATTCTGCCAGCGCATCCGGAGCAGCGCGACCAGCGGAATGCTCCGGGAACCGATAATGAGCAGCTGGAGTTTCTGGGCGATGCGGTGCTCGGGCTGGTGGTGACCGAGGCGCTGTTCCGGGAGTTTCCCCATTGCAGCGAGGGCGAACTTACGCGGCTGCGATCCAACCTGGTGAGCCGCAAGCGGATGGCCGATATGGGCGTGGAGCTGGGGTTGGGCGACGCGCTGCTGATGGGCAAGAGCGCGGAGCAGAATGGTGGTCGCCGCAAGCCGGCGCTGTTGGCCAATGCGGCCGAGGCGGTGCTCGCGGCCGTGTATCTGGATGCTGGCGAAGAGGGGTTGGCCAAATTGCGCGCCATTGCCGAGCGTTACCTGGTGCAGCCCGAGATGGAGGCGATGCGCGCGGCGCTGGCCGATGGGGCTGGACGCGGTGCGATGCGCGATCACAAGACGCTGCTGCAGGAGCGGGTGCAGGCCGAGGGCGCGGGGAAGCTGCGGTATATCGACACGGCGCAGAACGGGCCGCCGCATGACCGCACCTTTTCGGTGGAGGCGAGGCTGGAGAACGAGGCTGGCGAGCGGGTGCTGGCCGCGGCTGACGGATCGAGCAAGAAGGAGGCGCAGCAGCGGGCGGCGGAGCTGGCGCTGGTGCGCTGGAGTGTGGCTGTTGAGGGTGTTGCGCGTTGAGTTGGGGAGATCATGCGCATCATCCGCGACATCCGATGGCCGAGCAGGATGGTCTGCTGACTACGCTGAAGTCGATTCTGGAGATTATTGTTTTTGCGATTTTCCTGGTGACGTTCGTCGTGCAGCCGTTTCGGATTCCTTCGGGGTCGATGGAGCCGACGCTGCGGGTGGGCGATTTTTTGTTGGTGGATAAGCAGTCGTATGCGGCTTCGGGACGGCTGGATCGGCTGGTGTTGCCGCCGGCGCGGGTGGAGCGCGGGGACCTGGTGGTGTTTCACTATCCGGTGGACCCGCGGCTGCATTTGGTGAAGCGGGTGGTGGGGCTACCGGGGGACCGGATACGGATGCGCGGTGGTCGGGTGCTGGTCAATGGCCAGGTGATCGAGGAGCCGTATGCGTTCTACTCGGCGAGCCGGCCGAACGGGTTTCGCGATGACTTCCCTTCCCTGCTGGAGGCGGATCCGAATGTGGATCTGCGGTGGTGGATCCGGCTGCGGAGCTCGGTGGTGGACCGCGATGTGATGGTGCCAGCGGATTCGTATTTTGTGCTGGGCGACAACCGCAATGACAGCGAGGATAGCCGGTATTGGGGGTTCGTGCCGCGGGGCGCGATTGTGGGGCGGCCGCTGCTGGTGTACTTTACGATTCCGGCGACTGAAGACCTGCATGGCTCGGCTTGGGAGCGGGTGCGGGATTTGCTTCGGACCGCTCGGCGGAGCTGGCGCGTGCTGCGCTGAAGGGGTACCCCCCTCCCCCTCACCCCTCTGGGGTGGGTTCTGGGTCGTAAACGATTCCATTGAAAGGGGTTAGAGGTGTAGATACCCCCCTTGCCCAGGTGGCGTTTTCGGGTGTAACTCGTTGCCTTCAGGGTATTTAGGTGGCGCAATACCCCGATCGAAAGACTTTACGGGCGGCGGGCGGGGGCCTTCGACCCCCGTGAGTATATGTCGGGCCGTTGGCCCTTGGTTCGTCGGCGGCGTTGACCTAGGCCTTCGGCCCAGGCTGGTATATGTCGGGCCGTTGGCCCTTGGTGTTGGAGTGGGGCTACTTCAATTGTAGTGGGTGGGTGGGGGTAACTATGCCAAGTTGGTTGGAAGGAAATCGTCAATGGGGGCGCGGGTTTTGTGGGGTGTGGGGGTTGGTGGGGGGTTGACACGATGATTTTGGGCTGTTTTTGGGGGGTGGTTTGGGGAATTTATTTTTGGCGCAGGTGGTTGAGGGCGAAAGGAGAAGAAATTCGGAGGAATGACATCGATGGCCTTCGCGTTGATGCGACCGCCAAGGAAGGCATACCTGAGGGCTAAAGCCCGCTGCTTGCTGTTGAGATGAGACCCAAGGCTGAAGCCTTGGGGTACCTAGAAGCAGTACAAATTCCAGGGCAGCAGCAGATTCTCGGAGGAATGACATCGATGGCCCTCGCGTTGATGCGACCGCCAAGGAAGGCATACCTGAGGGCTAAAGCCCGCTGCTTGCTGTTGAGATGAGACCCAAGGCTGAAGCCTTGGGGTACCTAGAAGCAGTACAGATTCCAGGGCAGCAGCAGATTCCCGGAGGAAATGACAGAAAGAAAAGCAAGGGCAAAGCAACAGCAAGGGCAAAGGCCAATGCGGGTC
>JBEKFF010000050.1:0-19039 GCA_050013455.1 Acidobacteriaceae bacterium | reverse complement strand
GCGAGCATGCGCAGCCAGCGGTGATCGGAGCTGGTGGGGCTCTCGTCGAGCATGAGATTGAGGTTCACGTCCAGCAGGCGCGTCGCGTGTTCGGCGCGCTCGAGATAGCGGCTCATCCAGTAGAGTGAATCGGCGACGCGTGAGAGCATGCGGTCGGTTCCTTTGCTGAATTGGACTTGCTGGTTGTAGTTCACTCTACACTGACTTTCGGATTTCGCTTAATGGGTGGCGGGCTCTGCGCTTTGGACCACCGGTCCTGCTTTCATTAGATCAACAAAGGTGCTGTCGAAAAGCTGGACATTAAGGTCTTCCTGCACGTGGACGGGCTGCATCTCGCCTCCGGGACCGGGGAGGGTGGGCTTGTTGGCGGCGGTCCAGGTGAGGGTGTCGCCGTAGTTGGGGCCGTGCGAGGTGTCGCAGTCGACGTAGAGGATCTGCTCTTTGGTGATGATCCAGGGGTTGATCCAGGCGGCGGCGGCGAGCTCATCCCAGAGGTAGTAATACTCGCGGGTGTAGTGGGCGATGTATTGGGCCGCGGGCGAGTTGGACTGCGCGATCTGGTGCAGCATGTCTTTGGTGAACTGGGTTTTGATGGAGATGTCGACGTCGGTGAGATCGATGCGCGGCCAGTGAGCGCGGAGGGTGATGTGGACGGCTTCGGGATCAAACCAGAAGTTGAACTCGTGGCGGGGGTGGGTGGCGAATTCGGGGTCGTCAGTGCGGGGGTTGAGGCTGCCGCCCATGATGACGATGCCCTGGGTGAGCTCGGCGAAGTGGGGATCGATGGAGAGGGCGAGGGCAATGTTGGTGAGCGGACCGGCGGCGTAGATGGTGACGGCGTGGGGATGGGCGTGGACCTGGCGGATGAGGAAGTGCGCGGCGTCTTCGTCGAGCGGCTTGGTGGTGGGCTCGCCTTCTTCGAGTGGAGGAAGGACGAAGGGGCCGTGGTAGGGCTGCGCGCTGGTGTGGTGGGCGAGGTCGCCCCACGCGCCGTACCAGGGGAAGCTGCCAATGAGGGGAGCTTCGTGCATGGCCTCGGCTTCGGTGCGGAGGAGGGGAAAGACGGCGCCGGGGACGACGGAGACGTCGGTGCGATGGATGAGTTCCAGCATGCGGAGGGTATGTTGGACTTCTTCCGGCTCCCACGCGTTGCCGCTGACCATGGTGATGCCGAGGACGCGGACTTGCGGGGATTGCAGGAGGACCATCATGGCCATCTGGTTGGAGCCGCCGGGGCCGGAGCCGTCCTGATCGATGAGGACGAGGCGCTGGGCGTTGCCGGCCAAGGCGCTTGTCAAGAAAAGCGCGCTAATGGCGACCCAACGAAGGCTTGCAGAGGCAGGAGCAAGCGTCTTTCGGCGAAGGAACTGGCTGGACGTCGTCAAATTCAATTTGCTCCGATCTTTGGATGCTATTGAACCATGTTCAAACCATCAGGGTGCTCATTTTCTCTATTCGACCAGGGGCACACGGCTGCGGATAACGAAGTGCACAAGGATGGATGTGTGGCCGGTGGGACAACCAAAGATGCCGAGTTCATGTCCACGCCCGCGGAAGGAGTACGCGATGTGGGCGATGCCTCCGGGATCGACTTTCGTTACGGCGATGGTGGGATCGTCCTTGACCTTTTGGATGTCGACAAACTCGGCGGTGGCGGCGGTGAGTTGTTCGTGCTGGGTGGGATCGAGCGCAATGGGCACCTGGAGGTCGTCTTCGGAGTTGGTGCGGT
The DNA here is from genome assembly GCA_050013455.1 of Acidobacteriaceae bacterium. GTDB lineage: Bacteria > Acidobacteriota > Terriglobia > Terriglobales > Acidobacteriaceae > Granulicella. The sequence goes on along the minus strand of JBEKFF010000050.1, from coordinate 17,310 downwards.
CGCAGGCGACATAGAGTGCGGAGACCTTGTTGTCGCGAACGGTCTCGGTGATGTTGGTGATGGGGTTGTTGCGATAAAGCCTGGCGAAGAAGGTGTAGGCATCGGATTGCCGGCTCAGCGGCTTCACGATGTCGATGTGGTCGGTGTTTATTTTTTGCGGCGGGGTGTCGACATCGCATCCATAGGTCGCACTGTAGAAGCTTACGACGCGGGTGTGAGCGCGCAGATAGCGGCCGATGCCGGCGCCGGATGCGGTGTCCAGGGTTTCGTACGCACAATAGCGATGGATGCCGATGGTGTAGGGCGAGCTGCGCCAGCGCTGCTCGAGGGTTGTCAGAAAGTTGTTATCGTCTGCGTAGCTCAGGTCGGTGAGCAGCGGATCGCTATCGTAGATCTTGGCTAAGCTGGCGATGAAGGAGCCCTGGTGCGGTGTGGCGTAGGACGCGACAAAGGATACGTGCGCCGCGTCGGAGGGATGGTTCAAGAGCATCTCTTCGGTGAGCAGGCCGCCCAGGCTGTGTGCGATGAAGACAATGTCGTGATGCTCCCAAACCCCCTGCTTGTTCAGCGACTGCCAAAGCAGCTCGGCGAGTTGCGCGGTGGAGTAGCGGCCGCGCATGGAAGGCGTTGGATATTCGGCGACAACGACGTCGGAGCTGCGGAAGTGCGGGTCGGTGCGCAGGAGATCCGGCCAGTAGGCGCCGTTGGCGGCTCGCCACGTATCGCTGTTGCCATGCAGGCCGTGAACGAAGACGATGACCCGCGGTTTGGGAGCGTCGGCGTAGGCCGTGGAACAGCCGGAAGCGACGAGGACACAGGCAACAAGACTTACCCAAACGAGCGTAACGACGCGATGCAACACTGCCACTTTCAACCTTTCCTTGTTGAAGGTTTGACGGGAGCGGCACGAAAACGTGGCTCTCTGAGAAACCGGCGCAGGCAAGAGTTGCAAAACGTGCCTGCCTGCGCGGCGATTAGCTTAGCACCCATGTATCTTTACTGCCGCCGCCCTGGGAGCTGTTGACGACGAGCGAGCCTTGTTTGAGGGCTACGCGGGTAAGGCCGCCGGGGACGATGGTGACCTTGTCGCCGAAGAGGACATAGGGGCGGAGGTCAACGTGGCGGGGCTCGAGCTCGTCGCCGATGAGGCAGGGTGCGCGGGAGAAGCTGATGGTGGGCTGCGCGATGTAGTTGCGCGGGTTGGCCTTGATCTTTTCGGCGAACAGTTCGCGTTCCTTTGCGGTGGACTGCGTGCCGATGAGCATGCCGTAGCCGCCGGATTCGCCGACAGCTTTGACGACGAGCTTGTCGAGATTGGCGAGGACGTAGTTGCGTTCCTTCTCGCGGGTGCAGAGAAAGGTTTCGACGTTGTTGAGGACGGGCTCTTCGCTGAGGTAGTAGCGGATGATGTCGGGGACGTAGGCGTAGAGGGCCTTGTCGTCGGCGACGCCGGTGCCGAAGGCGTTGGCGAGGGTGACGTTGCCGGCGCGGTAGGCGTTGAAGAGGCCGGCGGCCCCGAGGATGGAGTCGGAGCGGAAGGAGAGGGGGTCGATGAAGTCGTCGTCTACTCGGCGATAGATAACGTCGACACGGCGGAGGCCGCTGGTGGTGCGCATGTAGCAGACGTTGTCGTGGACGACGAGGTCGCGGCCTTCGACTAGCTCGATGCCCATCTGGCGGGCGAGGTAGGCGTGCTCGAAGTAGGCGGAGTTGAAGACGCCGGGGGAGAGCAGAACGATGTTGGGCTCGGGGCGGCCTTCGGGGGCGAGGGAACGCAGGGTGCCGAGCAGAAGCTGGGTGTACTGCTCGATGGGGCGGACGTTGTAGTTGCGGAAGAGCTGCGGGAAGATGCGCTTCATCACGCGGCGGTTGGTGAGCATGTAGCTGACGCCGGAGGGGACGCGAAGATTGTCTTCGAGGACCACGAAGTCGCCGTTCTCGAGGCGGATGAGGTCAGTGCCGCAGACGGCAATGTAGACGTTACGCGGGACTTGCAGGCCGGACATCTGGCGGCGGAAGTGTTGGCAGGAGTAGACGATCTCGCGGGGGACGATGCCGTCCTTGAGGATGCGGCCTTCGTTGTAGATGTCTTTGAGGAAGAGGTTGAGGGCGGTGATGCGCTGGGTGAGGCCGCGCTCGACTTTGGACCACTCGGCGCTGGTGATGATGCGCGGGAGGAGGTCGTAGGGGAAGATTTTCTCGGTGCCTTCTTCGCGGCCGTAGACGGTGAAGGTGATGCCCTGGTTGAGGAAGCTGAGGTCGGCGGCCTGCTTGCGGCGCTGGACTTCGTCCTGAGGGAGGGCCGTGAAGTGTTCGAGGAGTGGCCCGTAGTGCTCGCGCAGTTCATTCTGCGCGGCGAACATCTCGTCGAACGCATGGTCCAGCTTGTAGTTCCAGGGCGTCGCCGTTTGGGGGCGACTCGGTGCTGCGGGCGAGGGGTTGTCCATGGAACCTTCAGTATAGGACAACGGACGGACGAGCCCGAGTGGCCGGCCGCAGCGGGGCGGGGAAGGACTTACTTGAGTTTGACACCGACAACGAGTTCGGTGCCGCCGTCGAGGAAGACATCGCGGTTGCGAGAGGTCATGATGGCGGACTTGTCGTCGCTGGCGACGGCGGAGAGGGCAACGCCGGGGACAGCGCTGACGACCTGCACGGGTGCGCCGGCCTTGGACACCATGCCGTCGATTTTGGGATCCTGGAGACCGGTATTGTGCTCGACCGCTTGCGTAGCCTGGGCCTCATTGGCTGAGCCGCGCATGCCCATGTCGACGTCGGGCTGCTGGGCCCGAGCCTGATCGACGGAGAGAGAGATTTTGTAGACGCTGGAGGTAATGTCGACGGGACTACCCTTTTTGGGCTGGGCATGATCGAAGACGATGGTGATGGAGCCGTTGGGCGTGTCCTTGGTGTGCGGGGTCAGGCTGACGACGTGGCCGAGCAGCAGGGAGCCTTTAGGGAGTTCGGTGGTTCCGATGGTGACGGGTTTTTCTATGACGGCGGAGATCTCCTGGTCGACCTTGGAATCCTTTGAACTCAGGGTCTTCTTAAGGGCGGCGCTGACGGGGACCTGTCCGGCGTAGGCTCCACTGGGACTGGGATCGCCCTGGGCATGGGAGGCGGGGCAGAGGCACAGCAGGCAGGCGCAACAGAAGATGGCCGGGACGGATAGAGTGGACAGCTTTACTTTCACGCGAATGGCTCCTCAACGTTTCGATAGGTTATGCCCTTAGGTTGAAGACGATCAAAGCAGTGTGACCGCCCCGGTGCCGACGTCAAAGTAAGCCGCGCAAATCTTTAGTTTGCCTTCCTTCACCATGGGTGCGAGGACGGTTGAAGTTTTTTCCAAGAGGGATGCTTGAATCTTCGCGTTCTTTTTGATGGTGTCTACCAGGCCGGAGCCGGATTCGACGGCGGCTTCCAAGTGCGGGTAGAGAGAGGCAATTTGCCCCGGAACGTCTGTCTTCGCAATTGCTGCCTTAACGGCTCCGCAGCCTGAGTGACCCATTACGATAAGAACTTTAACTCCAAGGACTGCGGCTCCGTATTCGAGCGAACCGATGATCTCGGCGTTGATGATATTGCCGGCGACGCGGCAGACGAAGATATGACCAATGGTCTGGTCGAAGACGAGTTCGACGGGCACCCGCGAATCGGCACAGGAGAGAACGGCGGCGAATGGCTCCTGCTTGTCGACGTTGTGCTCCCTGAGCAGCTTCAGATCGTGCGCAATACTGGTGAGGTTATTGGCGTCAAAGCGCTTGTTCCCGTCCATCAGCATTTTGAGGGCTTCGTCGGGAGTTGTTGGCGCAGGCTCCTGGGCATGTGCGGGTGGCGAAGAGATGAGGGTTGCTGCGGCTGCGGAAGCGAGAAAGGTTCGGCGGCTGATCGTATCCATCGTGGAACTCCTGAATAGAGATGGTGTTGCGACGGAACTGTCGATAGAAGCCTAGCACCCACGTTATTTCATGGCCTAGGGAAAACGCCGCAGGAGATAAAAGGTGAGGGTTTGGTCGCGCGATTGGCGCAATCTTTACCGCGTAGTGGGTGGGTACTGGTAGACTAGAACTAACGCGTTTTTCGCTGGAATCGTCAGCGGTCAGCGCGTCCCCCACGAGAGCTAATTCTGCGCCGCATCCCCGCGCACACTCGAAAATCAGAAGCCCAGAACAGGAACCCCTACGCAGTGAGTACTCCTACGACCGCCGAAGCTATCCGCAATATCGCCATCATCGCCCACGTCGACCACGGCAAGACCACGCTGGTGGACGCCATGCTACGCCAGTCCGGCACCTTCCGCACGAACGAAGTCGTCGCCGAGCGCGTGATGGACTCCAACGACCTTGAAAAAGAGCGCGGCATCACGATTCTCGCGAAGAATACGGCGATCCACTACAAGAAGTCGAAGATCAACATTGTGGACACACCGGGCCACGCCGATTTCGGTGGCGAAGTGGAGCGCGCGCTGAAGATGGTGGACGGCGTGGTGCTGCTGGTGGACGCCAGCGAAGGACCGCTGCCGCAGACGCGCTATGTGTTGTCGAAGGCGCTCGAAGCGAAGCTGACGCCGATCGTGGTGATCAATAAGATCGATCGCCCGGATGCGCGGCCGCAGGAGGTGTTGAACGAGGTGTATGACCTGTTCATCGACCTGGATGCGGACGAGAGCGTTTTGGATTTCCCGGTGATTTATACGAATGGAAAAGCGGGCACGGCGACGATGGATCTCGCGACGCCTGGTGTCGATTTGCAGCCGTTGTTTGAGCTGATCTTCCAGACGATTCCGGCGGCGCCGGGAACAGCGGATGGCCCGCTGCAGATCCTGGTGACGAACCTGGACTACTCGGATTATCTTGGCCGTTTGGCAATTGGGCGTGTGTTCAATGGAACGCTGAAGGCTGGCCAGGAGGTCAATCTTTCGCGCGTGGATGGCACGCTGCACACGGTGAAGGTGACGAAGCTGTTCACGTTTGATGGCCTGAAGCGCATTGACACCGAGGAGACGACGGTGGGCGACATTATTGCGGTCGCCGGTATTCCGGGCATCACGATTGGCGAGAGCTTCTGTGAGTTGGAAGACCCGAAGCCGCTACCGATTATCAAGATCGACGAGCCGACGATTGCGATTGTGTTCTCGGTGAACAATGGACCGTTCGCCGGGCGCGAAGGCAAGCTGGTGACGTCGCGCAATATTAAGGAACGGCTGGAGCGCGAACTGCTGACCAACGTGAGCATCCGCGTGGAAGACACGGGCACTCCGGACAACTTCAAGGTGCTTGGCCGCGGTGAGCTTCAGCTTTCGGTGCTGATCGAGATGATGCGGCGCGAAGGGTTCGAGCTGATGGTGTCGCGTCCCATGATCGTGACCAAACGCGTCGATGGCGCGCTGATGGAGCCGTCGGAGATTCTGACCATCGATGTTCCTGAGGCCTTTGTAGGAACCGTGATCGAGAAGCTGGGACCGCGCAAGGGCGAGATGGTGAAGATGGCGAATCACGGGTCTGGACGCGTGCGGATGGAGTTCAAGGTGCCGTCGCGCGGGCTGATTGGTCTGCGCAACGAGATGCTCACGGAGACGCGCGGGACGATCGTGATGAACTCCATTGCGGGCGAGTACATTCCGTACACGGGCGAGATTCCGCAGCGGCCTTCGGGAGCGCTGATTTCGGATCGCCAGGGTGTGACGACGCTGTATGCGCTGGATGGGATTCAGGAGCGCGGCATTCTGTTCCTTGGCGATGGCGTTGAGGTGTACGAGGGCATGATCATCGGCGAGCACTCGCGCGACAACGATCTCGATGTCAACTGTGTGCGCGAGAAGAAGCTGACGAATATGCGTGCTTCGGGATCGGATGACGCGGTGCGACTGGTGCCGTTCAAGAGCCTGACGCTGGAGCAGTCGATCGAGTTCATCGCGGAAGATGAGCTGGTCGAGGTGACACCGAAGTCGCTGCGTATGCGGAAGAAGATTCTGGCGGTCAATCGCCGGCCGAAGGGTACGCGCGGCGGGAGTACGCTGGAGTAGTTGATTGTGAGAGAAGCAAAAAGCCCTCCTGTGCGGAGGGCTTTTTGCTGGGCGGTTTACGGTGCTGCGGGCACCGTGACCCATCCGGGATGAGCGTCGAGCCACGTCGTATAGGCTTTCATGGCCGCCAGCTTTTCGGGCTTTGAAAGATTGGGGGGAGGGATCACGGTCGTCGGTCCTTCGTGCCCGATCAGCTGCCATGTTAGCGACTGCCCCGCATCGATGGTGCCTCCGCCTTCTCCGCTATACCACTTGGCCAAGTAGAGTGCTGCTGGTTTCGAGCCGGCGCTGTACTTGCCGTCGAGCACGAGGTTCCCGAGCTCCGTTTGTGCGCGACGATATTCCGGAGTTTTGGGATTATTGAGCAACGCACGATAGATGGATGTGGCTTTGGCGTCCTGAGGCGGGTTGAATTTGCGGTAGGCCTGCGCGGCCTCGAAGAGATCGAAGGGCCTTCCGGCGGCGAGAAGCCAACCTACGGCTTTCTCGGGACTATAAGGAAACCATCCATGCTCAAGGTAGAAGCCCGAGACAAGTTCCTTATCGGCTGGTTTGATCGCGCCGATTCCAAAGTAATGCTCGGCTTTGGCGAGATCCTGTACAACGCCGAAGCCTTGCATGTATGCCAGGCCCAGTTCAAAGTCAGCTTCTGTGTTGCCGGATGCGGCGAGCCTGAGATTCAGGGTATTTATCTCGTCGTCTGTCCTTGCCGTCGGGTCACCGTTCGCCGGACTCACGACGTAGTGCGACTTGAATCCGTCAGTCGCACCGATTGTGATGGTCTGCGCCGGAACAGCCAAAGCAGTCGATGCCAGTAGCAAAAAGACAGTCGCTGTTTTCATAGCAGCAACGCTATCACGAGGCACATTGGAATCGTGGAGGTGGGTTCGTTGGATTCGATGGAAAATGCGAAGGGCCGCCTGATGGCGGCCCTTGTTGTTGCGAGGGGATGAGGCTACTTCTTGGCGTGGGCGAAGCGCTTGTTGACCTCGTCCCAGTTGATGACGTCCCACCAGGCGGCGAGGTAGTCGGGGCGGCGGTTGTTGTACTTGAGGTAGTAGGCGTGCTCCCAGACGTCGTTGCCGAGGATGGGGTAGAGGCCGTCGGAGAGGGGCGAGTCCTGGTTGGGCTTGGTAACGATTTCGAGCTTGCCGCCCTTGTAGACCAGGAAGCCCCAGCCAGAGCCGAACTGCTTGGCGGTGGTTTCGTTGAAGAGCTTCTTGAAGTCGGCGAAGCTGCCGAAGTCCTTGGAGATCTGGGTAGCGATATCGCCGGCGGGATCGCCGCCGCCCTTGGGCTTCATGATCTGCCAGAACATGGTGTGGTTGACATGGCCGCCGCCGTTGTTGCGGACGACGCCGCGGACGTCCTCTGGAATGCTGGCGAGGTCGGAGACGAGTTCTTCGGGCGTTTTCTTGCCGAGTTCGGGGTGCTTTTCGACGGCGCCGTTGAGGTTGGTGACGTAGGTCTGGTGGTGCTTGTCGTGGTGTAGCTTCATGGTCGCTTCGTCGATGGTGGGCTCGAGAGCGGCGTAGTCGTAGGGAAGGGGAGGAAGTTCGAAGGCCACGGGAGTTACTCCTTTATCGTTCTGGGGTTTAGGCGATGTGCGCAAAGCTCAGCTGCGAGCCTGGACACGACTCTTGGACAATAGAGTTGGATGCACGGGGTGCGCCCGGCGGTGCTGCATGGATGAGAATAGCGCATTGGGTGGGAGTTCCTGGAGCGGAGGGTCGTGGGCATCTCGAGGCTGGGGTGGCGAGAGGGCGCGTTCATCAGCGGGGTGGGATTTTGTGGTGGAATACTCCTATGAGCGCTTCCAACGGTAACTATCGCTGGCTCGATGACGACGGCCCTGCATTTGGATCTCCCGGGCTTCCGCCTCGATGGACTTCCAGCGAAAAAGATGCGGTGAGCACGGCGTATGCGGCGGCGACGAAGATCTGGTTTACGGCGTCGCATGGGACGCTCAACGAAATCTACTTCCCGACGATCGATCGGCCGCAAACACGCGACATGGAGCTGCTGTTTACCGATGAGGAGACGTTCTTCCACGAGGAGAAGCGCGACATCGCGTATGACTTTCAATACGTCGATGAAAATGCGCTGGCCATCCGCGTGACTGGGCATGATGTGAGTGGGCGGTATACCGTGACCAAGGAGTTCATCACCGATCCGCATCACGCGGTGGTGCTGATGAACGTGAAGGTGACGGGGGATGAGGGGGTGCTGTCGCGGCTGAAGTGTTATGCGCTGCTGGCGCCGCATTTGGATGGAGGCGGTGCGGATAATTCGGCGCGCTCACTGGATATGGCGGGGACTCGGTGCGTGCTGGCGTGGAAGAATGATTTTTCTCTGGCGATGGGAGCGGATTGCGGGTTCACCCGTTCGAGCTGCGGCTATGTGGGTGCGAGCGACGGGTACACGGACCTGGCGCAGCATCTGCGGATGACGTGGAATTTTGGCCAGGCGCTGAAGGGCAACATTGCCATCATGGGCGAGATTGATATCGCCAAGACGCGCGAGTTCACCGTGGCAATTGCGCTGGGGCGAGGGAATCATTCGGCGCTGTCGAACATGATGCAGTCGCTGTCGATTCCATTTCTGCAGCATCGGACGAGGTTTATCGAGGAGTGGCACAGGGCGCCTGCGCCGTTGAGGTTTGCCGAGTTTTCGAGCGACCAGGGGAAGCTGATGCGGGCGTCGCACGGGGTGATCCTGGCGCACGAGGACAAGACGTATTCGGGTGCATTCATTGCGTCGGCGTCGATCCCCTGGGGAGCATCGAAATCGGATGATGATTTGGGCGGATACCACCTGGTGTGGACGCGGGACATGGTGCAGTCGGCGACTGCGCTGCTGGGCGGTGGACGGATTGAATCAGCGCGCGGGGCGCTGGTTTACCTGGCTTGCACGCAACATCCGGACGGAGGGTTTGCGCAGAACTTCTGGATCAACGGTATACCGTACTGGTCGGGAATTCAGCTGGATGAGGTGGCGTTTCCGATCATTCTCGCCTGGCGGCTGTGGAAGGTGGACGGGCTAGGCAAATTCAATATCGTGCCGTTTGTGACCGCGGCGGCGTCGTTCCTGGTGCGCTATGCGCCGATTACGCAGCAGGAGCGATGGGAGGAGAACGCGGGGTATTCGCCGTCGACGTTGGCTGCGGTGATTTCTGCGCTGATTTGTGCAGCGGACATTCTTCGCGCTCATGGTTCCGAAGAGGCGGGCCTATTTCTTGAAGAGTATGCAGACTGGATTGAGGCACGGCTGGACAAGTGGACGACGACGACCGAAGGGACGCTGGTGCCGGGGATTCCGCATCACTACATGCGCATTCGGCCGCCGGCTGCGGGCGAGTCATTTCACAACAGCCAGATACCTGCGGGGATGATTCACATTGCGAACCGGGGGCCGGGCGAGCAGGTTGATTATGAAGCGTGCGAGGTGGTGGATGCGGGATTTTTGGAGTTGGTGCGGTATGGGATTCGCCGGCCGGATGATCCGCTGATTGTGGACTCGCTGAAGGTGGTGGATGCGGTATTGAAGATTGAGACGCCGTTCGGTCCCTGCTGGCGGCGTTATAACCACGACGGCTACGGGCAGCGGAAGGACGGCGGACCCTACATGGGGTGGGGCCAGGGGCGAGCTTGGCCGATCCTGACCGGCGAGCGTGGCCACTATGAACTCGCCGCCGGCCATGATGTGACGCCGTACATCGCGGCGATGGAGAAGTTCAGTTCTTCCGGCGGGATGCTGCCGGAGCAGATCTGGGATCATGCCGATCTGCCGGCCGAGGAGCTGTTCTTTGGCCGTTCTGCAGGGTCGGCCCAACCACTGGTGTGGGCACACGCCGAGTATTTGAAGCTGCTGCGTTCGGTTGCGGACAAGCAGGTCTTCGACTGCATCTCGGTGGTGCACGATCGCTACATCCTGGGACAGCATCGGGAGCGCTTCCGCCGGTACCTCGGAATCTTCCAGCTGGGACGACCGATCTCCGCGATCGTGCAGGGCGGCGTGCTGCGCATCGTGGATGCGCAGCCCTTCGCCGTCGTGTACACGACCGACAACTGGGCGACCAAGAAGCAAGTGCATGCTCACTCGCTAGGCCGCATCGGATGCTTCGTCGACATTCCGATTGCGGCGGACGAGGCAGGCAGCATCGTCTTCACGATGCACTGGCCGGCTGCAGACCGCTGGCTGGGACGGAATTACGAAGTGATTGTCCACGCAATCCCGCCTGCCCAGCAGCCCACTACGGAGAAGCCGAAGGTCTAGCAGCTCCGTTACTGCGGATTACATTTGCGGACCGGGTACGCTTACCATCCAGCCGACGCCGAATTTGTCGGTGCACATGCCGAAGAGCGGTGACCAGAAAGTTTTGGCGAGGGGCATCTGCACGCTGCCGCCGGCTTTGAGCTCGTCGAAGATGCGCTCGACTTCGCTGGAATTGTCGTCGCTTATGGAGATCTGGAAGCCGCCGAGGGTGGCTTCGCGGCCCTTGGGGGCGTCGCAGCCCATGAGCGTTACGCTGCCCAGCGGCATGGCGGTGTGCATGATGAGGTCTTTGGAGTCGGGCGGAACGGGTGAACCTTCTGGGGCTTCGCCGAAGGTCATGCAGAACGATACTTTGCTGTTGAAGGTTTTTTCGTAGAAGGCGAAGGCCTCGCGACACTTGCCAGAAAATACCAGGTGCAGATCGGTTTTCATTGCTGTCTCCTTTGGTACAAGTTGGGGGTGTGGTTGCTGCGTAACGCTATGCGTCAGGCAAGTTGATAACTGAGAAGAACGCCTCCGGAATTAAAGACCTTGGTGTTGGTGAGTTTCATCGGAAGTCTTTGGACGACGTTCGGAAAGAGGGGCGAGCCCGCACCGAGGATGATCGGTTGGACGATGACCCGATACTCATCGACGAGATTTTTCTGCAACAGGAAAGATGCCAGGCGGGCGCTGCCGAGCACAACCAGATCCTCTCCGGGAACGGACTTCAGCTTCGTGACTTCCTCCTGAATGTCTTCCTTGAGTAGGTGGGAGTTGCTCCAATCGACGCCCTTCAGCGTGCTGGAGACCACGAATTTCTCCAGGCTGTTCATTTTGGCTGCAATTACATCTTTGGATGACGGCCAGTAGTCGGCCATGAGTTGATAAGTCGCCGCGCCAAAGAGCAGGGCCCCGGCGTTCTCCAGCATCTGCCGAGAGTACTCCTCAAATTCGGCATCTACGTGAAACCAGTCGATTTCCTTTTGAGGGCCTGCGAAGAAGCCGTCCAGGGATGCGATGTTCGAGACGATGAGTTTACGCACGAGTCCGGTCTCCTTAGCCAACGAATGCTTCGAGCTTGTCGAGACTGCTGCTCCAGCCTTCGCGCATGCCCTTGAGGTATTGCCATGCTGCAGCCTTGGCGTCGATGACGCGGCTGTGGATGGAGATCTCTGTGGCGCCGTCGACTTCGCGGAAGACGACGGTGTTGCGGTTGGTGAAGATCGGCTCACCTTGCTTGTCGAGCGCGGAGGTGAGGAAGACCAGGCGCTCGGGCGGAACGATCTGTTCGTACTCGCCACTCATGGGAAAGACGATGCCGTCGGGTGCGCGCATGTCAATGCGTATGGCGCCGCCGACGCGAAGGTCGATCTCGCAGCGCGGGTTGGTGAAATGCTTCGGACCCCACCATTGCTGGAGCTTGTCGACCTCGGTCCAGGCCTGCCAGACGAGGGATCGTGGGGCGCGGATGAGGCGGGTGAGCTCCATCTCCATGGAAACTGCTGGTGTCGTTGAGCTCATTGTGCCTCCTTGTTTGCTGTTGTGGCGGGTGCGGTTTGCTTGTTGATGAATTCTTCGAGGCGCTCGAAGCTGGAGTTCCAGCCGCCGTTGTGTCCGTCGCGCTCGGCGGCGGTGGCGAAGAAGGCCTGGTGGAAGTGCATGGTGGTCTTGCCGGCGTGCTCTTCGAGGCGCACGGTGATAACGGTTTCGTGGGGGTCGCCGTCTTCGGGCAGGCCGACGCTGGCGCGGTTCTCCCACGCGTAGGTGTAGACCAGGCGCTCGGGTGGAACGAACTCGCGGAGGATGCCGCCCTGCCAGATTTCGGTGGGGACGTCGGTGCCGGGGCGGTTGCCGCGCAGGCCGGTGCGCCAGCGGTCGCCGGGCTTCTTGCCGAGTTCCATGTGGAAGGCCGGCCACTGTTTTGGCCCGGACCATTGTTTGGCCATCACGGGGTCGGTCCAGGCGCGCCAGACGAGTTCGCGCGGCGCGTTGAAGGTGCGGGTGATGCGGAGTTCGTGGGTGAGGGGAGCTCCGGCGAGCTTGTCTGCGAGTTTCTCGAGGGGATAGGCGCTGCGCTCGTGCAGGTGCGCGTTGAGCCGCTCCATCATCTGCTTCCCGCCCTCGATGGAGCCGTATTCGCGGACGTTGCGATCACGGTCCTCGGCGGTGGCGAAGGTGATGCGAACGGTGAAGCGGGTGCCACCCTCTTCGTCGGTGAAGGTCATGCTTTGTTGGAAGTGGATGAGCGGTGCGCCTTCGCGGCAGCCGGTGAGTTCGAGGCCAATTCGTTCGAAGGGAATTACATCGGTGAAGGTCATTTCGTTCGGATACTTGGTGCCGTCAGGGCCATGCATGATGAGGCGCCATTTGCCGCCGGCGCGGAGGTCCATTTCGAGGATGGTGGTGGTGAAACCCTTTGGCCCCCACCACTGTCCTACTTGCCAGGGGTCTGCCAGGGCGCCCCATACCATTGCGCGCGGGGCGGCGAACACTCTTGAGATAACGATTTCATTCGCGGCTGCCGTATCCGTTACGTTACTGGTTGTTTCGACCATGAACCTTCTCCTTGTTCTTCAATTGAGTGCCCGTTGGTTCGCTTGCGTGCTTCTGTTTCGCTTCCGCTTGCAGCCTTTGCAGGTATTCGTCGAGTCTGTCGAAGCTTTGTTCCCAGAACTGGCGGTATTCTTCGAGCCAGCCGGCGGCCTCGCGGAGGGGCTCGGCCTTTAGCTTGCAGGGACGCCATTGGGCTTCGCGACCGCGGGTAATGAGGCCGGCGCGCTCGAGCACGCGGAGGTGCTTGGAGACGGCGGGCATGCTCATCTCGAAGGGCTCGGCTAACTTGGTGACAGAGGTCTCGCCGAGCGCCAGGCGAGCGAGAATGGCACGCCGGGTGGGGTCGGCGAGAGCCGCGAAGGTCGAGCTGATTGAGTCATCCATAGATCGTAGAAAACCTCTTGGTTATGTAACTGAGTAGTTAAATAAACTCGGGAGAACCATTTGTCAAGAGATTTTCGAAGGAGAGACGAATTTTCTGGTGCGAGCGGCGCTATAGACAGCTTGCCGCGGATAGGAGAGTGACAGGGACCATGAGAAAATAGTAGTGATGATCTCTGTGTCCAATGTAACGATGCGCTACGGCGCAAAGCTCCTTTTTGAGGACGTCTCGGTGACGTTCACGGCTGGCCGCCGCTATGGTCTAACGGGTCCGAACGGTGCCGGCAAGTCTACGTTCATGAAGGTGTTGACGGGCGAGATTGATGCCCAGAAGGGGACTGTGGTCCGCCCCAAGAAACTGGGTGTGTTGAAGCAGAACCAGTACGAGTTTGACGCGTTCCGCGTGGTCGATACGGTCATCATGGGCAACAAGGCGCTGTGGGCGGCGATGGAAGAGCGCGAGCATATCTACAACAAGCCCGAGATGACGGATGAGGATGGTTCGCGGCTGGGAGAGCTTGAGGGCATCGTCGGCGACGAGGACGGGTATGAGGCCGAGGCGAATGCTGCGGTGTTGCTGCAGGGGTTGGATATTCCCGACGAGCTCCACGAGCGCAAGATGAGCGAGTTGCAGGGCGGGCAAAAAGTTCGCGTGCTGCTGGCGCAGGCGCTGTTTGGCAACCCGCAGGCGCTGCTGCTGGATGAGCCGACGAACTATCTCGATCTTGAGTCGATTCATTGGCTGGAGGATTTTCTCGGGCGGTATACCGGCACCGTCATTGTGATCTCGCATGACCGGCATTTTCTGAACAATGTTTGTACGCATATCGCCGATATCGATTACGAGACGATCATTACCTACAACGGCGGCTACGACGATATGGTGCTGCAGAAGACCAGCATCCGCACGCGCATTGAGAGCCAGAATGAGCAGCGCGAGAAGAAGATTGAGCAGCTCAATGATTTCATTGCGCGCTTCTCGGCGGGCACGCGCAGCTCGCAGGTGAACTCGCGCAAGAAGGAAGTGGAGCGGCTGGCGACGAGTGAGCTGGCGCGGTCGAATATTGCGCGGCCGTATATTGCGTTCAAGATGGAGCGGCCTTCGGGCAAGACGGTGCTGGAGTTCGAAGGCGTGAACAGGAGATATACGCAGCCGGATGGAAAGTCCGAGCATGTGATTAACAATTTCTCCGCCATGGTGCAGCGCGGCGAGAAGGTGGTGTTGATCGGGCGTAACGGCCAGGGTAAGACGACGTTGCTGAAGGCGCTGCTGGCGAATGCTCCGGGGATCGAGGAGAAGGATGTCTCGATTGATTCGGGCGTGGTGAAGTGGGGGCACGAGGTTTCGATTGGGTACTTCGCGCAGGACCACAAGGGGTCGATCCAGCTGGGAATGACGGCGCAGGACTGGCTGCACCAGTACGATCCGAAGGCTGTGAAGGAAGACATTCGCGGGATTCTTGGGCAGATGCTGTTCAAGGGCGAAGAGGGCATGAAGAAGACCGACGCGCTCTCGGGCGGTGAAGCGGCGCGCTTGCTGTTCTGCAAGATCATGCTGCTGAAGCCCAACGTGCTGGTGCTGGATGAGCCGACAAACCATCTGGATCTCGAGAGCATCAATGCGCTGAACCAGGCGATCCAGAAGTATGAGGGAACGGTGTTCCTGGTGACGCACGATCAGGATCTGATTGAAGAGGCTGGAACCAGGATCTGGCACTTCGAGGGCGGACCGAACGACTTCCACATTACGGATCACAAGGGGCCGTACGAGGAGTATCAGCAACAGCTTGCGATGGCGACGAAGTAGCGGCAATTCACCGCGCGACACGGCAGGATTACAGTCTGGCTCCGCAGAGCTACAATGAGCCATGGATACCAGTCCGAAGATCTCAACCCAGAAGAACGTTCTTGGCCAGCCGTTGGAGACTTGCGGCAAAGAGCCATTGACCGGTTTTTTCCGTGATGGCTGCTGCAATACAGGCCCTGACGACCTGGGGGTGCACACGGTTTGTTGCCTGCTTACGGAGGAGTTCTTAGCTGCGTCCGCCGAGCTGGGCAATGATCTGTCGACGCCGATGCCGCAGTATGGATTTCCTGGTTTAAAGCCGGGAGATCGCTGGTGCGTATGCGCGGCGCGCTGGCTGGAGGTGCAGCGAGCGGGCGCGGCGTGTCCGGTGATGCTGGAAGCGACGCACGAAGCGACGCTGGAGATTATTCCGTTTGAGATCCTGCTGCAGTATGCGGTGATCCCCGAAACACTGCACTAAATCCACGAAACACTTCACTCGACGTGGCGAACCAGGGGTCAGGCTTCCTGACCGTTGGAGGCCACTTTGGCGTCGGAGAGAGTGACCTTCACGTCGATACGCTGCTGGCCGCGGTAGATGGTGAGGACGACGGTGTCGCCTGCATGATGGGAGTTTAGGGCGTTCGATAGATCCTGCGGGGTCGTAATCTCCTGGCCATCGCAACCAACGATGAGGTCGCCTCCAAGCCGCACTTGTTCATTCCCTTTGTAGGCGACTTGATTCCCGCCGTGCAAGCCGGCTTGAGCGGCTGCTCCGCCGGGTAGCACCCGCATGATCAGGATGCCGTAGTTGACGGGTAGCCCAATTTGCTGCGCCTCATCGGGGCCGATGGGCAAGGTGACGACGTCGAGCGACGGGCGGCGCGCGTGGCCGTATTTCATGATGTCTTCGACGACAGCCTTCGCGGTCGAGATGGGGATGGCGAAGCCGATGCCAGCGGACTGATCGGCGCCGCCGTTCGGGTTCGACGCGATCATGGTGGTAATGCCAACGACGTCTCCATGTGAGTTGAGCAACGGGCCACCGGAGTTGCCGGGATTCACGGAGGCGTCGGTCTGGATAGCGTCTTCGATGCGGTTGCCGGAGGGCAGCAGGACGGAACGGATGGCCGAGATCATGCCGCGGGTCATGGTGCCCGAGAAGCCAAACGGGTTGCCGATGGCGTAGACCTGCTGGCCGACGAGGAGATGAGTAGAGTCAGCGAGCGTGGCCGGCTGGAGGTCCGTGGCGCCGGTGATTTGCAGCAGGGCGATGTCGTGGACGGGGTCCACGCCGATCCGTTTTGCTTGGAAATGCTTCTTGTTCGAGAGGATGACTTCGATGTTCTGCGCATCTTCGACGACGTGGTAGTTGGTGAGGATGTGGCCCTGGTTGTCGATAATGAAGCCGGAGCCCTGGCCCTGCTGGGGGACTGGTTGCAGAAAGAAGTCGCAGCAGACTACTTCGGTGCTGGTGATGTTGACTACCGAGGGGAGGGCTTTTTTGTAGACGGCGATGTTCTGGAGCTCTTCGGGCTCGTAGGCGGGGGCGGCGTTGGCTTCGGTGAGGGAGAAGTTGGGGGTGGGGGAAGTGGTGGTGGTCTCCGGTAAGTTGTTTGGAGTGTGGTGCATGAGGCCGGCCATGGCTCCGGAGGGTAGCCAGCGCGTGGTGAGGAAGTAGAAGCCGCACAGAATCAGGAGAACCAGAAGAACAGGACGTAGTTTCATCGATCCAAGACCTACTCGGCGCAGAAGCGCCCGCTGTGGTTATTTTAGACGCAGACTTAGCCGCGTTTCGCGACACAAATCGTATGCTTCAACCCTGTTTTGAGGCACTCGTTGCGCTGGCTGTGATCTACCCCGGAATCTACTCCGGGATTTGCTCAAGATCCAGTAGCCGGCGTTTGCGGTCGGTACCCCAGCGGTAGCCGGTGAGCTTGCCGTCGGAGCCGACGACCCGGTGGCAGGGGATGACGACGGCGAGGAGGTTGGAGCCGCAGGCGGTGCCGACGGCGCGGACGGCCTTGGGGGAGCCGACGGCTTCGGCGATCTGGGCGTAGGTCCGGGTTTCGCCGCGGGGGATCTGGAGGAGGGCCTGCCAGACGCGCTGCTGGAAGGCGGTGGCGCGGACGTGGAAGGGGAGGGCCTGGGCGGTGGGGTGCTCGGTGAGGCGGGAGAGGACGAAGCGGACGGCTTCGGTGAGGTGTTCATCCGATGTGGAAAGCCTGAGGACGGCCTGAGGGAATTGTTCGCGGAGGGCGACGGCCAGCTCGGGGTCGGAGTCGCCGAACATGATGGCGCAGAGGCC
>JBEKFF010000049.1:0-19049 GCA_050013455.1 Acidobacteriaceae bacterium | reverse complement strand
CCTCCAACACGGCGCGCCATCTGGTACCGTCTCTCTCAAGTGCGCGCACCTGGCAGCCGCGAAGGACCCGCGCGCCCGCTTCCACCGCCAACCGCAGCAGTTCCTCATCCAGTCGCCGCCTCGTCAGCGACAGCGCCTGGAACGGCAGCTTCGCCTCACTCCGCTGACCCTTGCACGCCAGCCGCACCGCACCGATCGGTACCGCACCGAAGCTAGTCGCTTGGAGCCCCAGCAACTCCAGGTAATTCAGTGCCTCTCGACTGAGAAACTCTCCACAAACTTTGTGCTGAGCGTGCGGCGAGCGCTCGATCACCACCACATCGCGACCCGCGCGAGCCAGCCGGATCGCAGCAGCCGAACCCGCCAAGCCTCCGCCAACCACTACAACCTCGGCGTTCACTTCAAGCGCTCCACACACAATCGTCCCGGAGTCCATCGCGCCAGTCGAACATCCGCAACCACGATCCCAGCTTCTCCCAACATCCGCTCCCAGTCATCCTCACGGAAGCTTCGGCGGAACGAGACTGGACCATCATGCTGCACAAACCGATGCCAGCGCATCGCCTTCGCCAGCAGTCCGAAGAGCTTATACGGCGGGGCTTCGCGACACAGGTCATTGACGAACCATCCGCGCTGCGCAACCGCTTCACTCCACGCCAGAAAGCGCACGATCTCAGGCTCCTCCAGGTGGTGCGTGAACAGAGAGCTCAGCACCACGTCCACAGGCTCTGTATAGGTAAATGCGTCACCGGTTAGCCACTGGATAGCACTAGAAGCCGGCGTGAGTTCCCGCGCAACGCGCGCAGCATACGGATTCAAGTCAATGCCCGTAAGCTGCACATGAACGCCGCGACGCTCAGCCCATCGCTCCACGCGGCGCAGCATATCTCCGCCACCAGAGCCAACGTCCACAATCCGCAACGCCTGCCCAGGCTTTGCATCTGCCACGGCATCCAAGAACGCCAGCGTCGGCCGATACGACCACGTCAGCCGATTCACTTGTCCTAGATCATTCAGACACTTGCGGAAGTCCTCGTAGGTGCAAGGCTCATCCATCCATTCCGGCAGCTCCGACGGTGCCGCTCGTCGCGACAAGTCAACACTCGCGTCAGACGGCATGGAAGAGCATCGTCTCCGCGGTTAACCCCGGCCCAAACGACATCGCGCAGCCCCTTTCTCCCGGCTGCGCGCGCTGCATCAGCCGTTCCAACACGAACATCACGGTGGCCGAGCTCATGTTGCCAAAGCACTCCAGCGTCTGCCGCGACGCGGCCAGTGCATTGTCATCCAACGCCAAACCGCGTTCCACCGCATCCAACACCGACTTGCCTCCCGGATGAACACCCCACAGTGAAACGTCCTCCTTGCTAAGCTTGCCGAGTACCTCGCCACCCGAGACCGCCAGCGCCTTACCAATCTCGCCCGGTACCTTGCCCGAGAGAAGCATGTCAAACCCCACGCCGCGGATCTTCCAGGTGATCAGGTCTCGCGTGTCCGGAATCAGAACGGAGCGGAAACTATCCATTGCGAAGCCTTTAGGCTGAGCACTGATGAGGCTGGCTGCACAACCATCACCAAATACCAGGAACGACAAAACCTGCTCGAGGTCCTGCGTCTCCTGCAAATGCAGCGTACATAACTCCAGGTTGACTAGGAGCACCTTAGCGTCTGGCTCCGAGCGGACGATATGCCTAGCCTGCTTTAGTCCGTTGATCGCCGCATAGCATCCCATAAATCCGATCATGGTGCGTTCCACAGACGTATCAAGACCAAGATGATCGAGAATGTCGAAGTCCAGCCCTGGCGCATACAGGCCCGTGCACGACGTGACCAGAACGTGGGTGATCCCGTGACGTTCTTCATCCGAGAGCATGAGTTTATCGAGGGTGCGCTGCGCGAGCCTGGGAGCAAAGCGCTCAAAAATTTGCATACGCTTCGCTGTGTCGGGAAAGCTTCCGCGGGTGTAAAACTCGTGAGCGTTGACGGTAAACTCTGTACTTGCTGCATTCGGCGTGAGCACAGAGAAGCGTCTACGAATTCCTGAGCGCGCAGCCATGCGCCGAAACACCGGTTGGACTCGAGGATCATCCAACATCTGATCGGCAAATGCGACGAAAGCTTCGTGCACATCATCCTGCGGCACAGCAGTGGCGATCCGATTAATGTAGCTCTGGGTCACGAAGTGCTCCGATCATCTTATGATGCATGAACTGCAACACCGGAGATGACTCCAAATGGTAAGCAAATTGTCTTTGTTGGTCAGATGAAGACAATGGTGCATCCGTCTCTCTGAGGCAAATACGCCGGCGTTGCGTCCTCGGACACCCGCCCAGGTAGCTAGAGATGAAAGACACCGACCAGAGGACAGGGTACGTCGAACACGAACAACTACATGACAACAAAGGCCGCCTTCTCAGGCGGCCTTTGGGTTTCTCGTCACGATGAACTGACTAGTCGCCGGCTACGGTTTCCTCGATATTGTTGACAACCTGAGCCTTGCTCTCAACCGACGCTGCGGGCTTGATACCGCCCAGGCCGCCAATCTCCCCAATCGCAACAAACCCACCAGGAAGCTCCGGCTCCTTGAGGATTTCCTTGCGATACAGCTTGGCCATGCGAGCGTTCTCAGCATCTTCTTTCAGCTTCTGATCTCGAGCGCGGATCTTCTCCTCGCGGGCGTTCTTGGCGATGCCGCTCTTGTCGAAGGTGTCGTTTGCAGCAGAGTCCACGTGTGCCTGGTTCAGTACCAGGTCGTACTTGGCTTCCTTCTCCAGACCAACCTTCTTGCCGCCAGCGAAGATCTCATGCCGGCCGTGCTCCTCATACCACTTGGTGAGCGACGAGGTCATGTGCATCTTCTCGATGATGTTCCTCCAGCCAACACCCGTGTTGTATGCGCAGAAACTGATCTCACCTTCCTGGGTCGCGTACGGAATAATGCACTGTTCGGTGCGGCGGAAGTCGTAGTTGAAGAGATCCTGGAACCACATACCCGCGATGAACAGGAAGTTCCAACGATCGGCGCGGCGCATCTTGATGTCTTCCATGGTGCGGTCAGCGGAAACCTTACCGTAGTTGCGGCCGGTTGCACCGAAGCACTTATCGAATTTGGTCAAGAGCGAGAAGATGCTGAAGTGCGTGGGGGCATTCTTCGGTTCGTAGTTGCGAATGAGGGCCAGACCTGCGCCAATCATCGTCAAGTACTTACCGCGAGCCGCATCGTTCACGCGAGCAATATCCTTCGCTAGGCGATCGGCATTGAGGAACGCGGTCACCGGAACGGCTTCCTTGGTTTCCTTATCGATCATCAGCGCCATGCCGATACCGCAGTTAGGATGGCAACCGCAGGAGAGCTGGCCCCAGTCGTGCTCCGGTCCGTGAACCAGGTCGGCCCAATCCGAGAACGTGGACATGAAGCTGATCGGGAACCAGTCACGGACAGGCTCGCCGAGACCCGTCTGGTTCTTGACGTCATGCGCGAGGTGCGAGAGCGTGTAGCGTTGCGCGTGGCGGCGTTCGTCCGACACATCCTCGTCGCGGCCGGTGAAGGACACCGGCTGGAAGGAGAGAAAGTTGATCTTCTTGGGGTTGTCGAGAGCGAACTCGATGATGCGGCCAACCTGCTCGTTATTAATGCCGTTGATGATGCAGGTGACGGGGACGATGTCCACGCCGGCCTCATGCAGGTTATGGATCGCCTGGAGCTTCACGTCAAACGCGTTACCAACTTTGCGGTGGCTGTTCGGCGCGTTGCCGATGCCGTCAAACTGCAGGTACGCGTAACGCAGACCGGCTTCGGCGGCAGCCTTCGAAAACTCCTTGGACTTGGCAAACTCGATGCCGTTGGTCGCGGCCTGTACCGAGGTGTAACCAACCTTGCGCGCATAGGCCACGGCGTCGAGGAAGTAGGGGCTCAGCGTGGGCTCGCCACCCGAAAACTGCACAGACATCTGGCGCTTGGGCTTGATGGTGACGGCGTTGTCGAGCATGGTCTTGATCTCGTCCCACGTCAGTTCATGCACGAAACCAACCTGGTTGGCGTCCATGAAGCAGGGGTCACACATCATGTTGCAACGGTTCGTCAGATCGATGGTAAGCACCGAACCACGTCCGTGGGTGACGGTCGAGGTGCCGTGATTGTGCAGCTTGCCATCGTTGTGGGCGCGGATATCGCGGCCCGGGAAAACTTCTTCGAGATGCTTGAAGAAAGCCGTGTCGATCGACATGACATCTTCAAAGTGGCCGTGGATCGGGCAATCCTTCACCATCAGGATCTGGCCATCGCGCTCGATGATTTGCGCCTTGATCTCGCCGACCTTCTCATTGAGAAGGATCTCGTGGGGCAGCTTGCCGTCCACGATCTGCTGGCGGATCTGGGGTACACACTTGGGACAGAGGGAGTCGGTCGTACGCGGCCAGCCGAGGGGCGGCTTCTCCTTTTGATACGACTTCAGCAAGGGCTTATCCGACCACTTCGGAGTAAAGCTCGCGTTCGGGCTAATGGAGTTCAGCTTGCTAAACACGCTCCAGCCGGCCTTCGCGCCGAGGACTATGCCTTTTTCAAAGAGCTTTGTTGCCTTTGCCATGTCATTCTCTCCTGAAGGTTTGCCCCGACGATCGCGTGGCAAGAGGTTGGTTCCCTGATCAAATTACAACTTGCACCCCCAAGGCTAAGGGAGATCAGCATCCAAGTCGTTGTTCGTGCAGCGAATGGGGATATTTTGCAGCGAATGGGGATATCGCCCGTTGAACGGGGTCGCAATTACCCGGAAGGGTAACGTCAATGGAATCTGTAGGCTTCGACGCCCTGACAATCACTGCCGCAGTTCCACGATCGTCGCACCCTGTCCACCTTCGTTGTAAGGAGGCTCCGATATCGAGGTGACATGCGGATGCTTCCCCAGAAAATCGCGCAGGGTTCGTCGCAGAATCCCCATTCCCACCCCGTGGACGATCCGGATCCGCGGCAGGCCGGCGAGAAAAGCTCGCTCCAGGAAGCGCTCGACCTCACTCTCTGCCTCGTCCGCGGTTCGGCCGATTACGTTAATTTCCGAACTCATGTAATCGGAGTCGTCCGAATTTGATGTCGTCGACACGGTGATGCCTCCGCGTCTCCTCACAGCCTCGAGCGGCTTCTCGGCCACCGCCGTTATTTCGGCAACATCGTCGCGTCCGACTCGAGTCTTCATCGAGCCAACCGCGACCTCCAGCGTCTTAGCGTCGATGACACGCACCACTCGACCTTCGCGATTGAGCGACTTCAACCGAACGATGTCGCCGGTCTTCGGCTCGCGCTGTCGGTCGGCACTCTTAATCTGTGCCTCGCTTTGTGCAGGAGAGTTATGGGCGACAACTGTCGTCTGAAATTGTTCGGAGAACTCGCGCTTGAGCCGGGCGATCCGCAGTGCTGAATCCCTGGCGATCTTCTGCGCGACAGTCTTGTCGTCGATCGCCTTCACGGTGTCCCGCAGCTGCACTTCGAAGTCTTCGATGAGACTCTTCAGCTGCCTTTCCAACTCACGGGTCCGGGCCTGCTGCTCCGCGCGCCCCTCCTGTTCAAGGCGCAGCCGCTCCCTCGCAAGTTCTCGCTCGGTCACTTTCAGATGTTCGCGCTCGGCCGCAGCGGCTGTCAGCTGACCATGGAGTTCGTCCAGAAATCTGCCAATATCGACCTGCTGCGTCGTCATCTGCGAACGCGCATTCGCCACAATCGCCGGGTCAAGCCCCAGCCGCGCGGCAATATTTAACCCTGCCGAGGCACCGGGCACCCCCAGGCGCAGCTCATAGGTCGGCGCCAGCGCAACTTCATCAAACCCTACTGCCGCGTTGACCACACCCTCGTGCTTAGCCGCATATACCTTCAAAGAAGTGAGGTGCGTTGTAATGATGCACCATGCGCCGCGTTCAAGAAAGTGCTCTGCGACTGCAACGGCAAGCGCTGCTCCTTCCTCCGGATCCGTCGCTGAACCCAGTTCATCCAGCAAAACCAGGGATTGCGCATCCGCACTTCGGGCAATGCGTTCCACGTGAACGATATGGGCCGAAAACGTGGAGAGGTTTTGCTCAATCGACTGCGCGTCCCCGATGTCGGCATAGATGGCCGTGAAGAATGGAAGGTGCGCCTTCTCCGCGGGTACGGGCAAGCCGGCCTGCGCCATCAGGGTGACAAGGCCGGAGGTCTTCAGCGCCACGGTCTTTCCACCGGTGTTCGGGCCGCTGATAATCATTTGTCGCTTGCCCGCGGGAAGGGCAATGGTGAGCGGAACGATCACTCCTCCCTGCGAACGCAACCGCATGTCTAACAACGGATGACGTGCCGCCACAAGATTGAACGCGTCTGTCGCTTCCTCCTTGGAATCCGGAGTGGACCCCGCGAAGCTCGGCCGTATACAGCTCAACTCCGTCGCAAAACGCGCAATCCCCTGATGTGCATCGGCCTCACCCAGGATCGTTGCCCCCAGCAAAAGCGCGTCGCTCTGCGCAGCAATCGCACGGGTCATGGCAACCAGAATTCGATGAATCTCCCCTTGCTCCTCATCCAGCAGCCGCGCCAACTCATTGTTGTGTTCGATCGTTTCCATCGGCTCCACAAACACCGTCTGGCCGCTCGAACTTGAGCCGTGGATCACGCCGCCGACCTTACGCTTGAATTCGTTTTTCACGGGGATAACGAAACGCTCGCCACGCACGGTAATCAGCGACTCCTGCGTGCGGCCATCTTCCGAAAGCTTCGCGAGCGCACGTCGTAGACTGGCCTCAATCGCCCGATGTTGCTGCTCCAGCGCGCGGCGAATCCGGCGCAGTTCGGGCGAGGCGTCATCACTCAAGCTGCCATCGGGCTCGATTTTTCCGCTGAGCGATCTCAACAGTTCTCCCAGATCGCGGGACAGCAACGGAGCCGTGAGCTCCTCAATCCCTGGCCACTGATCCCGTACCGAGTCCGGGGGCGCCAAGACCATCTGTCTCCACGCCTCCACACGTTCCGCATGCACGATCAGCGACCGAATCTCCATCGCCTCAAGCGCTGCACCCTCAATCCGAGCCTTGTCGAGCGTCTCTGTCACATCGAAGATCCCGCGAAAGTCGAAGCTACCGCCGGTGATCAGCTTCTGCATCTCTACGTTGCGCTGCTGCTGCTGTTCGACCCACGCGGCATCAGAGCTGGGCTGCAATGCCTTGATCCATTCCCTGCCCAGCGGCGATTGTGCCCGATGAGCCAGTCGCTCGATCAGCTCAGGCCATTGCAGTGCCTCGGCACTCATTTCAGACAGCGGAGACGGAATTTCAGGAAGGAATGCCACACAAATAGAATACTGGGAAACGGATCTGTCTCGATGAGTTTGGCGCGTTCAGTTCAATACAACTGGCGCCGTGAGCAGGCGGGTCTGGCGGAACCTACTCCACGCTGTTTGCGTAGTCTTTAGTGCCAGAACACGTAAGAATGGTTCTGAGGAGGCAGCACAATGAACTGTTCAGCATGCGGAAATGCTTTGGCGCCCGATGCGCGATTCTGCCCTCGCTGTGGCAGCCAGACTCTTTCCCAACAGCAGCCGGGGTTCGCCTATCCGCAACCATCGATGGCGTATGACCGCGTCTCGCGGAATATTCAGGGTCTGGGAATTCTCTGGCTGGTGTATGCGGGCTTGAGGATCTTCTCTGGGTTGTTCGGCGTTCTGATCCTTCACGGCCTCTTTGGCAGACACTTTGGCAATTCCGACTTCAACCTCGGTTGGAGCCCATTCGGATCGATGTGGCTCGCCAGCCTCTGGCCCATGGCCCTGTTTTCGCTTCTGACCAGCGTCTGCTGCATCCTTCTGACTGGATACGCCCTGCTGACGCGCCAACCGTGGGGACGCATATTCGCTATCATCTTTGGCATTCTGGCTCTGATTCATTTGCCGCTCGGAACGGCCCTCGGGATTTACACGCTTTGGGTACTCGCACCCGGTGTCAGCGGAGACGAGTACGCCGCGCTCGCTGACCAGCAGCACAAAGCTCGGACGTGAGGCTGCATGTGATCGGTGTTACCAACGCAAATGCGCGTTAGCCATAGAATTGTCTGCATGGACTTTCCTGCAACGCGTCTACGCCGTCTCCGCTCCTCCGCAGCCATGCGGTCGCTCGTCCGTGAAACACATCTGGAACCTTCCGCCCTCATCTACCCTCTGTTTCTCTGCGAAGGTGAAGGCGTGCGTCGGGAGATCAGCAGCATGCCAGGCGTCTTCAATCTTTCCATCGACGAAGCATTGAAGGAAGTTGAGGCCTGCGCTGCTCTTGGAATTGGCGGCCTGCTGCTGTTTGGCATTCCGGATGAAAAGGACGAGCAGGGCAGCGGTGCGTGGGCCGCAGACGGGATCGTCCAGCGCGGCATACGCGCGATCAAAAAGTGCACCCAGGCTGAATCTCTGGTCGTGATCGCCGACGTCTGCCTCTGCGAGTACACATCACACGGCCACTGCGGTATCGTGACCCGCGATGGTGAACATTTTGCCGTCGAGAACGATTCGAGTGTCGCCCTGCTCGCCAAAACGGCTGCATCACTTGCCGAAGCAGGAGCCGACATCGTCGCGCCCAGCGACATGATGGACGGACGCGTCACCGCCATTCGCACCGCCCTCGACGAAGCGGGCAAGCACAACACGCCGATCCTCAGCTATGCGTCGAAGTTTGCCTCTGCCTTTTACGGCCCGTTCCGCGAGGCGGCCGATTCAGCTCCACAGTTTGGCGACCGTCGCACCTATCAGATGGATGGCGCCAACCTCCGTGAAGCGATGCGGGAGATCGAGCAGGACATCGCCGAGGGCGCCGACATGCTGCTGATGAAGCCCGCGATGCCTTACCTCGATGTCATCCGCGAGGCTCGCAACAGGTTCGATCTTCCCATGGGCGCCTATCAGGTTTCAGGCGAATATTCGATGCTGCACGCAGCCTTTCAGCGCGGCTGGCTGGAACCTCAACGCGCGATGCTCGAAAGCCTGCTGAGCATTCGCCGCGCCGGCGCAGACTTCATCGTTACCTACTTCGCCAAAGACGCAGCAAAGGCACTTTAGAGTCACGCCCCTTGCAATGTGCGGCCAAAGGACGCTCAGGCGCTAAACATCGCCGCTTCCGCATTCCGGCGCCGCAGTAATCCCGAAACGACTTCCCCGCCCGCGTGGACCCATAGCGCGAATTGTGCGGTAGCGCCCCGAAAATCCCCGCTATTTACCTTTCGCAGTAGCGTGGACTGAACAAAGTTCCCGCGACCGGCGTTGAAGCAGAAATCCACCATTGCATCGAATTGGCTTTGAGAGATCACGGCCCGCACTGCGTGATTCACACAGGTGACGGCCTCTGCCAGATCTACCTGAAGCAACGTCTCGGCTTCCCCCTCGCTGATGGATTGGCCCGATAAAACGGAGGGACCTGTGTGACCGTAACCGATCGTCCAATTGCCCGCGGAATCTCGATACGCCTCCAGCTGAAGTCCCTCAAAGCTCTTGGTGAGTGCTAATCCTCGATCGCTATAGCTAAATTCCTGCATGGAAAGCGCACCTCCACGAGCGCATGGGTTACTTCAAAACTTGGTGAAATGGCCGCTTGAATCGCGCGAGCCCGTTGCACATCGAATGACGTGGGCTGCGGCAACGGCTAAACTAAGGTTTCAGGGAACTCGAGAACACGGGAACGTGCGATAGCGCTGGCCGTGATCGCCCAACGAATGGAGCACACTCTCTTGGCTGACACTATTTATGACCTGGTCATCGTCGGCGGCGGGCCGGCAGGCTACACCTGCGCCATCCGCGCGGCACAACTCGGCCTCAAGGTTGCGTTGATTGAGAAGACCGACAAACTCGGCGGCACCTGCCTTCACTGGGGCTGCATCCCCACCAAGGCAATGCTGTTTTCGGCCGAGATCTGGGACCACCTGAAACATGCGTCAAGCTACGGAATCGAAGGAGTTTCGTCACCGACGCTCAATTGGGACAACTTGCTTAAGCGCAAGAACGACATCATTGTGAAGCACACCAAGGGCCTCGACTTCCTGATGAAAAAAAACAAGATCACGGTCATCCGCGGCCATGGCCGTCTCACCGGCCCCGCCAAGGCCGGGGTCTTCACCGTCGACGTGTCCGCAGAAGATAAAGGCAAAGGCGAAGGATCGGACCTGCAGGCCGCGACCCAGGTTTTGGCGAAGAAGGTCGTCCTTGCCACAGGCTCCGACGCCCGCATGTTGCCGGGCTACAAGGCTGACGACACGATCCTCACCAACATAGAGATCCTCACCCTGCCGGCGCTGCCAAAGTCGCTCATTGTGATCGGCTCGGGAGCCGTTGGTGTCGAGTTCGCCTCGGTCTTCAAGAGCTTCGGCTCCGATGTGACAATCATTGAGGCCCTCCCGCGCATTGTTCCGGTTGAAGACGAAGAGATCTCGAAGGAGCTGACGCGAGCCTACAAGAAGCGCGCCATCGACGTAAATGTCAGCTGCAAGGTCGAGAAGATCGAGAAGACGGGCGCCGGCGTCAAGGTAAGTTTCACCGACGCGGCCGGTAAGCTGCAGGTCAAAGAAGCAGAGAAAGTCCTGGTGGCCGTCGGCCGGGGCCCGCGTACCGCGGACGCAGGCATCGACAAGGTGAAGATCACCCTCGACCGCGGCTTCATCCCCGTCAATGAGTGGATGGAAACCTCCGAGCCCGGCGTTTATGCGATCGGCGATATTGTTGCCGGGCTACCGCAACTCGCCCACGTTGGCGCGATGTGTGGCGTGGTTGTGGCTAGCAAGTTGGCCGGCAAATACGCATTGCCTGTTCGGAAAGACCGCGTTCCCGGCTGCACCTACTGCGACCCACAAATCGGTAGCGTCGGCCTGACAGAGGCCCAGGCCAAGGAGAAGGGTTATCAGGTGAAGGTCGGCAAGTTCCCCTTCGTTGGCAATTCGAAAGCCACCATTGTCGATTCACACGATGGCTTTGTAAAGGTCGTCTCCGACGCGAAGTACGGCGAGGTCCTGGGCGTGCATATCATCGGCCCGCAAGCCACGGAACTCATTGCCGAGTGCGTCGTTGCAATGCAGCTCGAGGCCACCGTCGAAGAGATGATGTTCATCATTCACGCGCATCCCACCCTCTCCGAAAGCTTGCTGGACGGCTTCTCCAGCGTCGAAGGCATGGCGATCAACGTGTAGTTTTCTTCCGAACCCAGCCACAGTGCTGGGTTCGTTATCGCGGAATCAATGCATATCCATTTGCTCCAACTCGGACGCATTCGTTATGCCGAAGGATTGCGGATCCAGGCGGAAGTTGTCGCCGCGCGCAAGGCCGGCGCCATCGGCGACACCCTCATCCTGCTTGAGCACCCGCCCGTGCTCACGCTTGGCCGCAACGCATCACGCGCAAACATCCTCGCCAGCGACGAACTGCTCGCCAGCCGTGGCGCCGAAATCCACGAGATCAACCGCGGCGGCGATGTCACCTATCATGGCCCCGGCCAGCTCGTCGGCTACCCGATCTTCGACCTGCGCGGCGACCTCCCCGGCAAACGTGGTCCGCACCTGGGGCCCGTCGATTTCGTCCGCTTGATGGAAGAGGCGCTCATTCTGACCTGTAAAGACTTCGGTGTCCCAACCCAACGCATCTGCAAACTCACAGGTGTCTGGACTTTTCCGGGCGGCAGCGTTCGTGAGAAGAAAATTGCCGCTATCGGCGTCCATGTTTCGCAGGCAGTGACCTCCCACGGGTTCGCTCTAAACGTCACCACCGACCTGCGCGACTTCGACTGGATCGTCCCCTGCGGCATCACCGACCGGACGGTAACCTCACTGGAAATGGAATCGCCTCATACTCCTCCGCCTTCACTCGCCGAGGCCGCCAACACCGTCGCCGCCAACTTTGGCCGCGTCTTTGGGCGACAGATGATCGCCGCCACATCCCTCGATCAACTGTTGACTTCCCAGCCGGCTACCGCTTAGTCAAGTTGCATACCAATCGGTACACATCTGAGCTAATCTGCATTTTGAGATGCTCCATACACCCGTATAATCTGAAATTGCGCTGTAAGTGCGCCGTAAACTCTGCCGGAGACTCTTCCCCATGCCAATCGACGTCGTTATGCCCCAGATGGGCGAATCAATCACGGAGGGCACGCTCACGAAGTGGCTGAAGAAGCCCGGCGACACGGTCGCTCGCGATGAACCCCTTTTTGAGATCTCCACCGACAAGGTCGACGCTGAAATTCCTTCTCCCGCGGCCGGCACGCTCGGCGAAATCAAGGTGCAGGAAGGCGCTACGGTTGGTGTTGGAACCGTGGTTTGCGCCATCAACGACTCTGGCGCAACTGAAGCAGCTCCAGCTACCCCAGCGGTAACCAAGGAAGCCGCAACGAAGGAGGAGACAGTCACACCCGCAGCGGTGGCCACCGCCGCCAATGCTGAGGCTGTTCCACCGCCTGCTCCAGAAGCTTCTGGCCAAGGCATCGAAGTCCTCATGCCGCAAATGGGCGAGTCCATCACGGAAGGCACGCTCACCAAGTGGCTCAAGAAGGTCGGAGACACGGTAGCGCGTGACGAACCCATCTTCGAAATCTCCACCGACAAGGTGGATGCTGAGATTCCCTCTCCCTCCGCCGGCATCCTCTCCGAGATCCGCGTGCAGGAAGGCCAGACCGTTACCGTTAGCACGGTGGTTGCGGTAATTGGCGGCGGCGCGGCAGCTTCCGCGTCGACCGCTCAGGCTGCTGCGATCCAAGTTCCCAGCACGCCAGTTCCTGTCTCGCCTGTCCCAGCCCCTGTACCATCCGCCGCACCGGGCCAAGACCTGCGCTCCTCGCCCCTGGTCCGGAAGATCGCAGCCGAAAACAACATTGACCTCAGGGGAGTTCCAGGCACCGGCGCGTCGGGTCGAATCACCAAGCAGGACATCCTCGGTCATCTTGAGGGGGCAACTGCATCAGCTCCGGCAGTTTCTCCGGCGCCGACCGCTGCCCCTTCCGCGCCCAACCCGCCGGCTGCCGCGAAAGCCGCACCCGCTCCCACCGCGGCTCCGCTGCCCGGCGAACTGGTCCCTCTGTCCAAGATGCGCGCCATCATCGCCAAGCGCATGGTCGAGTCCAAAGCCACCAGCCCGCATGTTCACACGGTCTTCAAGGTGGATATGACGCGCATCGTGAAGCTGCGTGAAAAAGAGAAAAACAAGTACGAGCAGCGCAATGGCGTGAAATTGACCTACATGCCCTTCATAACGCGCGCCGCGGTGCAGGCTCTTCGCAAGCACCCAATCGTCAACGCTTCCATGCAGGGCGAATCGATCCTCTACAACAAGAACATCAATATCGGGATCGCTGTCGCACTGGAGTGGGGACTGATCGTCCCGGTCATCAAGCAGGCGGAGGAAAAGAGCTTCCTCGGCATAGCGCGCGCCGTGGTCGACCTCGCGGATCGCGCCCGTTCCAAAAAGCTCGCGCCCGACGATGTTGCCGGCGGCACCTTTACCCTTACCAACTCCGGCATCTTCGGCGAGCAATTTGGCATGCCCATCATCGCGCAACCTCAGTCGGCAATCCTCGGAATCGGCGGCCTCAACAAAGAGGCCGTGGTGCTGACCGATAAGGACGGCCAGGATACGATCGCAATTCGGAACATCCAGCACTTCACTCTTGGCTTTGATCACCGAATTATCGACGGCGCGGATGCGGGCAAATTCATGTCCGAGTTCAAGGCATACCTGGAGACCTGGTCCGAAGATATCGGATAGCTCATTGCTACCTCCTACAATCAGGTCCTAGCTCGTTTAACTAATGTGCGCGCCGCGAAGACTCACTACGAAATGCCTAAGATCCTGACAATTTAAATGTGGCGACTTGTTGTTGATTGGCTCGCCTACATCTTGTCGAAGCGTTCAATCAGGTACGCGATGAGGATGTGAAGCATCGTCAGAATCCCGCCGAACACTACCCCGGCGCCCTTCAACCGCTGAACGCTACGCTCGTGCTCCTCGACACGCCCCTCGAGTTGCTGCAAACGGCCTGGTTGGCCTATTCCCAGCAGTTGCTCCATTTGCACCTTTAGAACGCTTAGCTCCTGCAAAACCTGGCTCTCAAAATCCGTCATCGATCCACCTCGTCCCCCATCACAACATCTCCCCTAAGCCGTCTCGTTGATCGGCATATTCACAAATACCGCACTCGAAAATCGCGAGTATAACGGCGGCGTGCTCCCGTCATACATGCGCACAAAGACGCGTTCCAGCTGGGCAGCGATCGGGATGGAGAAGCTGCGCACGGGACTTCGAAGCACCAAGTCTGCCGCGTCGATGCCCACCCCAAATGCCCAGTCCTTCAACCGGACCTCAAACCCACCGCCTGCAGGCGGAGCCGTTCCGGCATCCACTTGCATGGCAGTATCCGTCAAGCTCGTCACAGTCAGTCGCTGCAGGTTTGCAAGCACCTGACCGGGCGCCGTCGACGCGGTCTGCGGCAGATAGGCATCCGCCGCAATCTCTTCACTTAACTTCAATCCAATCCCCGCAGCCCACTCGGCGGCCCAGTCGTTCGCGAAGCTCACCTTGTATTGCCGGACCTCCGGAACGGCGCTGCCGTCTTGCGCCACCACGCTCCGCACCAACAACGACGACGTAACTCCCTCACTGGTAATTGCCAGCACGTCACCCGGCCAGATGTCCTCGAACGGGTTCACCAGCGCGTAAGTTCCAGCGATGGCAGCAGCGCGGCTCGTCGCAAATGCGAGCACCGCCTGCGTGGCACTCTCGCAATCCACGCTGCTGCGTGCGACCGGGAGAGTCACCGCACCCAGCCAGCGACACATCCCTGGGGCGCCGTTCACTGCCTCTGACGCAACGCTCGCAGTATCTGCGAGCCGCGCAACCGATCGCTGCTGGTTGCGATAGTTCACCGTCACGCGCTCCCCTGACACGGGAACACGGCCTGCAAGAAACGTCACCTTGCCCGGCGAACCTGCAGCGGTCCCGTAACTCACCGAGCAATCGACGCCTTGGCCTGCAACACCAATCAATCGCGTTTGCAAGCTTCCGCTCGGCAGCGTACTCACAATCCAGAGACTGCCGGTACGCGTCACACTCACCGAGCCAATCGAACCGAACATCTGCGTCGCATTGGCAACGACAAACGAGCACGTTGCCGGTGAGTTGCTGACCGTCGCACCAGCAGCCGTACTGTCATAGAGCACTGTCGCCGGCGTGTTCGATGCAGCACCCTCATCCACTAACTCAAACACCGTGTCGATCGGAGCGGCCACGCCACTAGGATTGCCGAAGCCTTGGATGACACCATCGACCATGCAGTAATAACGTTGCAACACGCGCTGCATCTCAACACAATGCAGTCTCAGCCGCAACGTATAGGAGTGGCCGGCAATCGGGGTGAACACCGTGCCTGTCTCAACACCGTTGACCACCGGCACGATGACGGTCACACCACCGGTACCACTCACGCTCTGCCGCACCCGAAAGCCCGCGAAACACTCTGCGAGAACCGGAAGCCCCAGGTACATGCCCGCGAGCATTCCATTGCAAGCAGCAGAGAGCAAGACCCCACTCAACTGCACAACAACTGACCCACCCATCTCGATTGCATCGATGGCCGTGAGCGTGGTCTGGCCATCAGAGCCATTGCCACCATTCATCGTCAGGCCCGCAGAAGTCAGCGAAAGATAACTGCCCGGATCAGCCATAATCCACTGTGCTGGATTGAATGCACCCTCGTTGAAGTTATCCAGCACCAGCGTGCGGTTCGTATCGCGGTAGGCGGATTCGCCGAGGTTGAAGACGGTTGTCGTGCCGTCACCAACGAAGTTTTCCTCAATGTACGCTGCCGGTTCTTCGGCACCGGTAAGGGTCACGTCGTTCGCCAGTTCACGTACTGCACTCGTCTGTAGCTCCGAGATTGACAAAGTGCCATTAGCATCGCTGAACGCATGGGTAACATTCCCCACAGGCTGTATAACGATCTGCCCATTCAACGCGCGATACGCTGCATAAGCAGAGCTCGCCGCATTTGCGGCATTGACACTGAAGGGCGACGAGGCGCGTGCTGCAAACGCGCCGGTCGTCGCAACCGTTCCAGAACCGCTAACCGTCATCCCCGCTGATCCTCCCGACTGCGCCCGCAACGCCATCTGCGCCACTAGTGCCGTGCCACCGAGGCCAAGTGATTGCGCATCCCTCAAACCCGCACCGGAACCAAGATTATCGAGAAGCCATTCATCGCTGACCGCGGTCACACGAACACGATAGACGGGGCCCGTAGACGCATTTCCCGCGTACAACCTGATCGGCTCGGTTGCCAGGTACCCGGTGAACAGCACCGTCGTGTCCGCCGCTATCACCGTCACCCTTCCGCGCCGTACCGGCGCCGCAAGCCCCCCGACGCCTAGGACGATCTCCGCCGTGCAACGTGAAGGCTCATTAAGAACGCGCTGCACCGTGATCGGCCCTTCTGCGGCGACTGCTCCGGTGTAATCGATCGCGCCTAATTCATCAAGATTGTCGATCGTAATTCGCACATGCTCTCCTTTATGCATTCCTAACCAGCTACATAACTCCGGAAACAAACAACCGTCTCACCGTCTACCGGATCCTTCACCGGTAGCGCGCGGAACGCAGCGCTCAGCTGAGTCTTTTGGTATCCACCGCCAGCATTCGTGCTCGTCTCGGCCGCACCAATCATTGCTTGCAACCGCGGATAGTGCCAGATCACGCGCTCACCTTGCTGTCCTTCGCCAACGAACACCGCAGACCATTCCTGGAAGAAGCTCGAGCCCTCCCGATCGCAGAACCCAACTACGCCGCTGACCTTCATCGTTGCAGTCGGAACCCCGGCAAGCAGAGGCCACTGCAGCGTGAGCGCGCCTGTTGCGACGTTGATGCCCGTAATGCGCCCAACGTTCAATGTCACCCGCCGAATGTAATCCACGTCGGCTAGCGGCCCTTGCACGTACGCTCCACTCACGCCACTGCCGACAAATCCTGTCTGCGTACCATAGTCCACATCTACTGCGATCAATTCGTCTACGGAGAACCCGCTGGCAGCGGTCGTGCCCACCTGTATCACATTCGCGGTTGAGCCGGCCTGTAAAGCCACTGCAGAGACGGCCGTTCCGCCTGACCCCTCACTAGTTGATCCCGACCCCACCTTTAGCAGATTCATCTGCTGTGTGCCGGCCGAGAGCGCGAGCTGCAATTTACCCCAGCTCTCAAATGCGAAGGAAACCGTAGCTTCAATTTCCGTGCGCGACTGCACGTGCGCGACAGCAGGAGATCCAGTGCGTACCGCCTCAATCTTGGTACCGCACGTGCGCGTGAACCCCGCGATCCAGCCTAGACCAATCCAAGGCGAAGGTGGGCTGTTCAGCGCAAATCCCCCGTTCTGTGCCGCATCAAAGATAGTCGCTTGCTGCGCCGTGCGATTGACTGGCGCAAAGTATGCGCTTACACGTCCCATCATCGGCGACATCGTATCCATCACGTCACTCACAGCTCACCTGCTTCCTGGTAACTCATCAACTGGACGATTGCTGTTCGAGCTAACCTGTCATCCTTCGTCACCGTTTCGCCAAAAGCAACCTCACTCCACCAGGCGCTCGTGTGCATGGCTACCGTGGCCTTGCCGCTCGCCAAGCCTGAATAGTTCGTCTTGGGCGCATTCCTCGGCGTAGCATCTACCGCGCCTTGCAGCTCCGCATCCATAGCTGCCAGCGCTCTCCCGCGATCCATGCCACCATTCATTCCGGTGCCGGCAGTTTCGTAGTCCACAGCGCATTCCAGCGTTACCAGCGGCATCACACCATTCGCATCCACTTGCGCCACAGACCATCGCAAACGAAAACAGTCAGGAATCGCCACGGCTGAGAGCAGCTCATTCTCCTCGACCAATACACCCGGCCGCACCACGCCGCGCAGCACGATCGTTCGCTCCGGATTGAACGCGACCAGCCGGTTTCGCAACACTTCATAGAACGTGTCCTTTGCGTTCTGCACAATTACCTCCTTGGATTTATGCGCTAGCGGTCCTGGCTATCGAGCCGGCGGTTCCAGCGTCAGCCAGTAGCAATAGGGCATGCCCATCGCCTGCGACGCATAACTGTTCGTGATCTTGTAGAGAAGATCGTCGATAAACAAACCCACGGCGGTCTCGAACAAAATGTCGGCTGAGTCGAACCCAAGCGACCCAAGGACCTCATGCACGGCGCTCGCCGAAATCAACAGCTTGGTCACACTATCAGCTTTGTGAAAGGTCGCAGGACCCAGTACGACATCCTGGTATTCCGGAGTCGCAAGTCCCAACTGCTCTGCGTCTTCGTTCGGCACGGCCGGAGCTGCAAGACGCAACAACACCATCCGTCCACCGGCGGATCGCATCACTGCGTCCGCGAGGCGGATCGCACCATCACTCGATTGCAGTATCTCGCCCATCGTTAGCCGAGCCTCTCTGCCACGTAAGGCCGCAGTAAGGCCTGCACCTGGCTGTCGATCAGCGAGTCACTGAAGTATTGGATCTGCAGCGTGTCCATCTTGCTCGATTTCACGTTCAACCCAGGCGTCGTCTGTGCATTGCGCACAATCTGCGCGCAAGCTACCTTGACTGCATTCGGTACAGTCGTGAAACCGGCCGTATACGTGACCTCAGCCTCGCTGTAGTGCATTCCCATGACATTCCACGCAAATCGGAATTCAGCGGTGGGGAGACTCACAAACACCGTGGTCGGGTCGACATCGACCCACTGCCCAGGCAAAGCAAATGCCGCAGCAAATCCGGTCTGGAAAGCGAAGTCTCCCGAGAAATCCTCTCCAAACCCAGGTCGCGCATACTGTGCTCGCACGGCATCCACACTGATCAGCGGGCCATAGCTCAGCCGCACCGTCTGCGCCTTGGCCGGTACCTTCATCCGCTCGGTATAACTGGCCGACATCAGCGACGGTCGCCGACAGTAAGCTTCGATCATCGCGGAGGCAGTCGTGACCCACGCATCGGCCGTATCCGCCGACAATCCATACGCCACATAGTCTGCTGGCAACAAATATCCCATCGATCTTCTCCCT
>JBEKFF010000048.1:0-19306 GCA_050013455.1 Acidobacteriaceae bacterium | reverse complement strand
TGGCACGGCGATTGGCAACTCGACGACGCTGGCTTCCCCATCATCGGCTACGACGTTAACAACGATGGCAAGATGGACATCATCTACGGCCAGGGACACAGCTACGGGCTCTACTGGCTCGAACAGCAGGGCGAAGGCGCAAGCCGAGCCTGGGTCAAGCATGTGATCGACGAGTCCTACTCCCAAATCCATTCCCTCGCCCTGGCCGACATCGACGGAGACGGCGTTCCCGAACTGATCACAGGCAAGCGCTATCGTGGCCACTCGGGCAACGATCCCGGCTCCTACGATCCGCTGGTCGTTTACTACTACAAGATCGATCGAAAGACTGGCCAGTTCACGCGTTATCCCATCTCGGTGAATGGAACGGCGGCAGGCGGTACGCAGTTCGTCGTGGAAGATCTTGATGGAGACGGTGACCTAGACCTCGCGACCGCAGGAAAGACGGGCGTGCATTTCTTCGAAAATCTCAAGATCGATCGCGTGCCCAAAGCGACCCGAGAAAATGACTTGCTTCTCGATAAGAATTGGCCCTTCCCAGGTGAGGGCACCATCGTGAAACAGGAAAATGGCCCACCTCCGCAATAGCCGTGCGGCCGATGGCCACCATCGATATTTGTCAGTTCCTTGACGAGACTAGCGGCCGGACTTGCCCGTCTTACGTAGTAATCGATATCTTCATCTGTGGTGTTCGCCCAAATAAGCGAGAATCAGCTCGAGTCAATATGGAGAACCAATGATCACACGTCGTCAATTCATCGATGCCCTTGCAGTTGGATCGGCAGGTCTGGCAATCAGCAGCACAGCGAAGAGCTATGCACAGATTCTCGGGTCCAACAGCCGCCTGAATTTCGCCGTGATTGGGCTGAACAGTCGCGCGTATGCTCATTTATCCGCACTGAAGGCAAACAAGGGCAACGCGCGTATCTCGCATGTGTGCGATGTCGAGAGCAATATTCTGAAGAAGTACGTAACCAGCGCCACACAAATGATGGGCGAAGAACCAGTCGGGGAGAAGGACTTTCGGAACGTTCTTGCGATGAAGGAGATTGACGCGATTACCATCGCGACGCCCGACCATTGGCACACACCAATGGCGATCCTTGCACTGCAGGCGGGAAAGAATGTGTATGTTGAGAAGCCCTGCTCCCACAACCCTGCCGAAGGCGCGCTGCTGGTTGAGGCACAGAAGAAGTACGGCAAGCTGGTGCAGATGGGTTCGCAACAACGCTCCTCACCGCACACCATTGAGATCGTCGACAAAATCCACAATGGACTGATTGGACGCGCCTACTTTGCCAAAACCTGGTATTCCAACGTGCGCAAGTCTATCGGCTACGGGAAGGTTGTTCCGGTTCCGGCCACATTGGATTGGGACCTCTTCCAGGGGCCTGCTCCGCGTCAGGAATACAAAGACAACGTACAGCCCTACAACTGGCATTGGTTCAAGATCTGGGGCACCGGCGAGTCGTTGAATAATGGAACCCACGAGGTCGACGTGGCGCGCTGGGCGCTTGGGGTGGACTACCCCAACAGCGTGACCGCGACGGCGGGGCGCTATGCGTTCAAGGACGACTGGCAGTTCTACGACACAATGGTCACGAGCTTTGCTTACGACAACGCGATGCTTTCGTGGGAAGGCAAATGCTGCAACGGTATGAAGTATTTCAACCGCGACCGCGGCATCGAGGTGATGGGAACGACGGGCTCAGTAATTCTGGACCGGGGCGGCTATGAGATCTACGACCTGAACGGCAAAAAGCTCAGCGAGTACAAGGCTGAGAAGGATGCAGCCAGCTCTTCCGACCTCGTCGGCCGCGATTCAATGACCGATGCCCACTTTGCCAATTTCATCGCCGCAATTCAAAAGGGAGAAAAGCTGCATCAGCCGGTAGCGCAGGGGAACGTCGCCGTTACGATGCTGCAACTCTCGAATATTGCATGGGAGGTCAACCGCGAATTGCATTTGGACACCGCGGACGGCAAAGTCCTCGGCGACCCAGCTGCGATGAAGATGTGGGGACGCGAGTATCAGAAGGGCTGGGCACCGCATCTTTAGTCAGTGAAAGGAACTCCATGAACTACGAAAGGTCACGTCGAAATTTTCTTCGCAACGGGGCGCTGGCTGCGACAGCTATCTCCTGCAGCGGTGCACTCTCCGCTGCCGCACAGAGCTACACGAGGGAGGGACAGGCTACCGGCATCAAGCTGGGTCTAGCCAGCTATACATTTCGTAACTTTACGCGAGCACAGCTGATCGCGTACATGAAGCAACTGAATATCACAGCCTTGAATGCAAAGGACGTGAAAGATCATCTGCCAACGGATCCAACCCAGGAAGCAGCCGCTCTCGCCGACTACGCTGCTGCAGGCATCCAACTGCATGCCGTGGGAGCCATCTACTTTCCCAAGGACGAAGATGATGACATTCGCAGCAAGTTCGACTACTGCAAACGGGCCGGCGTTTCGGTGATCGTTGCCGGAGACCCCGCACCGGAGACGCTCCCGCGTATCGAGAAATTTGTGAAAGAGTATGACATTCGCTTCGCGATTCACAACCACGGACCGGAAGACAAAATCTGGCATTCGCCGTTGGACGTCTTGAAAGTGGTGGGGACAATGGACTCGCGCATGGGTTGTTGCATCGACGTCGGCCATTGCATGCGTGCCGGCGTCGACCCTGTTGATGCCGTCCATGCGGCAGGACCGCGACTCTTCAATATCCATATGAAGGATCTTGCTAACGCGACGGCGAAGGACAGTCAGGTGGCTGTCGGCGAAGGTGTGATGCCCGTCCGCGGCATCTTCGAGGCGTTGGTCGCAACGAAGTACAAGGGCTTCGTTGACCTGGAGTATGAGGTCCATGCCGACGATCCGATGCCTGGCGTGAGCACCAGCTTCGCCTACATGCGCGGTGTGCTGGCGGGCATGGGTTATCAGAAGCAGGCGTAATTCACACAGCGAGTTGCGAAGGAGTGAACCATGAGCCAGATGAATCGTCGTGAGTTAGGTTTGGCGTTATCGGCATTTGCTATGCTCGGCAGTCTCTCCGCAGAAGCGCAGAGCGGTGCGTCGCCCGGAGATGTTCCGAAGCTGCTCCACTCGGAATTGTTTCCGTATGACAAGTTGCCGGTCAAGACGGCACCGAATGGCATGACATCGCGCGCCGTCGTGCAGGGGACGCTCGCCACAGGTGAGTTCATCGAGGTACACGAGACGATGCTGCCCGCCGGCGAAATGCCGCACCCGCCGCATCGCCATACCCACTCCGAGCTGCTGTTGATCCGCGAAGGAGACCTGCAGGTCGATAGTGACGGCCAACGCGGACTCGTGCACGCGGGCGACGTCGTCTTTACCGCGTCGGCGGTGCTTCACAGCCTCAAGAACGTGGGCGCGGGGCCTGCGAGCTACTTCGTCGTCGCGGTGGGACTGCAGAGAGCGATCGCCTAGCGATCGTTCGCATCTTTACGGCACCCCCATTCGTCACACTGATAACCATTGAGGGGTTCGATCGATGCACACGCTTTCCAGACGCCAATTTGCCGGGCTTTCCGTCGCCACTGCTGCTTCCTCCCTTTTGCCGCTGCGTGCTTGGGCTGCCGGATCGAAGTTCAAGATAGGTGTGATCTCCGATGAGATTTCGGAAGATTTCGACCATGCGTGCTACGTAATCAGCAAGCAGTTTGGACTTCACTGGGTGGAGCTGCGCGAGATGTGGGGAAAGAATTTGCAGGCGGTTTCGGACGACGAAATCGCAAGGGTGCAGAAGATCCTTGCGAAGTACGATCTTCAGGTGACGGACATCAGCAGCCCACTCTATAAGGTCGACTGGCCCGAGGCCCCGCACTCGCAATACGGCTCCAAGGAAGACCTGCACGGAGCAGATGAGACCAAGTTCAACCAACAACAGGAGGTTCTCGAGCGGTCTATCTCGCTGGCCAAACAGTTCAAGACCAATAAAGTTCGCTGCTTCGACTTCTGGCGCATCGATGATGTAAAGCCGTATCGGAAGGCCATCAATGCCAAGCTGCAGGAGGCAGCAGAGTTCGCTGCGAAGCAAGACATAATGCTGGTGTTGGAGAACGAATTTGAATGCAACACGGCGACGGGCCGAGAGGCTGCAGCTACGCTTGCCGGCATCCGTTCGAGGAACCTAGCGCTGAACTGGGATCCTGGCAACGCCGTCATGCGCGGAGAGCTTGACGCCTATCCCGGCGGATGGGATGCCCTGCCCAAAGATCGCATCCATCACTGCCATGTGAAGAATGCGGTTAAAGATGCGACGGGCAAGATCGTCTGGTCGCCGGTCAACATTGGCTATATCGATTGGACCGCGCAGTTCAAGGCACTCAAAGGGATCGGCTACGCCAACGCTGTCAACCTGGAAACGCATTGGAGAGGTGCCGCGACACCGGAGGCTTCCTCTGTCAGGAGTTGGGAAGGAATGAAAAAGGATCTCCAACAAGCGGGAACTCTCTAGCAAACAGCGTCCCAGGAGGACGCACGCAAGCGCAAAATGATCGGAGAGCCATTTCTTCTCGACTTGCGTTATCGTATAAGCTCCGATAGCGAATGCCGCTAACGCGAAGCGATCCCGGGGAATCGCCCCCAACGTGACCATCAATTCCAAACCGCAACAGACTGCCCGTCTCGTGTTCAATGCCGACGGCGTTCGGCGCGTTCACCCCATCGATACCCTGCCGTTTGATATTGGGCGCAGCGATGGATGCAGTCTGGTGATCTCTCATCCACACGTGTCCAGAGTGCATGCTTCCATTGAATGGGATGGCAGCAACCATATCATTCACGATCAGAAAAGCAGGCACGGAACCTTCGTCAACGGTGTGCGGATTACTACTGCCCCACTCCATTCGGGAGACTCGATCACCCTTGGCAGCAGGCACAGTGTCCTGCTATTTCAAGACGGGAAACAGGATGCGACGCGCACGGTTCTCGAGCAGTTTTCAAAGCGCTGGCCGGACTCGGCCGGCGAAGGTGACCTGGAGAAACTCGCTTTGTTTCTCCAGGCAGCCCGGAGCTTGAGCTCGATCGAAGCGAGTAATGAAGTGCTGCGCACGATGCTCGAATACAGCATTCGGCTGACCGGCGCAGAACGTGGCTTTGTCTTTCTAGGCGAGAGCGCCGAGGATTTTCGCCTGGAATGTGGGCGCGATCGTGACGGAAACGAGATCGTCGGCGAACCCTCGATCTCGCACTCCGTGGTGCGAGACGCCTCCCGGTCTCAAGATGATTTCATCCTCACCGACATCACCGATGAGATCGCCGCGGAACGGGAGAGCCTGATGGCGAACGCGATTCGTTCCGTCGTCGCCATCCCGCTGCGAGCTCAGGGTTCGCCTTCGCTTCTGGGCCTTCTCTATCTTGATAGTCAAAGCAGTAATCAGAATTTCACCCGGACCGGAAAAGACATCCTTGACGCAATCGCCCGTCAGGCGGCGACCCTCCTCGAGAATCTGCGTTTGATCGAAATGGAACGGCAATCTGCCCTGCTGCGCAAAGAGCTTCAGATCGCGGCGGCAATCCAAAGCCAGATCATCCCACGGAAGCTTCCGGAGTTTCCCTATGCGCGCTTCTCTGCCTGCACCATTCCATGCACAGCTGTGGGTGGAGATTTTTATGACATTATCCCCCTTGCAGATGGTTTCGTCGCGATCATCGCAGACGTCTCCGGCAAGGGAGTTCCCGCGGCGATTCTCGCTTCCATGGTGCAAGGCATGTTTCACGCTCAGACCAGTCTCGGCGCAAACCGAGGCATCACGCTGGTTGAATCCATCCAATCTCTCAACGCGTTCGTCTGTTCACGCACGCCCACGGAGAAGTACGTTACGCTTGTTGCCTTCCGCTACGTTCAGTCAGACTCGAGTGCAGCAAACATTGAGTTGATCAACGCAGGTCATGTGGCGCCGGTGATCATCCGCGCGGATGGACATGTCGAAATCGTTGAAGACGGGGATATGCCGGTTGGCCTATTCGAGTATGCGCAGTACCACGCAATCCGCCTCACCCTGTCCATCGGTGATCGAATCGTGCTGCTGACCGACGGCATCACCGAGGCCGAAGCTGGAGACGGCAACCAGTTCGGTATGGACAGGCTTCAAGAGCCACTGCTCGAATCCGACCCAATTGCATCGCTGCTTGGTAATGTTGACGATTTCTGCAAGGGACGCGCCCATCAGGATGACCAGACAATCTTATCGATCCAGAGAATTGCCTAGCTGCTTTCGTGTCCCACGAGACCACCCCCTGGCAGTCCAGAAAGGACCTGCCATTCGCCCGCGGTCAGAGTCTGTCCGGTCCCTTGACCCGCGTCATCGGACTTGGCAACCAGCAGAGGATCATTCATGAAACGCCTCTCCCTCCAGCAGTAGGACGACGAGCAAGTCGCTCGCCGTTCTAACCCACCTAGCGACTCCGAACCATCGCCAGCGCCGTCATGTCTTCTCCCACCTTTTTGCGCCAGAACGCAAGCCGATACCAACGGCCCCGCTCAAATCGATGCGCGGCCTCCAGCACCTCGCCGCACACATCCGCTGCCGACTCCTGTTTCGAACTCCGCAGCACCTCCATCACCCGCTCCGCACCAAACGGACTGCTGCCGCGCATGCTCTGCGTCACTCCTTTGGTGACGATCAGCAGCGTCGCCCCCGGCTCAAACGCCTGCATCGAAGCGTCATAGATTAGGTGCGTAAACAGACCCAGCGGCATCGCCACGTCGGGCAGAAGCCGCGTCCCCTCCGAGTCCCGTATTGCTGCCGTCTGCCCGCCAGCGTTCACATACGCGAGCACCCCAAGCTGCACATCGTAGCAACCCACCACCGTCGGAGCGAACCGAACTATCCTCGCGGGCCCCGTGATGGCCGCGTTGATCGCCTGCACGAGTAGTTCCGTACCTTCCATCAAATTCACATCGCCCGCACCGAACAGCTCAACGGCCTTGGCTCGAAACACCTCCTGCGTGCGCGCTGCGATCGGGCCGGCCTCGCGCCGTCTGCCCGCAATATCACTCAGGAGAAACACAACCCGTGAGCCCACCCGCACCGCATCAAAAAAATCCCCGCCGGTCCGGTCAACAAAATACTGGGCATGCAGGTCAAGCCCATCCACCAGCCCCAAATCGGCGCGCAGCGCTTCACGATCGGATGCAACCAGCTTCGTCTCGGCACCAGGCATAAGACTCTCCACGATCGTTTGCTTTGTGAGATTGTAGTCCGGGCCTTGTCCTTTGCGGGCTTTCATTTTGTGTTGCGGTCAGATTTGCTTCATTCTGAATTACCCGCGCAACGGGGGCGCCAGCCGCAGAGCATTTTCGCGATAGACCTTGTGCAGCACATCGTCCGCCAGGTCGAGCCCATAGATGTACCAGCGCCCCTGCTCCGACGCGTGAGTCGGGTATTCAAAATACTCGTCCGCTGTCTCCAGAAACCGGTAGTACAGCCGATACATCTCCACCGTTGGCGCCAGGTCCGAACCAAACAAAATCCTATCCGCAAACCGCAAAAAGAACTTCCGCGCTCGCCGTCAAGTGCGGAGCCCGCGGCGCCCTCGTCCAGCAGCAGACCGCGCACGGCATCCAGCGCGACGGGGTCACCCCCCTCATCGTCGACCCCATCGATACCATCGGCGCCGGCGACAGCTTCAACGCCGGCTTCCTCCACGCCTGGTTACAGAGTGAAAACCCCCTTCGCGCCGCAACCTTCGGCAACCTCACCGGCGCCCTCTCCACCCTTCGCCCGGGAGGCACCGAAGCCTTCCGCGAGGCCGCCCTCCGCGCCTCCTTCCTCCAACACCACCTCCCATCGACACCCTACCCCGCGTCTTTACCCCCAGCCCGCAAAACCCATACCATTACCCTATGGCGGATGCACCCCTTCCGCGGTCCGCTCCAGCACACCCCAGCGACCGTGCCCTCTCTCTCACCGAACCACACACCCTCGGCAAACGGCGCGCGCTCCTCGAGCTCGCCCTCGGCTACGGCCTCATCCTGCTGGTCCTCTGGACACCCCGTCCCTGGCAGCGCCCGCTCTACATCCTCGCAGCGTTGGTCATCGCCGCCATCTTCTGCATCGGCTACACCACCCCGAAATCCATGGGCCTCCGCACCAAGAACTTTCTCCGCTCGCTCTGGATCGTCGGCATTGCGCTCCTGATCTCCGCCGCCGCCATCGGGCTTGCAATCAACTTCCAGACCCTCCACCCCATCCCGGGCCCTATCGCCTTCTTCAAACGCTATTGGGGCTACGCGCTGTGGTCGTTCGTTCAGCAGCTTCTCCTGCAGGACTTCTTCCTTCGCCGCCTTCGTCTTCTACTCCCCAGCGCAGGCCTCGCCGCCCTCGCCGCCGCCGCCATCTTCTCCATCGCCCACATTCCCAGCCCCGTGCTGATGCTTGTCACCTTCTTCATGGGACTCGCGGCCTGCCTGCTCTTCCTCCGTTACCGCAATCTCTATCCCCTGG
The DNA here is from genome assembly GCA_050013455.1 of Acidobacteriaceae bacterium. Classification (GTDB taxonomy): domain Bacteria; phylum Acidobacteriota; class Terriglobia; order Terriglobales; family Acidobacteriaceae; genus Granulicella. The sequence continues at coordinate 10,832 of JBEKFF010000048.1, read as the reverse complement.
CCATCGCGCACGCCATTCTCGGCATCACCCTCGCCATCACCCTACCCAACTCGATCATCCGCAACATGCGCGTCGGCCTCGGCTACCTCACCTACACGAAGCAGCAACATCCTCATCGCAACCATAACGACCACGTAGCATCCACCAGCGCATGCGTAATTCCTGAAGCGACCACCCGCCGCTGCTGACGCCACGCCCGCCCGTAGAAGATTCCCGCCAGCGCCGCCATCACTACATATCTCCAGTTGAAGTGCACCGCGCGCTTGTTGAAATGCGCCAGCCCAAATAGCACCGCCGTCGCCAACAGCGCCGGCACTCGTCCCAATCTGCGCTCCAGCAAATTCTGAACCCACCCCCGAAAGAACAACTCTTCAGGAATCGCGATGAACAGAAACGTAAACAGCAGCGCCCCCACCGCCTGGATCGCCGACGGCCACCGCGCATGAAAATGCAAAAATCCCAGCCCCAATCCCAGCGCAACGGCCACCGGCGCATACAACAGATACTCCCGCACCCCCACCGCTAAATCTCGCAGCCGCAACCGCAGATCAAACCCCACGCCATCCAGCTCGCGCATCACCAGCAACCCGTAGATCCCCACGTCCAGCAACAGGATCTTATTGAACGCAGCCAGATGCGGCGGCCACGCCCGCTCCAACCAGCGCAGATCCACCGCCAACCCCAGCGCAGCAAGCACCACCAACTCCCGCCACGTCCCGCGCTGCATCGGATCAACCCGCTTCCCATCCAGCATCAACCCTGCCACCACCACCGGCAGCAGCGCATACACCAGCAACCACGACCACCGAAACATCCCACCCGCCGAGCTCACCAGCACATACGGCACGCACAGCACGGCCGGCCGCACCACCCTCACCCACGTCGGCAACAGCTCCGACCGGCGCACGCCCCACTCACTGAAAAACCCCACCACCAGCAGCGGCAGCAGCGTCAGGCAAGCCGCCACCACGATCTCCGCGACCCCCAACGCGCTGTATCCGCCAAACCCCGGCATCCTCCTACGATACCAACCGGCGTGGCATCAGCGCGATGCTTTCGAGACCCTTCCCCACAGCGCAACTTCTTCCTTCCGTGCCATCTTCAGGCGCCAACGACTGGCGAGCCTGATCGCGAAATTCGTTTATTCCAATAAAAAATTCCCGCATCATGACAACGAAAAGATACTTCCCCCTGCTGGTCAGTCTGATCACCCCGGAATCTGAAAAATCCAGCGCACCATTCGCAGCAAAGTAGGACAACTCCATCGGCAATCCAAGCTCGACAGCCACTCCAAACCGGTCGTGGAACTCCTTCCGATCCAGCCCCGACCCAAATAAATCCATCAAGAAGTGGTATCGCATCTGGTTGTGGTGGCTATACGATTTAGATCCCATCACCGGCCTGCGCCCAGCTTGAATTTCTTCAGCGTATCCCCTCAACGAAAACGTGTTCACATAAATAGTTCCATCCAGATAACTGAAAGCCCCCGAGCCAAGCCCTACATACTCCTCGGTATCCACGATGTATTCATCGATCAAACCGCCATTCTTGCGGGAAAATGCCCAACCCGTCGTTTGTTCGAACTCGACAGCCATCTTCTCCAGGATTAACTGATAATCCTCGTACTCACAATCGTAAGTCACAACGCCGACCGTCTGTCTCAGTGACTTAATAACCGACGACGGACTCATCAGCGGATAGAACGTTACCTGATTTGCACCAGACCCTGCCGCCAATTCGATGTCTCTCAGCAGCACGTCTCTCGTTTGACCAGGAAAGTTGAAAATAATATCCACGTTGAGTGATTGAAACATTCCCGCCACGCTATGAATTCTCTTTAGTATCTGCTCGCCATCCCCGAAGCGCTCCAGGCGGCTGACTTTATGAAGTAGCGTGTTATCAAAACTCTGTACCCCCACCGACATCCGCTGAACTCTCCCAGCCAATCTCTCAGCCAGGAACGGCTCCAATTGGTTGGGATTGGTTTCACACGAGATATCTTCAATTCCAAATAGTTCTTTCGCCAAATCAATTGTGGTGATCAATTCATCCAGCAGAATGGTGGGTGTCCCTCCGCCAAAATACAAAGACTTGAACTGATAACCCAACGCCGCCGTCATGCGCATCTCTTCGCGCAAACTGGCAAAATAAGCTCTCGCAGCCGGTTCCTTATAAGCGAAGCGATTGAACGAGCAATAGGGACACAACACATCGCAGAACGGGATATGGATATAGAGCATGTACCGTCGATCTGCCTTTGGACCCGGCAGGTCGATCGCGCCGCCTGCCTCCAGTTGAAACGCATCTCGCGTAACAAACCGCAGCAGCGGCGTAAGAATCTTTTCCGATAGCATTGCGCGGGCCCCCAGCCCTTCCAGCCGACTGTCCGCTCCTCAGATTGGAGCTTCTGTCTTGATTGACGCTGCCATGGATTCTGGCAGACTCTCCGTCCTAATCCTCACCGAATGTATGCTGTTTCTTCGTGACGGCCATCACAGCAGCGCCGCAACCGCCGCTTATAGGGTTACACCCAGCACGATGACGAAGGGAGTAGTTCGTGGACTCCGGTTTAACTGTGTCGGTAAAAGATACTTCACCTCGAACATTCCTCTGTCTTTCAGCGGCACCCCACTTGTTCCTGCATCTTCCGCTTTCCCCCATGTACCACAGCCACACGGCTGAAGACTCGTACAATTCAGCTTGTTCACAGAACCCTCACCGCGCGTCCCTTTCACAGCGGCGCGCGCGCAGGCGAGAGGAAGCATCATGAACTACCCAATCTGGGACGTATCCTTTGGCGCTGGTCTGCTCATAGCGCTCGTAGCCGGACTCCACGTGTTCGTCTCCCACTTCGCCGTCGGCGGCGGCCTCTTCCTCGTCCTCACCGAGCGCAAGGCCCTCAAATCCAACGACCATGCCCTGCTCAACTGGCTCAAGTCCCACACCAAATTCTTCGTTCTCCTCACCGTCGTCTATGGAGCCGTCAGCGGCGTCGGCATCTGGTTCACCATCGGCCTCATCAGCCCCACCGCCACCAGCAACCTCATCCACATCTTCGTCTGGGGTTGGGCCATCGAGTGGGTCTTCTTCTTCCTCGAAATCACCTCCGCCCTCCTCTACCTCAGCGGCTGGGACAAGCTAAGCCCCAAACTCCACCAGTGGTACGGCTGGATCTACTTCATCACCGCCTACGCGAGCCTGGTCGTCATCAACGGCATCATCACCTTCATGCTCACCCCGGGCAGTTGGCTCGACGTCCACAAGTTCTGGATCGGCTTCTTCAACCCCACCTACTGGCCATCCCTCTTCTTCCGCACCGCCGTCTGCCTCGCACTAGCCGGCATCTACGCCCTCATCACCGCAAGCGTGCAGAAGGACAAGGACCTCAAAGCCCGCATCGTCCGCTGGGGCGCACTCTGGACGATCCCCTCCCTGCTCGCCCTGATTCCCTTCGGCTATTGGTACATCCGCGAAGTCCCCGCCGCGCTCTTCCTCAGCGCCCGCGGCCCCATGCCAACCGCGACCCACTACGCCTTCCTCGCGTGGAGCCTCCTCGCCGTCACCTTCGTCCTGATGCTGCTCGCCCTCTTCACCCCGCGCCGCATGCACCTGGCGTTCGCCCTCGTCATCGGCCTCGTGGCTCTCGGTGCAATGGACTCCTTCGAGTTCGTTCGTGAAGACGTCCGCAAGCCCTACGTCATCGAAAACTATCTCTACGACAACTCGCTCTACGCCGCAGCCATGCCCGGCGACGGCGGCTTCACCGTCGACAACCTCAACACCATCGGCGTCCTCCACTCCGCCGCCTGGATTGATCAACGCACCATCACCCCCGACAACCAGGTAGCCGTCGGCCACGAGATCTTCCGTGTCGAGTGCCAGGCCTGCCACACCGCCAACAGCTATCGAGGCATCCATCAACTCCTCGAGCACCGCCAGTGGGATCCCGCCACCACCCGCGCCATGCTCAGCGGCCTCGCCCTCATGCACAACGGCGTCATGCCCCCCTTCGCCGGCACCGACCCTGAGCGCGACGCCCTCGCCGCCTACCTCAACACTCTCCAAACCACCACACCCGCCCCCACCACCGACGGCAAGCTGCTCTACCAGAACAACTGCTCCATGTGTCACCAGGACCACCCCAACGACCAGTTCTTCACCGGCATCGTCACCGACCCCAAGGCCGCCGCAGACTCCCTCAAGGACCTCACCAGCATCTTCCCCCTCATGCCCGATCTCAAGCTGAACGAAGCCCAGCGCATCGCCCTCGTCCAGTACCTCAACACCCAGCGCCCACCCACGCAGCACGCCGCTAACCAGCCCGTCGAAGGAGGCAAATAACATGATCGACCCCAGCATGGTTCCCACCCTCGACCCCAATCCGCTCCCCGCCCCCTACTGGCTCTTCAAGCTGCTGCTGGTCGTCACCTTCTTCCTCCACATCCTCGCGATGAACTTCATGCTCGGCGGCGCCTTCCTCGCTGTCTTCGCGCGTTTCACCTCCAAGGGAAAAGCGTTCCGTGACCGCATCTTCCTCGACCTCGCAAAAAAAATCCCCGTCTTCCTCGCCGCCACCATCACCATCGGCATCGCGCCGCTGCTCTTCGTGCAGGCCATCTACGGCCAGTACTTCTACACCTCGACCATCCTCATCGCCTGGCCCTGGTTCCTCCTCCTTGTCCTGCTCGTCGTGGCCTACTACGGCTTCTACTACGTCGCTTACAACGGCAAGCGCCGTCCAGGACCAGCCGGCATCGTCCTGCTCGTCAGCCTCGCGCTGGTCCTGATCATCGCTTTCATCCAATCCACCAACGTCACCCTCATGCAGACCCCAACCCACTGGGCAGCCAAGTACTTCGCCTCTCCCACCGGCTGGAGCAACAACCTCTCCGACCCCACGCTGATCCCGCGCTACCTGCACTTCGTCACCTCGGCCATCGCCGTCGGCGGCATCCTTCTCGTTCTCCTCGCCCTCGTCCGTTGGAAGAGTGATCGCGAATACGCCAGTTACCTCTTCCAGTACGGCGGCAAAGCCTTCATGTACGCGACCATGGCGCAGTTCCTCATCGGCAGCTGGTTCCTCTTCAGCATTCCGCGCAACCTGCGCATGATCTTTCTGGGCGACAGCCCCCTTGCCTCCGCCCTCTTCCTCGTAGGCATCCTCGGCACCGTCGGAGCCATCTTCCTCATGTCCGATGCCCTGCGCAAGCAGAACATCCGCACGGCAGCCTACGGCGTCACCGGCCTCCTCGCCGTCGTGATCCTAGCCATGATCATCATGCGCGACATCCTGCGCGACGCCTACCTCGAACCCTACTTCCACCCCCACCAGTTCGCCGTCAAAACCCAATGGGCCGTCCTCCCCATCTTCCTCATGCTCTTCCTCGGCGGCGTCGGCCTCTGGCTCCTCATGCTCCAACGCTACGGCCTCTTCAACAGCAGTACCCTTCCGCCAACTGATGCCGCCCCCGACGCGCCCGCCCCACCCAAAGCCGAGCTCGTCCACTAGGCGAGCCCCTACTTGCTGTACCGAAGGCTCTTGCTTTTCTTTCTGTCATTCCCTCCGGGAATCTGCTGTTTGCTCGCTAAGCCTCGGGTACACCTTCTCTGATACCGCTCTACCTTGTGAGCACAAATAGAAAGGAGAGCCTGGCCCTTCCTTCTCACCTTACCCTCAAGCAAACCGCCCAATCCCAATCCCGATCACGTACGTCACCACGCCCTCCAGCAAGCCGACAAACGTCATCTCCAGCCCGCTACTCCACCACGATCGAATCGTAATCAGCGACTTCGCCGCACCCACCGCAAAGTGCGCCAGCAGTGAAACAATCGCCGCCACCACAATCGCCGGAACCCCCGCCAGGAAGAAGAACGGAATCACCGGAATCAGCGCGCCCACCGCGGTCGACAGCGCACCCGACACCGCCGAAACCCACGGCTTACTTAGCCCCTCTTCGCTCACATGCAGCCGTTCCCTCGCGAGCGCCTCCACCAGCTGTCCCTTCTTCTCCGCAATGTGCCCCACAAAATGGTCTGCATCTTCAGCAGAAAGCCCCCTTACCTGGTACGTCAGCGACAGCAACTCCCGCGCCTCAGCCTCGTTGTTCTCCACCGCATCCCGCTCGCGCGCAAACTCGGCCTCATAGATCTCCCGTTCGCTCTTCGCCGCCAGGTATGCACCCGAGCCCATCGAGAGCGCGCTCGCAAACATTCCCGCGAGCCCCGCAATCAACACAAACTTGCTGTTCCCCAGCGTCGCTCCCGATACGCCCGAAACAATGCCGAAGATCGCCCCCAACCCATCGTTCACTCCATAAATCGCATCGCCAATCCAGCTGGCCGCCCGCGGTTGTCCCTTCTCGCGCTCGGCCACCAACTCATCCAGCGCCTGCTGCGCCACCTCCGGCTCCAGCGGCTCCGCCGGCAGATGATGCCGAATCAACCCACCCAACGTTAAGTAGTGGTCCGCCTCATCCGAGATCACCTCTTTCAGAATCGCAATGCTCTCCGCATCCCCCAGCTCGCGAATCTGTTTCCCGTAGCGCGCAATATCGCGACTCTCATCCAGCTCCAGCCGCCGCAGAGCCAACTCCTGTCCACCCACCCTCGTCGCCAGCGATCCCGCCTCACCCGACTCCGGCCCGTCATACTTCGGAATCGCCGCGCCCAGCACCGTCAACCGCGTCGCCCACAGATCCGCGTGGTGCTTCTCCGCCAGCGCGAGATTGCGCAGCGTGCGCTTTCGCTGCGGATCGCTCTCCTGCTCAGACAGCGTCTGATACGTGTGATATCCCCGCATCTCCGCCTGCCAGTTGCTGGCCAGCGCCTCAATCAGATGTGCCGTGTCCTTGCTATTCATCCCGGTCTCTCAGTTCGTCTCTCGCTCGATTCCCAATTCTCGCTTAACCCGTCGCCCCACGCTGTGACAGTCCGTTCATGCCCCACCCTTCCCCAACCCCGCAACCGGCGTCCCGGCCATCGACGACCGCTTCACCAGCCGCCTCACCTTCTGCGGCGACATCGCCAGCTTCTTCGCCACCCGCGAAATCTTGCACTCCTCCCGCATCCACACTCGCGGAATCACCAGCTGCGCAAACTGCTCGGTCACCTCCTGAAAACTCTTGCCCGTAATAATCCCCTGCGACCAGGCCCGCAGCGTATCTTCGATCCCAACCACCTTCAGCAGCCGCGCCTTCAGCGTATTCAACTCCTCCACCGCATAATCGGCATCCTGCGGGTCCAGCAGCCCCGACGCCGCATCCACACACCGCTGCGCCAGCTCATAATCGTGAAAGAAATTGTTCGCCGCCGTCTCTCCCAGCGCGACGTACGCATTCAGCAGCACGCGCTTATTCTCCATCGACTGCGCCAGCGCCACCGCCTCCATGCAATGCTGCTTCGCCAGCCGCGCATACACCGGAATCTCCTCGGCCGATCCCAGCAGCTCCTCCACCCGCGAATTCTCAATCCTCCCCATCAGCGTGCAGGCCCTCGCTCGCAGCACCACATTGTGATGTGTCTCCGCAATCTCCAGCGCCTGCGCCGCCTCACGCGCCGACATCGTCAGGTCTCCCACGTCCAAATGCAGATACCCGGCATTCAGCAGCGCCGACCCCAGTCCGCCGTGCTCCCCATGCAGCGTACAAATCTCCTTCGCCCGCTCCAACTCCAGAATCGCGCTCCGATACAGCTCTTGATACTGCCGATGAAACTCCCTCAGCCGCGACTCGCCAGCCTTCCCAGCGTCGCCCGACTTCCCCGCCCCGCCTTTGCCACTCTTCCGCGCCGCCGTCACATCAATATGCTTCTTCAACTGAGCCGCAAGCAGCCGCTTCACAAAACTCAAATTCGTCATAGCCCGCGCCAAATTCGAGTGATTCGGATGACTGATCTCATACAGCGCCACTGCCCGCTCAAAGTGCGTCACTGCCCGCGCATAGTCGCCATGCCGGCGCACAATCCTCCCTCGCGCGCTCTCGATATTCCCCAGCGCAATCCAGTGGTCCGTCTTCTTCAGCTCCTTTTCGGCCTCGGTCAGCATCTGCAGCGCGCCCACACTATCGCCATTCTGAAACACAATCCACGCCTGCTGAATCTTGATGATCGCCACCAGCGCCTCCGAGCCCGGCATCGTATTCGCAATCCCGAGCGCCGCCAGCAGATGGTCTCGCGCCATGTCGTAGTCAGCTTTCTTGCGATGCGCGCGCGCCTTCCATAAATTCGCCAGCGCCTTCAACTCCGCATCCTGAAACACATCCTCCATTTGCAGCAGCCCACCCAATATCCGGATCGCTCCGTCCGCATCATTGGTCGAGAGCGCATAGAACGCCTCCGTCATCCTCACCCGCACATACGCCGCCACACCCATCTGCTCCCGCTGCGCCGCCGTCAGCCGGTCCAGCCTCTCCCGCAACAACTGAGGTTCGCGATACCCCACATCCACCCACTGCGCCAGCATCAGCAACACCTCTGCCCCATGCCGGTCATTCAACTCCAGCGACTTCCACGCCGGCTCCGCCCGATTCAGCAGCTTGATCCCTTCCGCAATACTCCGCCGCCGCAAGCAATCCATCATCGCGACCAACCAATCCCCGTTCGCCGGATGCCTGCCCACCGCAACCACTCTTTCCCTTCTTCCTGTCATTCCCTCTGGAGATCTGCTTCTGGTTTTGCTCTCGCCTTTCTTTCTGTCATTCCCTCTGGGAATCTGCTTTTGACTTTGCTCTTGCCTGTCTCTCGCACTCTTCGCAGTCATCCGAACCTCCGCTTGCTCACCAGTCTCCAGCGCCCTCTTTGCCTCTGTCTGTGTTCTGGCACACTTCGTTCCCTAGCACGATTCGTACTACCGCACCTTGCGCAACTCTGCGCAATCCACTCTACTCCGAAGTAAGGCAACCACCCCATCCGATCCAAGGAGCACCCGATGACCAAACAACAGCAAATTCAGCAGATAGAAACCACCTGGAAGTCCCCTCGCTTCGCTGGCATCAAGCGCGGCTACACCGCTGAAGACGTCTACACGCTCCGTGGCTCGGTCCACATTGAATATTCCCTCGCCCGTTCTGGAGCAGATCGCCTCTGGAACGAACTCCAGCAGCCCGGCCACATCGCCGCCCTCGGTGCGCTTACCGGCAACCAGGCAGTGCAGATGGCGCAGGCCGGCCTCAAGGCCATCTACCTTTCCGGCTGGCAGGTCGCAGCCGACGCCAACACCGGCGGCCAGATGTACCCCGACCAAAGCCTCTACCCCGTCAACAGCGTCCCCACCGTCGTCAAGTCCATCAACAACGCCCTCCTCCGCGCCGACCAGATCCATCACAGCGAAGAAGGCGACACGAAAGACTGGATGCTCCCCATCGTCGCCGACGCGGAAGCCGGCTTCGGCGGCACCCTCAACGCCTTCGAGCTCATGAAGTCCATGATCGAAGCCGGAGCCGCGGGCGTGCACTTCGAAGACCAACTCTCCTCGGCCAAGAAGTGCGGCCACATGGGCGGCAAGGTCCTCGTCCCCACCCGCGAAGCCGTACAAAAATTAATCGCCGCGCGCCTCGCTGCAGACGTCCTCGGCGTCCCCACCCTCCTCGTAGCCCGCACCGACGCCAACGGCGCCCAGCTCCTCACCTCCGACTGCGACCCGATCGATGCCGAGTTCGTCACCGGCGAGCGCACCATCGAAGGCTTCTGTCGCATCAACGGCGGCATCGACTGCGCCATCGCCCGCGGCCTCGCCTACGCCCCCTACGCCGACATCATCTGGTGCGAGACCTCCGAACCCAACGTCGGAGAGGCCCAGAAGTTCGCCACCGCCATCCACAAGCAGTTCCCCGGCAAGCTCCTCGCTTACAACTGCTCACCCTCCTTCAACTGGCGCGCCAAGCTCTCCGAGCCCGAAATCCACGTCTTCCAAAAGAACCTCGCCGCCATGGGCTACAAGTTCCAGTTCGTCACCCTCGCCGGCTTCCACGCCCTCAACCTCTCCATGTTCGAGTTAGCCGAGGCCTACAAACAGGACGGCATGCTCGCCTACTCTCACCTCCAACAGCGCGAGTTCGCCCTCGCCGACCAGGGCTACGGCGCTGTCCGCCACCAGCGCTTCGTCGGCACCGCCTACTTCGACAAGGTCGCCACCACCATCTCCCACGGCGAAACCTCCACCAACGCCCTCCCCGGCTCCACCGAAGAAGAGCAGTTCGAACGCGAGTCAGCCGCCGCCTAACCAACCCACAGTGCGCCCCAGTCCAAAGGGGCGCACTTGCATTTGCCTTTTTTGCACTTGCCTTTGTCGTTGCAGTTGCCCTTTTTGCACTTGCCTTTTTTGCACTTGCCTTTGTCGTAGCAGTTGCAAGTTTTTCGCCGTCATCCTGAGCGCAGCGAAGGATCCCTGTATTGGCACTTGCGCTTGCCTTTCTTAAACAATTTCTAAAAGAAATTGTCATTCCGAGTGCAGCGAGGAACCTGCTTCCTCCCGTTCTTGCCGTTGCCTTCCTTTCGACCCTCCCCAAGCCACCTTCGGCTCTCACGCCAAGGGTGGCTGTTTCGTTCCCGTTCCAGACAGTCGAGGCGTATCCTCACCTCATCGTCCCAGTTGCCGCCCGGAGAGAGAGCATGACCCTCGAAGACAGCGAAGGCCACCCATGGACCGCCAACATCGGCATCGGGTGGATCATCACGATCGTCGCCTTCACCTTTGGCACCGCGCTAGTCGCACTCTCGATCTATCTCGCTCTCTGGATTCGCAGTAAGGGCCGGTCGGTGCTCCCACTCGCCGGATTTTGCGTTGTGGTACTCGCTCTCATTGCGCCCCGTTTCCTCCCTCAAATCCATGCGCATCC
>JBEKFF010000047.1:0-20673 GCA_050013455.1 Acidobacteriaceae bacterium | reverse complement strand
CGTACCTTCTCCTTCATGACCGGCTCCCTTCCGCTTGTGGCTCTGAACTGTGGTTCTTGCGAACTCACAGCCTAACCCACGGTCGGCGCATCGGCGCCGGTCACTCCATACTGACTGTTATCGTCAACCGGCATCAACTTCCAGATTGCCGTGATCAAGATGCGAGGGTCACACCTAGAAATTGGACTTTGGCCAACATCGCGGCATCAGGACATGTAACTTATAAGGACTACACGCAACCCACAGACTACACTCGCGTTCGTAAACTCACCGTAGAGAATCTTGAGCCTTTACAAACGAGACAGTGAGGATTGCCATGACAAGCCGGCTGTTCAAATATCAAAGGGACGGGTTGCGTTTTGATGCAGTGGCCGGCCTGACGACCGCGGCGGTCGTCATCCCGAAGTCCATGGCCTTTGCGAGCATCGCGGGTTTGCCGGTACAGGCGGGGCTGTATGTGGCACTGGTGCCGATGTTCGTCTACGCGTTGCTGGGGACGTCGCGTCCGCTGAGCGTGAGCAGCACCAGCACGCTCGCGATCCTGACGGCAGCCGAATTGGCGGTCGTTGTGCCTGGCGGAGAGCCGGGAAAGATGATGGCGGCGGCCTATACACTGGCCCTGCTGGTGGGCGGTTTCCTGCTCCTGGCCGGCATCCTCCGCCTGGGGTTCCTTGCCAACTTCATCTCCGATCCGATCCTTACCGGCTTCAAAGCGGGGATCGGTCTCGTCATCGTGGTGGATCAACTCCCGAAGCTGTTGGGGGTTCACATTGAAAAGGGCAATTTCTTTCACGATCTCCTTTCCATCTTGAGCCATGTGCGGGAGACTAACCACGCGACAGTCATCCTGGCTGTGGCGATGCTTGCGATTCTGTTCGGCATGGAGCGGTTCTTTCCGAAGACTCCCGCTCCTCTTGTGGCTGTGGTGCTGGGTGTGGCGGCCGCTCGATTTTTGGGGTTGAAGGTGTTCGGCGTCGCACTGACTGGTCATATTCCTGCAGGGATTCCAACTCCGGCGATTCCGGACTTCTCGCTTGTGCGAGTGCTGTGGCCCGGCGCGTTGGGTATGGCGCTGATGTCCTTCACGGAGTCCATCGCCGCCGGCCGCGCCTTTGCCGCGCACAATGATCCGCCTCCGTTGCCAAACTGGGAGTTGATCGCGCTGGGGGCAGCGAATCTGGCCGGGAGTTTCTTCCAATGCTTTCCGGCGGGCGGAGGCACTTCCCAGACAGCGGTAAACTCACGCGCCGGAGCCCGCACACAGGTATCCGAGCTGGTGACGGTTGCGATGGTGCTGGCGACCCTGCTTTTTCTATCGCCACTGATCAGCCTGTTGCCGCAAGCTACTTTGGCTGCCGTCGTTGTGGTTACTACGCTTCCGCTGCTTAGTACTGCGGGCTTTCGCTCCATCCTGGAGGTGAGACGTACCGAATTTCTTTGGGCATTGGCGACCTGTATAGGCGTCGTAGTTCTGGGAACCCTTCGTGGCATTCTTGTCGCGGTCGCCATCTCAGTTCTTACGCTTTTCTACCAGGCTAACCATCCCCATGTTTACGCCGTAAGGCGGAAGCCCGGCACCGATGTGTTCCGCCCGCAGTCTGCGGATCACCCGGACGACGAGACGATTCCGGGTCTGTTGATTGTGCGTACCGAAGGCCGAATGACCTTTGCCAGCGCACCCCAGGTTCGCCAGCGGCTTCGGGACCTGGTCACTGAGGCGCACCCGCAGGTCGTGATCCTAGAATGCAGCGCTATCCCCGACTTCGAGTACACGGCACTGCAAGCCCTGATCGAGGCAGAAGAAAAGCTTCGGGAGAGCGGGATTACGTTATGGCTGACGGCATTGAACCCGGAGGCGCTCAACGTGGTCAAGCGCTCGCCGCTGGGCAGGGCTTTGGGGAGCGAACGCATGTTCTTCAACCTTCGTGATGCGGTAACAGCCTTTGAAAAAAAGGGGAGACGTTCGACCGGCACCAGGTCGTCTCCTGACCGGAGCTAGTCCAAAGGACCTCGCCAATCGGCGCAATGCTGTGTGTTTTGACAGTAGCGGCATTTTTGCGGGGAGCGCTAACCTTCCATCTGAACCGGTAACCGCGCCCGTCGTTTGCCGATCCTTTGATGTTCCAAAACTCACAAGCCTTGCGGAAGGAATTCCCTTTATGAGCACCCCCGACAATGTCCAGCGTAGTGTTCTTCCAATCCCGGATCAACCGCGTTCCGGCCTGGTTTTGTATGACGCGAAAGATCCTGAGAACAAGTACCCGCCGATTATTCCCGTGACGCCCCCGGCCGGGGCCCCGAACGTCCTGGTGGTTCTTATTGATGATGCGGGGTTTGGCTCGTCCAGCGCGTTTGGCGGGCCATGCGCCACGCCGACCGCGGAACTGCTCGCCTCAGAGGGATTGAAGTACAACCGCTTTCATACGACTGCCCTTTGTTCGCCGACGCGCCAGGCATTGTTGACCGGGCGTAACCATCACTCGGTCGGCATGGGTGGGATCACGGAGATTGCGACTGGATCGCCGGGCTACAACTCGATCCTGCCAAATACCTGTTCACCACTCGCACGTACCCTCAAGCTCAATGGCTATGCAACCGCACAATTCGGCAAATGCCATGAGGTGCCGGTTTGGCAGACCAGTCCGGCGGGGCCGTTTGATGCATGGCCGACGGGAGGAGGAGGATTCGAATACTTCTACGGGTTCATCGGTGGCGAAGCGCACCAGTGGTATCCGTCGCTCTATGAGGGCACCACGCCGATCGAGGTGAAGAAGACGCCCGAAGAGGGCTATCACCTGATGGACGATATGACGACCAAGGCCATCAACTGGATTGGCCAGCAGAAAGCTCTAATTCCGGACAAACCCTTCTTTGTCTACTTCGCGCCCGGCGCCACACACGCGCCGCACCACGTCCCGACGGAGTGGGCTGATAAGTACAAGGGCAAGTTCGACCAGGGCTGGGACAAACTGCGCGAAGAGACCTTCGCCCGCCAGCAGAAACTTGGCGTCATTCCTGCGGACTGCAAACTCACACCGAGACCGCCACAAATCCCCGCGTGGGATGACATGCCCGCAGAGCTGAAGCCGGTACTTATCCGCCAAATGGAGGTCTATGCGGGCTTCATGGAGTTTACTGATCATCACGTTGGCCGCCTGGTAGACACGCTAAAGAGTTTGAACATTCTTGATGACACGCTGATTTACTACATCATCGGCGACAACGGCGCCTCTGGCGAGGGAACGCTGAACGGCACCTACAACGAGATGATCAACTTCAACGGCGCGGCCGCACTGGAGACGCCGGAGTTCCTGATGGAACGGCTGGACAAGCTGGGTGGTCCTGAATCGTACAACCACTATGCGGTAGGTTGGGCACACGCGCTGGACACTCCTTACCAATGGACCAAGCAGGTCGCGTCGCATTTCGGGGGAACGCGCAACGGCACGATCGTGCATTGGCCCAAGGGTGTCGAGGGGAAAGGCGAACTCCGGACGCAGTTCCATCACGTGATTGACGTCGCGCCAACGATTCTTGAATTGGCCGGTGTGCCCCAGCCGACATTCGTGAACGGTGTTCAGCAGCGGCCGATCGAAGGCGTCAGCATGGCGTACTCCTTCAATGACGCGAAGGCGGCGGAGCAGCACGAGACACAGTACTTCGAGATGTTCGGCAACCGCGGCATCTACCACAAAGGATGGACCGCAGTGACGCGACACAAGACGCCGTGGATTCTCCAGGGTGAAAAAACTCCTGCGTTCGACGATGACGTATGGGAACTGTACGACACCAACAATGACTGGAGCCAGGCAAACAATTTGGCAAAGCAGATGCCAGACAAACTGCATGAACTGCAGCGGCTGTGGCTGATCGAGGCGACGCGCTTCAATGTGCTACCGCTGGATGACAACATTGGTGCGCGCATGAATTCTGATTTGGCAGGGCGGCCTGTGTTGATCAAGGGAAACTCCCAAATCCTGTTTGGCAATATGGGGCGGCTCTCTGAGAACTCGGTGCTGAACATGAAGAACAAGTCACACGCCGTGACTGCCGAGATCAACATACCCAAGACCGGAGCTGAGGGTGTAATCATCGCGCAGGGCGGCAACATCGGCGGCTGGAGCCTCTATATAAAGGGAGGCAAGCTGAAGTACTGCTATAACCTGCTCGGTATCCAGCAGTTCTATGCGGAGTCAACCGACCCCCTACCTCCTGGTGATCACCAGATACGCATGGAGTTCACCTACGCCGGCGGCGGCATGGGCAAGGGCGGCACCGCGAGCTTGTACGTGGACGGCAAAAAGGTAGGCGAAGGCAAAGTTGCCGCGACGGCAGCGGTCGTCTTCTCTGCCGATGATGGTTGCGATGTGGGAGTTGATACTGGTTCCCCCGTCTCCCCGGACTATGGGCCGCGAGGAAATGAGTTCACGGGGACGATCAAGGGTGTCCAACTCGCAATTGCCGAGGATGCTGCAAGCGCCGATCATCTGGTCGATCCGGAACACGCCCTGCAGGTAGCCATGGCCCGGCAATAACTAAGGGACGACCGGCAGTTGAAATTGGCTGCCGGTCGATTCCATTCTGAACGTACGACTCGTGTCTGCTTCGGCAAGACGGGAAGCGCTGTGAGCTTGAATCCGCGAATCGATGTCGCCCATTCGCGCGCGAGCTTAGTCCTCCCAGTCAACAGAACTTGTTGGTCGAAGATTTGGGTATCGCTGTATAGAAACCGTTTGTCTCCGCAATTGCATCAACGGTCGATTTGCCCGGAGGTAGAGAAATGACGCGTAGATTCCGCCCAAGGGACGAAAGTGGAGCAAGAAAGTTCGTCGCCTTTCTGCTCCTTGTCTTGGGAATTCCCAGCCTCATGACGGCACAGGAGATCGGTTGGCCACGCGACATGACCCAGAACGGCGCGCATATCATCTACTACCAACCGCAGATCGATGAGTGGAGCGACTACCGCACCCTGAATGCGCGGATGGCGATCTCGGTTACGCCTGCAGGAGGAAAGCCGACACCCGGAGTGGTTTCGATCCAGGCGCGTACCGATGCGGACAAAGAGACCCGAATTGTCGTGATCAGCGACATCAAGGTTACGGATGCACGCTTTCCCTCAATGGACGCGGCAGGCGACGCAAAATTAGCCGAGTTGGTTCGGACCTTTTTCGGGCCGGACAAGAATATATCGATTTCCCTGGATCGCTTGACGGCCGAAGTCGAGGAAGGCAAAGTGTCAGCGCCCGCGGTCAAGCTGGATAATACCCCTCCGAAGATTTTCGTTAGCCGAGGACCGACCGTTCTTCTCCTGATCGACAACAAGGAAGTCCGTGCGCCGATAGAGAAGACGAAATTGGAGTTCGTCGTGAATGCGAACTGGACAGTCCTGTTCGACAAAGACGGGAAGAAGTATTACCTGCTGAACGGAAAGCAATGGTTGACGGCGCCCAAGCTCGAAGGTCCATGGACGGTTGCCGCACAGCTTCCGGCAGAGATGAGCAAGCTTCCGGCGGATGAGAACTGGGCGGAGATCAAGAAAGCGATTCCACCGCAGGGGCCGGCCGGCGTGGCACCGAAGGTGTTCTTCAGCAATGTTCCGGCCGAGGTGATCCAGTTCAACGGTGCGCCTATCTATTCCAAAATACCGGGGACGCAATTGACGCGGGCGACCAACACCGAGAGTGTGCTGTTTGTGCAAACGAATGAACAGAAGTATTATTTTCTGGTTTCGGGGCGATGGTTCCGTTCCGCTTCGCTGGATGGCCCGTGGACCTTTGCAGGCGGAGACTTGCCCGCGGACTTTGCAAAGATTCCGCCCAACGGCCCGAGCTCTGATGTGCTGGCTTCCGTGCCGGGGACACAGGAAGCAAACGACGCGGTACTGCTGGCACAGATTCCCACCACGGCAATCGTCAACATAAAAGAAGCTGAGGCCCAGGTAAAGGTTCAATACGATGGAAGCCCTCAATTCAAGCCGATAGAAACCACGACACTCTCCTACGCTACCAACACGCAGGACAAGATCATCAAGGTTCGAGACATGTACTACCTGTGTTTTCAGGCCGTGTGGTTCATGTCCACGACTCCGACTGGCCCGTGGAAGGCAGCGAGTTCCGTGCCGAAGGAGATCTACACGATTCCACCGAGTTCACCGGTTTATAACGTAACGTACGTCACGCAGGTACAGACGTCTCCAACCACGGTCGAGTGCGATCACACGGCCGGCTATCTTGGCATGTTCTTCTTAGGGGCGGCGGTAGGCCTCACCATCGCATATGGCACGGGCTACTACTATCCGCCGTATTACTACTATCCGCCGTATGGATATCCCATCTACCGGCCGTATCCAATCACGTATGGAGTTGGCGCGTTCTACCATCCTTACTCTGGAACGTATGGCGTGGCACGAGGCGCCTATGGGCCGTATGGAGGCGTGACCGGTGCGGCGTGGTACAACCCGTCTACGGGCCGGTATGGCAGGTCGGTTTCGGCGTACGGTCCTTATGGCAGCGTGACGGCGGCTCGAACCTACAACCCCTACACAGGTGTGTATGGAGCAAGTCGCCAGGGGTCGAACGCATATGGAAACTGGGGGAGTTCCGTGGCGATACGCGGTGACCAGTGGGCGCAGACGGCGCACCGGACAAACTCGAACGGAACTGCGGCAGGATTTCGCACGTCTGAGGGAGCGCGTGGCGTCGGATACAACGGAGCGAACGGGAGCAGCGGGTTCGTCGCGCAGGGCAAGGACGACAACGTATACGCGGGAAGAAACGGCGATGTCTACCGCAAGGACTCAAGCGGGGATTGGCAAAAATATGAGAATGGAGGCTGGACGGATACGGGCCCGAAACCAACCCCTCACGCAACGAATGCAACCCAGACGCGAGGGACGGGTGCGCAGCAGCCTGCTCGCGACGCGGCTGGCCGTCCCGGTGCTGCACAACAGCCAGCAGGTTCAGGTACGATTCAGCAGCTCGATCGAGACGCACAAGCTCGTCAACGAGGAACTCTACGTACCCAACAGTTCGAGCGGCATGAAGGCCGATTTGGCGCCAGGGGATCCGGAGGAGCTCCACGCCGACGGAATCAGTGAATGGGCCACTCAGTCGTTAGTTTGATGTCATCGATTCTGAACGTTTCAGACGGAGGGAAAAGTGAAAAACCTATCGAAGCAATGGAAGATGAAACTTGCCGTCGCAGGGATCCTGGTTGCGTCAGCAGCCGCGGGATTCGCCCGTGCGAAGTATGAAACGATTGATGCCCAGGCCTATGGGACGAGCACCCAAATGGGGAAGACTACCAGGATCAGTCTGATCATTTACCAGTACTCCACTCCAGACGATCAAAAAATTCTTCTCGAGTCTTTTCAGAAGGGACAAAATGATGGCCTGGCGAACGCCCTGGAAAAGATGAAAGCAGTCGGTCGCATTTCCATCACAGGTACGCTGGGGTTCGATGTTTCCTACATCCATGAAACCAAGACTCCCACGGGCCGCACGATCCGTTTCGTCACGAACCGCAGGATCGCTTTCGGAGAAAGTTACTGGAACACCCAATCACAGTCTTTCAATCTGACGGCGGGCGAAATACGGATCAACGACAAAGACAAGAACAAGAGCGACGGCGTTCTCTATCCCGCCAGCCAGCTCACGATCAACAAGGACGGCGAGCCGCAGTGGGATCTCAGAATGAATCCCTGGAGGCTTAACAACGTGATCGTCTGGCCTTCGGGAGAAGAGAAATAATCCTCGATCGTGGATCCAATTCGAAGATACGGTTCACCGTTCTATTGAGGGAGTGAAGATGAGAAAACAACTGCATTCTTACAACGTAGTAATTGCAGCGACCATCCTGCTGCTGGGCGGAACCTTGGCGCGCGCGGCAAGCAAGTACGTCTGCGATGAACCGAAGCCAGAAACCATGTGCACCGCGGCCAATACCTGCGGATCAGCGTCGGCTGCCTGCACCGTCAATGTCACACGGTCAGGCTACGGCGCAAACGTCAAGCCGGGAATTCCGAACGCAAAGAACAATCAGTTGTTCTGCATCAAGGCAGGCACGAAGGTGGTTTGGATGTCCTCGAATAAGAACACCGGGTTCTCGATTTCGTTTGGGACAGATTCGCCTTTTGATTCCGATAATGCCATCCTCGGCGGCGGAGCAAAGCCGATCACCGTGACGGCGCAAACGCCCGGCTGCTACAAGTACGACGCAGGCGCATTCACCTCCGGGACCGTCTACGGCATGGCCGGCGGCAGCAAGCCCGAGTTGGTCATTCTGCCCTAGGGATTCGCGAGTTAGTTTGGTCGGCCCAGCCATGAGTACTGCCAGGCGACGGAAACAGTCTGAAAGTCTCCGCCGAATTGGACGTACACATGGCCGCTGTAGCTGAATTTCAAAGACTGGTGAACAGTCTTGGGGATAGGTACTGAAATCGTTGCTCCGAGACGAGAATTCTCTTCCAGCGTGTTTGAGTTCTCCACGCCATTCAAGCTTGTTCGACCGCCGAACCAGAGATTGCTGTCCAGCGACGCCCAGAGTCGCGGCTTGAGATCGTAACTCAGATGGCCCTGAAGGGATGCCATCGGTTCTTGCGTTTGCGTATTGGTGCCGGGGAAGTACTGGTTGCGCGAGAAGTAATCTGGATTCGTTGTAAAGAACCACACGCCTCCGTAGGCATCGATTACCCAATGTCCCAAACGACGGGAGTAGCCCAGTTCGGGCCGGAAAGCCCATCGATTCGCTCCGAGATTAACGAGCCTGGTTGGGTCATATTGACCGAGTGGCGGCAGGACCAGCAGGCTGACTCCGAGAATCGCCTTTTGATGCCACTTCTTAAACTCCGGCAAGTCCATGGCCGGACCGCCAAAGAGGTTCATCGACAAACGCAACTCTGGAGCTGCCAAGCCAGACCGGTGCCCGGTGGTCTCCTCTGCATCTCCCATCGCGGTTCCACTAAAACTTCCCACCGCATACGGCAGAGACGCGGTGATGTTGGTGTACCGGCCGAGGAAACCGAACGAATGATAATACGTAAAGACCGATGTATAGATCTGCCCATTTGAGTCTGGAACCGGTTCAACGCCATTCAGGAAAATCTCTCCGTCCTGGTAAGCGCTGGTGAGAGTGATGGCGTTGGAATGATTGGGCGCGATGGTGTACGCCCGAGGAGCGAGGTCCTGGGCATACGCTTCCATCGGCCACCCTACGACCAATACAACGAACAAGATGCGCTCGAAAACGGCACGCATGGCCCCCCTATGTTGGTCGTCTAAGTGAAGAGTTGCAGGAGTTGCCGACTCCGCGAATGGCTCGCTTCATCGAGTCCAGAATCTGCGCTAAATGTAGCAATCACCCAATCACTGTGCGACTGTCATAACTACCAGTTCCGAAACCTTCGGATGGCGTTGATGATCGTATGCAGACAACTACCGCGAGCTGGGATTCCATTGGAAGGAACGCGAACAAGCAGACCCCGGTCTGATCCAAGGCTCTGCAAGAAGCGCTCTCGCTTACTTCAACCAACGGTGATATCCATGGCAACCCCCGAGGAACCACCTGATTTCTCGCTGATGTTAGGAGGGCCCCTCTACCAAATCTGGAGGAGGGCTTTCTTATCAGGACCAGCCCTGGAACTTGTCCAGCGCCGAGTACTCATTATCTCGCTCGTCGCGTGGCTGCCGCTCGCGGTTCTCTCGGCCGTCGAGCATCACCTCTTCGGTACCCAATCGTTGACGTTCATGCATGACATTGAATCGCATGTTCGCTTTCTGGTGGCGCTTCCGGCACTCATCCTGGCCGAGCTAATGGTGCAGCATCGCCTGAGGCCTGCCGTAAATCTTTTTGTGGTGCGCGGAATCATTCCCCCGGAGGAGAGGCCAAAATTCGATTCTGCGATCGAGCGTGCCATGCGTGTGCGAAACTCCGTGATCCTGGAGCTGGGTCTGTTTCTCCTTGTCTATACCGTTGGTATCTGGATCTGGCGGAACGAAGTGGCCTTGGGAACGCCGACCTGGTATCGTCTGCCGGACGGCGCGGGCACCCACCTCACGGTGGCCGGCTACTGGTTAAGCTTCGTTAGCCTCCCGATCTTTCAATTCATTTTGCTTCGCTGGTACCTCCGTCTGGGCATATGGTTCTTGTTTCTGTGGCGTGTGTCTCGGTTGAATCTATGCTTGCTGCCAGCGCACCCGGATCGCGCCGGGGGCATCGGCTTTCTAGGTGGTAGCAGCTTCGCGTTTAGCCCGATCCTGTTCGCTCAAGGAGCCTTGCTGGCGGGATACATCGCAAGCAGGATCTTTTACCAGGGACAGAGCCTCTCGTCGTTCAAAGCGATCATTGCTGGGTTGGTCGGATTCTGCGTTGTTTCGATTCTCGGGCCACTCGCAATGTTCACGTCTCGTCTCTCTCTCGCGAAAAGGGGCGGTACGAGCGAATACGGAACGCTGGCTACGGCCTACGTTGCGGACTTCAACCAGAAATGGATTCGCAGAGGCGGCGATGGTGAAGCAATCCTGGGCTCAGCCGACATCCAATCGCTCGCTGACGTCGGGAACACCTTTAGAATCGTGGACGAAATGCGAGCCGTCCCATTCAGTTTTAACGATACCGTCCGATTGGCGATCGCCGCTGCGATTCCTATCTTGCCCTTGATACTCACGATCGTGCCGCTCGAAGAGTTAATCGCGCGACTTTTCAAGCTGATTTTCTGACGGGATCACGACGTGTTCTCCGAGGTAATTGCTGAATCGCGAGATCCCCCCTAAGCCACAACTCCCGAAATGTATGGTCCGCCGGAGGACCGCAAGGTGAAGTTTGGGCGGGAAGACAAGTCTGCGCAAATGTGTACGGCCTTTGGTTGTGAGGGAGCCATGCCCGAGGTGCTTGAAAAAACATCAACGAGAACCTCACTCCGAGGATGCGGAACCTGATTGCCATGCTGTGGAGCGAGTGGAAAGATCTGGAGCTTCAGATCGCGGAGATGAACGACCAAGTGGAACGGATTGCTTCGAGCGATGATGCGTGCCGAAAGCTGCGGCAGATCCATGGCATAGGACCGCTGGTTGCAACTGCGATCGTGGCCTCCATCGGCAACGGCGCAGCGTCCGCAAGGGACGAGAGTTCGCGGCCTGGTTAGGGCTGCTGCCCAACCAGCGTTCGACCGGCGGCAAGGCGAAGCTCGGTGCCATCAGCAGGCGCGGTAACTGTTACCTGCGCAAGATCCTGATTCATGGAGCACGCGCGGTTGTACTGCGATCGAAGAGGGACCGGATCGCGATGGGCGCCTGGATGACTTCGCTGGAGACCAGGGCGCCGCGCAACATATTAGTCGTGGCAACAGCACACAAGCTGGCGCGGATCGCGTGGGCAGTGCTCTCGACCGGCCAGGACTATCGAGCAGCCGTACCCGCGGCAGTGGAGCCTAAACAGATTCATTAACCAGCAACATCAACATTTCCCCACCGAGGTCTGCACTGGATCAGTGAAGATGAAAGAACAGTCAAAACGGCGTACCTGAAACCTGATTGGTCAAATGGCCCATACGAGGCCGAGCGTTTTCTAAGGACAGGTACGCGGCGTATCTCATCGAGGCCAGGAGAGCACTCTCCACCTAAAGGCCGAATACATTGACGTAGACTTCTTTCATTCGAAACTTTTCCCTTGCATTCACACGAAGGATCATATATTGTCCAAGTTCGTTTTCACGTTTCGGCGACCGCTAGGCGTCACATTAAGGACGGTGTCTCTACTGTCCGTCGACTCCGAAGTGACGGGCGAATAGCTCTCGCGCCCGCCGCTCGCCCCCTTCGGTCGGCAGCACAGACTTAGCCTTACTCTTCGGGTCTGAGATGTAGCCGCGCTCGTGCAGCCGATCCAGCACACCCCAATCGTGGCTCTTCCATGCCCGGCGATGGCCATCAAGCGTCAGCCACAACAGAGCCAGAACCGTTTCTTCCACCTTCTCGCGGTCGTAATCACTGTTCGGCAAGTTCCGCTCCCCATCGGGCATCGCTCACCCTCCATTCAGGGGTCACCCCCAATAATGCTTCTAGCCCTGGTTCGAGTCAAAGGGATCATGTTGACCTGCCTCCGGTTCGATTCCGATGTGATCGTTAACCGCCTGCACCAATCTCTGCCGCGAACCGAGGTATCGTTCGGTGGTTTCTACGGACCGGTCGCCGAGTAGAAACTGAATCTGTTCAAGTTCCCCTCCGGCGGAGTGACATAAGCGGGCGCAAGTTCGGCGGAGATCGTGGGGAGCCAGATGATCAATGCCCGCCAGTTTCGCATACTCGCGCACGACCCACCAGACCGCTTTCTCACTGAGACGACTCCCCCAAACGTGGCCAGTTCTGCTGACGCAACGGAAGATGACTCTAGCATCGATACCTGCAACAGCAAGGCATGAATCTATGGCGACCTTGACCCAGTCAGGTACCGGAACGGTACGGACGTGTCCACCCTTTCCAAACAGATCAATGATCGCCCAGTGATTGTTTCGCTGCTGAAGATGGCTTACGGTCAGCCGGGTAAGTTCCGCTCGACGTAACCCGCAGCCGAGCAGCACGGCCAACATAGCGTAATTACGTTTGCCCTTTACTGAATCCCGGTCAGGCATACCGAGCAGTTCTTTACCCTGTGTGGGCGTCAACCAGTTGCCGATCCGCATCCCGAGCCGTATGGCGCCTTTCACCCGCCGGATGCCAGCGGCGAGGTCGGGGCTGAGCAATCCATTGTCCGACGTCTTATAAGCTAACCGTCGGACCGCCGCCAGACGCAGATTGATGGTCGCGGGGGGCTAATTGACGGGCTTCCAAGTGATTGCGATAGCGCAAAACAACTGATCTACCGAAAGCCAGCCGCGGTTCTGAACAATACCAACCGATGAAGTCATCGATGGCAAAGCGATAGGTCCTTTGGGATGCAGCCGAACCAGGGGTCTGCAGCACGGTGGATTTGGAATGGTCGAGGTCTGGCAGGCGTAAGACCGCCTTAGGCGATCTGCGTTTAGTCTTGTTCTTCTGTCGCATGGCAGCGGTCTCCCTCACCGCCGCTCAATCAGCTGCCTGCTCACGTCGTGTTCGCCAAGGTCAATGCCTACGGAACGAATCTGCATGTCGATGATCCTCCCTAGTCTGCCTACAAGATCCTCATCACTAGGATGAGGTTCCAGCGGCGGACCATCTCAGTAACACCGGCTTTGCAGGAGCTACTCGCGTGCGCTCAGACTTTGTGCTCGGAGAGTAAGACGCTTACATCACATAGCCCATCAAAACACCAAAGGCGAATAGCCCCATCCACATCCAGGTCAGGATTTTGTAAGTAGAAGATTAATCCTTGAAATAACAGAGCAGAGGCGCCGACTTTCGCCAGCGACCTCTGCTTGTATCCGCTCCCACTTCGGGTGAAAAGCGAAATGTTGTTCACGCCCCACTCTCTTAAGCTCAGCGGATGCGGAAGACCACACCTGTAGAAACGCGGAGCAAATTTTCGCTATTGTTTGCGTTGTTCGGCAGGTGAGAGAGTCCATAATCCATCTGCACAGCACGAATTGCGAACCTGTGGCTAACAGCTATATCGATTCCGCCGCCTACCAGGATAGCCAGCGCGTTCGCGGAGTTGGAGAGAGTACCGGAGCCATTCGGAAACGGCGCATCGAAACCATGGACTGCGCCGACGAGCCCCTGTACGAAGGGAGTGATGCGTGTGCGTTCAGAGCGGCGCATGGGATAACTGAAGCGCGGGCCGCCGGCATAGGAGAGCAGAGATAGCGATTGGCCCGGGACACTCGTGGTCCCAGCGTGCTCTCCGGTGATATCGGCGACGGCCGAGAAATTCCTATACACGTGTATACCGAATTCGGCGCTGCCTCCGTTGAGATTGAAGCAGCCGCACTGGCCGGGAGTAGCGTTGGCACGCATGAAGCTATAGTCAATTGCGATCTCTGCTTTAGGAATGCCCTCGTGAGGTTTCCCAGACTGAGCAGCCGCCGATGCCGCCGCTCCGATTGCGATAGCCAATACTGCAAGTCCCTTGATGCTAAACATAACGTCTCCTCGCCTCAAAGGCTGCCTTACTGGATGGTGAGCTGAACGGTGCTGGTCCGCACGAGATCAGCGCTGGTTGCGGTGACGGTAATGGTGTACTTGCCGCTGGTCGACGTAGCGCCAAAGAAGCCGCCGCTTCCGCATCCACTCACACCGGCCATCGCGCCTATGCTGAGGACGGCGAACAGGATCATGGCCAGCGGCTTCGGCATCGCCTTGAGGCGCCTGCGGACCGACTTCGCACCCAACAGAGGGAGCAGAAGGCCGAAGGCAAGCGCTGTGAGTCCACGCGGGGAGTGCTGGCCCGGGGCTGCAGGCATACTCAGGCGTGCTGTACCCTTCGCCGTTTGCACGGTGAGAGTCACAGGCATGCTTCCGCTTCCTGCCGGGATCACCGCGGGAGAGAAGGTATACGTTGCTCCCGGAGGCAGGCCTGTCGCGGTCAGATGCACGTCGTACAGGAACGTCGGCGTCACCAGGGGCGAAAGCGGGAAGCTATAGGCAACCGCCCCACCCGTGACGACAGACTGGTTCTGGTCGCCTCCAAGATTCAGGTTGACGTTGCCGACTGTGATCGCGACCGCCGCTCCCGTCGATCCGCTTGGTTGGAAGTTCGGGTCGCCCGAGTAGGCCGCAGTGAGGCTGTGACTTCCGTCGACCAGTGTGGCAATCGAATAAATAGCCCGGCCATTTGCTCCCAGCGGCACAGTCGCAATCACGATCGTCCCATCGAGGAAACTCACCGTTCCGGTCAAGATCCCGGCAGTGGCGGAGGTCGCTTGCGCGGTTAACACGATCGGATTGTTATAAAGCTGAGTAGTCGGGCTCGCAGAGAAGGAGACCGCTGTTGCCGCTATGGTTGAGATCGATAGTGTTGGTGAGCTTGAACCTGAAAAGTCCAAGCTACCCGAGTAGACGCCTGTTACTACGTTCGCCCCCCCCGGGAGCACAACGCTGAGGGTCGCGATGCCAGACGCATTGATGGGAGACGTCCCTAGAACAGGGCCAACGCCACCCGCAACACCGCTGCGATGAAAGGCCACTGTGCCGGTAGGCGTGTCGGTAGATGGCGGAGTGACCGTCGCTGTGAGAACCACGGTCTCTCCGTAGAGCGGTGTCAGGCTTGAGGATCTCACCGCCGTTGCCGTCGTGATTGGAACGACCGTAAAGGCTGCCGTAGCGCTGTTTAGATTCGGACTCGTCGCAGTTATGCTATAGATCCCAATTGCAGAGAGGGGGAGCGAACTTAGATCAAAGGCCGCGACGCCATTGACCGCTGCTACCGTGTAAGTGTTCCTCGAACCAGCCGGGCCAACCAGGGTAAGTGTGATGGAAGCGGTGGAGTCGACGTTGAGAGCGCCATTCGCATTTTCGATACTCACTCGCTCTGCACCCAAATTCCCGGCAAATGGGATCGTGGAGGAGACCGAGGACAGCGCGAGTTGGGACGCCGTAGGCGAAATACCGGTGCCATTGAGGGTGACCGACTGGGTAGCTGCCGGGACATTGTTTGCGTTGTCAGTCAACGTGGTGGTACTCGAAAGAGGACCGGCCGTTGTCGGTAAGAATTCAATTCCAAGCACACAACTCGCCCCGATAGCGAGCGTCCCGGTTGCCGTGCAGGTAGTGTCGGTCCCAGCGAGATTGAAGTTTGAGAGCGTGCGCAAGTCACTGATGTCCAGGATGGCATTGCCGTTGTTGCTGACGATCACATCGATCGCCGGAGACGACGAACCGATGGCGAAGCTTCCGAAGCTGGCGACTCCCGTCCCGGGGGCGACTTTGCGGATGACGTTATTGCCGGAATCGGCAACGAAGAAGTTGCCCAGCCCATCGACCGCTACATCCTGCACCTCACTAAACCCTGCGAGGGTGGCAGCTCCACCGTCGCCGGTGTAGCTGCCGTTGCCGCCGTGATAAACGCCGGCGATCGTGCTGATACGGCCTGTGCTCGCATTCACCTTTCGGATAACGGCACTCCCACCCTCAGCTATATAGAGGCTCCCGGCTGCGTCGACCGAGACGCCGGCAGGTGCGACGATCTGTGCCTGAGTGGCGAGGCCGCCATCTCCTGAATAGATGGGATTGGATGACGGTGTGCCAGCGTAGGTTGTGATCACACCGGTTGATACCGTCACCTTGCGAACGATGTTGTTTGTGCCGTCCGCAATATAAAGATTTCCGGCGGCGTCCAAGGTGAGAGCGTTCGTGTCCCCAAGCTGGGCTGCCGTGGCGAGTCCTCCATCTCCGCTGTAGCCCACCCCCGTTCCATTGCCAGCCAAGATCGTAAGAACGCCGGTTGAGCGAGTCAGTTTCCAGATGATCGACGTCCCCTGATCTCCGATGTACAAATTTCCTTTGCCATCAACTGCAACTGTGTTGGGATTGTCGAAGGTAATGCTGGTTGCCAGGCCGCCGCCAGGTACATAGCCCGTTACACCCCGTTGGCCCGCTACAGTTGTGATGATTCCAGTGATCGCGTCGACCTTCCGGATGACATAGTTCAGTGCATCCGGAAGGTAAAGGTCGCCCCTGCCGTCGATTGCGATCCTGTTGAGCTGCCGAAACTGGGCGCTGGTTGCGGGGCCTCCGTCTCCGTAGTTGTAACCGCAACTTCCCGTCCCGGCAATGATGCTCGCGGCATAACTTCCAGCCACGAACTTCTGCACTACGCAGTTGAGACCATCGACCACGAAAAGATTTCCGCTGCTGTCCTCTACCACCGTATCGAGCTGATTCGTTGGCGCGGGACCAACGTGATTCTGGGGGCGGGGGCCGCTGCGAACAACGTCAGGATTTGATATCCCTGTTGTGAGGGCCAATGGCAGGCTAGTAATCAAGCCCGCGTCGAAGGCGACCAGCGGGGCGCTGCCAACACCATTGAGAAAGGCGGTTGCGAGTGCGTTGCCCGAGGCGTCCTTGAGCACTATCGCACCACTGCGTCTACCGGGCGCAACCGGGTTAAACGTGACGTCGACGGTGCAGGTGGTTGTCGCCTCATAGGAATGTGAAGTCCCGTTGGTGGTGCAGCTTCCGGTTCCCGCGTCAACAAAGTCGAGCCCGGTTGACCCCTGAGTCACCACCGACGGGAGCTGGATCGTCCCGCTTGTGTAGAGAGTGAAAATCAAAGAAGTGACCGGACTCGAGGTGCCGACTGGAATCGATCCGAAGTTCGCAACCGCGGGGGACGACCCTACGGTAAAGGAAGCTGTAGCTTGGGTTAGTCCGTTACTGGTTGCGGTGATGACGTAAGATCCTGGAGCCATGTAGGAAATACTGCTCAGGTCGAAAGGAGTAACCCCCGCCAAGGCTGAGCTGATCAGCTCATTGGAATAGCCGCTCGGTCCGGTGATGGTCAAAGAAACATACGCCGTTGAACTGGTGACGACGCTCTGGCTACTATTCTCGATCGATGCAATGACTACGCCTAGATGACCTCCAAAGGCGAGAGAAGCTGGAACAGCCGAGAGCGCGAGCTGGGTCGGGATGTTCCCCGCAAGCACAGTAACCGAGGAGCTCACCGAGGTAAGACCGGGGCTGGCACTCGTGACGGTGTAGACACCCGGCGTCGTCAGCGCAAGTGACCCCAGGTTGAGTGTCGCCACGCCACTAACAGCGTTTGCCGCAACAGCCTGCGAGTAGCCGTTAGGTCCTGTAATGGTTGTCGTCACTAATGCGCTGGAACTGTTGACAGTGTTCCCGTTCGCATCTTCTACGGTCGCGGAAATCGTGCCCAGGTTGCCGCCGCTCGGCAGCGAGGAGGTAATGGTGGTTGATGCCAGCTTCGTCGCTGGTGGCGCTGTTGCCGTGCCGTTCAACGGAACCGTCTGGGTCGCATAGTTTGGACCCACGGCGTTCATCGCGTTGTCCGTCTCTACCAACGAACTGGTGATTGAGCCACTCTCTGTCGGCGCAAAGCTAATCAAGTTGGTGCACGACGCCCCGGTGGCCAGCGTTGCCACACTGGAACTGGTTGAGAGTTGCGGGCAGGTTGAGCTATTGCCAAACGTGAAATCGGCCGAGATGCTTGGATTCAGGCCCGTACCGGGCACCTCAAATGTCAACGCGGCGTTGCCATTGTTGATCAGAGTGACTGCCTTGGGACTGTCGCTGCTGGTCGATCCGGCCAACGTCGTCAAGAAATTCAAGGCAGGGGGATTGGCAACGTTCAATTGCTTGATCGTATTCGAGTTCGAGTCGGCAAAGAAGATGTTGCCCGCACCATCTACGGCCACACCAATCGGACCGTTGAGACCGTCCCCCAATGTGTTGATCGTCGTGTAGGCGCCCGCAACCAGCATCTCTTTTATGGCGTTATTGCCGAAGTCGCTGACAAAAAGGTTCCCTTCGCCGTCAACTGCGACGCCGGCTGGCTCATTGAAACCGCTTCCCAGCGTTCTCACCGTGGTGTAGCCGCCCGCAGCAACAATCTCGCTGACTAGGTTGGTGGCTACATCGGCGACAAATACATTCCCGCTTGAATCCAAAGTTATCCCGATCAGATAGTTAAATCCGCTCGCGAGTGTAGTCACTGTGGTGTAACCGCCCGCGACGGGAATCTCTTTGATGTTTGCGGAATCAGCGACGAAGACATTTCCGCTCCCATCGACAGCTACGCCATTGGGGCTATTGAATCCGCTGCCCAGAGTGCGGACGACGGTATAACCACCGGCTGCCAGAATCTCCTTGATATCGTTTAAAGTCCCGGTATTGGCAACGAAAACGTTACCGGCACCGTCCACCGCAACTCCAACGGGCTGGCTGAAACCGCTGCCCAGCGTGTTCACTGTGGCGTAACCGCCGGCAGCCAGTATCTCTTTGACGGCATTGTTGGTTTGATCGGCAACGTAGACGTTACCGCTTCCGTCAATCGCTATGCCATTGGGATAATTGAAGCCGTCGTGTAAAGCTGTCAGAGCTGCCGGACTGAAGCTCACCTGCGGTCCCACGCCAGTACCGTAGACATATCCAGTTGCGATCGTCGCTCCCGAACTACTCAGCGTCGCTGCGCCATACCGGACACCGCTCCATTTAGGCGTAAAGGTCACGTCGACCGTGCAAGTATCCCCAGCGTGCTCCCTGCGTGAGCACAGCCGGCACACCAATGGTGCCGCCCGTGTCAAATGTAAAGCCGAGCGATATGGTCGTAGGCGTACTGGTGGCGACCGGCAGAGAACCGAAGTCTATGCCTCGGGTAACGACCTCTTTTACCGCGTTATTACCGGTATCTGCGATGAAGAGGTTACCTCGACCATCGACAGTAACACCAGTGGGATAGAGGAAGCCGCCGCCGACGATATTAACCGGAGAGCTGGAGGAGACCGCCCCGTTGACCTCCACAATCTCTTTCATCACGCTGTTGTTGTTATCGACGACAAAAACGTTCCCGGCGCTATCGACAGTCACACCAGTGGGATAGTTGAAGCCGCTGCCGACGATATTGACCGGAGAGCTGGAGGAGACCGCCCCGTTGACCGCCACGATCTCCATGACTGCACTGTTGCCGCTGTCGGCGACGAATACGTTGCCGCTCGAATCCGAAGTAGCACTCTGGGGATAGTTGAACCCGCTACCCACCGTATTAACCGTGGAGCTGGAGGAGACCGCCCCACTGATCGCTACGATCTCTTTCACCGCATTGTGGCCGCTGTCGGCGACAAATACGTCGCCAGCGCTATCCACGGCCACGCCACAGGGAGAGCTGAAGCCGCTGCCGATCGTGTTCACCGTCGAACTGGAGGAGACCGCCCCATTGACCGCCACGATCTCCTTGACCGCATCGTGGCCGTAATCGGCGACAAAGACATTCCCGACGCGATCCACAGCCACGCCATAGGGATCCCTGAAGCCGCCTCCGATGATGTTAACCGTAGAGCTGGAGGAGACGACCCCATCGGCCGCCATGATCTCTTTCACCTCATTGTTGTTGATGTCTGCGACAAAGACGTTCCCGGCGCCATCCACAGCCACGCCAGTGGGACTGCTGAAACCGCTGCCCACCGGGGTAACCGCGCCGCTGAAATGCGCGGTCTGTGCCTGCGTGACCTGCAGGACCGGTAATGCTAGAAACAAGCAAGCGAAACTGTTGCGTAAGGACGCAGAAAAAGGATTGGTCATTGAACGCTCCCGAAGTGTGAGAGAGCGAACGGATGAAACCCCGGAACCTTGGCAGGTCCCTGAACGGCAAGGATTCGTCTCTACGCTAGGTGAAGCACGCCTATGGCCGCCCCCAAGAGCCTTTTGTTAGAGCTTCATAAGTTCAATCCAGTCGCTGGACCGATTTGTTACGAAAAAGACACATTTCGTGTTCCCCTTCGTCAAAGTCGTCCCCTCTTCCCGTCGGCTTCCGCTCGCTCGCAAGCTTTCCGTAGTCAGAGCCAGCAGCCGTCACTCCAGTTCGCTCGGATCAGGTTGGGATGTCGGCAGAAAATGGAAGATCAGGTAGCTGAGTGAGAACCCACCCGTTCGGCCAGGAGATGTATGAATATTGCTTCCCCAGCAGAATCCGACTTAAAGAGAATGGCAGCCGCCCCAATCTATCGGGCGCGGCTGTCATTGGCCTTTCTTGCGCTGCGAATTAGAACTCGTAGTGCATGGAGAGGGTGACGAGGTTGGCGTGGAA
>JBEKFF010000046.1:0-19563 GCA_050013455.1 Acidobacteriaceae bacterium | reverse complement strand
TCGGCCTCATAGCGAGTGGTTGCACGTGGTTTAGATGTCTCGGGAAATGCGCTCAAAGCTACTCGAAGGAGCCAGCATTGTTCGCGTGTATATTATTGATAACAATACCATTATCGATCATTTGCCGATGCAGAAGGTGATATTACGTCCAGACCCAGTGTTTATGCTGGTTTCTGAGAGTGCGGCTGTTTGTGGCGACTCACTGGAGACTCAAAATTACTTTGCCCCACTCGTCCCATGCTTTAGCAAATTGCTCACCTGTCTTCTTGCATCTTCCCACGCCTTGTCCCACTGATCTGCGGACATTTCCTTCGGCGGGTTGCGCGGGCCCCCTTGTGCGCAAACCATATCCCTCGACTGCTGACATGGACCTGCGCACTAGCGCAAATGGCCGACGACTTAGTCGTCCATTCGGGTCTCAGTTGCAACTCAAGCCTAGATCTTCGCCGTTGCTTCGGTGATTCTGTCCACTTTTTCTTGATCAATCCATTCCCGAATATAGGATGGACAATTTCGAAGCCTGGTACCAGTCGCCTCGCAACACGCCAAATATGTGACCACCTGCTGGTCCACAAGCCTCACATTTTCCAGGTCCAAATCCACTTTTTCATGTGGCGTTTCTTCCGAGTCGACTGCCATTTGCAGTTCCAGCAGTTCTTCCGCTTGAATCCTTCCACTGATACTCAGGACCAAGCGCCGCTCGTCTCTAAATTTGTTAATTTTCCACATGAAACTCCTTTTCTCTTTCCGTAATAACAAGGGCAAACGGACTGCGGGGATCAATCGCCGCACGCCATTCGGGTTATTGCAAGTGCAGGGTTCGGCCTGTGTTTGTCGGACATCGGATCAGTCTTCGCTTAAGAGCAGCAAGCCAACTGCCAAATCTAAGTGTTGTAATCAGAATTACTTATGCGAAGGGTAGGTCCCGGAGATTTCAGGAATTCCCGAAACTTCGCGAAGGAAGCTAGCGAATCTTAATGAGTTTGAAAGCGGCGCTTGTCGATGTGCAATGATTTGATCTTGGAATCGAGCGTGGAGGCGGGCATGACGAGCTTCGCCGCCGCTCCGGACGGTCCCGAAACTCGTCCCCCGGCTTCGGACAAAGCTGCTTCGATACGCTTTTTCTCTTGATCGACCAGATCCTCCCGCAGGGGCTGGACGGCGGCCGGCTTCAAGGTCAGCCAACTCTCGTCAACGGAAAACTGATCGGAGTCGCACAAAATCACCGAGCGCTCAATGACATTCTGCAGTTCACGGATATTTCCTGGCCAGGAATAGGATTGCAAATGTGCCAGGCTCTTCTTCTCAATGCTGGTGATCCTTTTCCCTGCCTTCCTCGCATAGCGGTCGATGAAATACTCGATCAGTAGGCGGACATCTTCTTTCCGTTCCCGAAGCGGTGGCACTTCCACGGGGAAGACGTTGATGCGATAAAAAAGGTCGCTGCGAAAAGTGCCCGCTGAAACCTCCGCAAGTAAGTCGCGGTTCGTGGCCGTGATAACACGAACATCGGCACGAATCGGATGCGTGCCCCCCACGCGATCGAATTCGCGCTCCTGCAAAACTCTGAGCAACGCCACTTGAGTTTCCGTGTTCAACTCGCCGATTTCATCGAGGAAAATTGTGCCGCCTTCGGCCAGTTCGAAGCGTCCCAGCCTTCGTTGCAACGCGCCCGTAAAGGCACCTTTCTCGTGGCCGAATAGTTCGGAAGCAATGAGATCGCGCGGAATGGCCGCACAATTCACACTCACGAATGGACGCAACGACCGCACCGAGCGTTTGTGAATCGCACGCGCGATGAGTTCCTTGCCCGTGCCGGTTTCACCGGTTATAAGAACGGTGGTATCGCTTGGACCGACTTTTGCGACACGCAGGAGCACCGCTTGGAGCGCGGAGGAAGTGCCTACAATTTCTTCGAACATGGACGCCTTGTCGATTTCCTCCCGCAGCGCGATGTTTTCCCGTTGAGTTCGCTCCTGCGCCCGCTTCTGATCGTCAATGTCCGTTCGAACGCCACACCAGCGTGTTATTTGCCCTTGTTCATTGCGAAGGGGATTCAGCCGATACAAAAACCAGCGGTAGTCGCCATCGTGCCGACGCATTCTCACTTCCGTCTCAAAGGCCTCTCCATCCTTAAAGGCTTCCTGTATCCCTTTCTTGAGCGCCGCTATGTCCTCGGAATGGGTAACAAGGTCAAGAAATTCCATTGGATCCTTTCGCGGAATAGGACCGAAATAGTCCACCGTTGCGCGGTTTCCGTAAGAGACACTTGCGTCCGCTTCCCAGATGAACATGTGAACTGGCGCGACATCAATGACCTGTTGTAATTGACGTGCCTGCTCCTTTAGTGCATCTTCAGCGCGTTTCCGGTCTGTGATATCTCTCATCACCACCTGCCGTCCGCCCGGCAGCATGGGAGAAAGGGAAACCTCCACTGTCAGCTTGGCGCCATCTCTACGCAGGAGGGTCCGCTCAAATCGCGTCAAGCCCGATCCCATTGCCTCGATTGGAGTTTTGATTCGAGAAAGCTCCTCTGGCGAGTAAGTGACGGCAACGGGCATGCCTTGAAGATCGTGCGCTGTGCAGCCAAGCAGCTCCATACCTGCCTGATTTGCGGAGATGAATTGTCCAGCATTGTCCACCAGGTAAATCGCAACGGGAGAAAGGTTGAGAAGAGAACGGAACTTCGTTTCGCTCTTTTGTAATTCTTCCAGAGCTTGTTCCCCTCGTTCGAATGCCTGTGCGTTCGTGATGGCCACAGCTGCTTGATCTGCGAACATGCGTAGCCAGACAAACTCTTGCTCCGTAATTGTTTCGCGGCTGAAGATGCCCAGGACTCCCAGGATCTTTCCCCTGAACTTCAGTGGCTCGCCCGCGAAAGCCCGAATCCCTTCACTCTTGGCCCATTCTGGCCTTCGAATCCACTCGCTTTCCGGCGTAATGTTAGCGATTCGAATCGAATTGCCGGTCGCCCCGATGACTCCCACCTTTCCTTTTGTCCTGCTCAGTGGGATGCGCCGGAAATATCCTTCGCGAAAAGACCAGTCTTCCTCTCCACTCAAGGGCTCGCCCGCACTGGCAACCAAATGGAGGCACTCGCAGCGGTCGTCGCATTCACTGGCAAGAAAGCACTCGTCGCAGATGTCCCCGGATTGCACCAGCCAAATGCGAGCCAGTGCTATCCCAGACTGCTTAGCTAGGCCTTGGACAATCGTGTCCAGTGCACTTCGGGTGCCGTGCTCTCCCGCTACCATTGCGGCCAGAGCAAGTAGGGGTTCGGGCTGCAAGGCTATTCTCCGTAACGTAGGTGAATTCTATACCGACGGAAACGGTGGGTATTGTACATGCTCCGATCGAGACCTTTCCCAGCGTTTCGCATCCGTTTTTCCTGAGATTTCGTGAATTCCCGAGCCCCCATAAACCGGTCAAAGCCGCAAGTTCCAATTCTTCAACCACTTGATCTTGGTTCATGACTTGCTATATCCCATTCCATCCATGTTGCAAAAAACATCCACGATTGGAATGAGGAGGAAGTCATGAAGAAACTCAACGCGACGCTAAGCTTGGTGGTTCTCGTCTTGGCGTCGCTGACGTTAGCCGGGACCATGTTGGCCCAACAACCGCCAGACAACGTGCAGGGTAATTGGACCATTTATTCCACCAGCATAAAGGACGGTTCGACAGTCACTAAGCACGTCCAAATCGCGCAATATGGCAACCGAATCACGGGATATTTCGAGGGCCCGGATCAGTCTGGACCCATACAGGGCGAAGTGAACGGACACTTCATCCGATTCAGCACCGTAACGCGCACCATCCTGAATTTCCACGGTCACGTTTTTGGCGACAACATGACCGGAGATTACGGGATCCACGGGAGACAAGCTCCCTGGCAGGCGGTGCGTACAACCGGCATCGGAGCTCCTACGCCAACTGTGGTGAGCTACGGGCAGACAATGCAGATACCTCCGGCGCCCCAACCGTCTCCGGTCGCAGCGCCGCAGGTCTCCGACGATTCGCAACCGTCCAACGACTCACAGCAGGGCGCCTATTCGCAGCCATCCAACAATTCCGCGCCGCAGTCAAACACGACCGGAGCGCCAACTCCTGCGCCGCTTTCGTCGGAACAACTTGATGGCCTTGTGGCTCCGATCGCACTCTATCCCGATGCTCTCGTAGCCCAAGTGCTCGCGGCGGCCACAGTTCCGGACGAAGTGACGGCGGCGAATCAATGGTTGAGTGCGAATTCGAATCTTACGGGCCAATCGCTGGAACAAGCCGTAGATCAGCAGGACTGGGATCCAAGCATCAAGGCGTTGACCCAGTTCCCCAGCGTTCTGTCGAATCTGGGGACGAATCTCTCCTGGGCCTCGAGCCTCGGTCAGGCGTTTTACTTCCAGCGTTCGGATGTGATGGAAGCGGTTCAAGTGATGCGCGCTAAGGCATTGGCGGCGGGCACTATCCAATCCAATTCGCAGATTACCGTGACGGCGTCATCGCCAGGAGTCATCGTGATTCAACCGGCAAATCCGCAGGTCGTTTACGTGCCGCAATACAACCCGACGATCGTCTACGGCGAACCCATTGTGGTGCCGATGTACACGCCTCCCGTGGTTTTTGCCGCACCGGTGGTGAGCTTCGGCGTCGGGGTGTCCTTCGGCGGCGGAGGTTGGGGAGTGGGCGGCGGCTTCGGCTGGGGCTTTCACGCCTGGGCTTGCAACTGGGGAGGCTGGGGCGGAGGTGGCAACACGATCATCTTCGACCACAACACCTACATCTCGAACAACACCTGGCACACCGCCAACTACAACGGCTATCACCCTTGGGGTCCAGGCTCGAACAGCCGTCCCTATAACCCGACGACCGACCCGAATGGCTACCGTCCAGGTGAGACTACACACTACGGACCGAATGGCGCTTATCACCCCAATGGCTACTACGGCCCCAACGGAGCCTATCACCACGATGTGCCCGGAACGGGTCCGGCGAACATGCCCAATGGCGGCAACAACGGCAATCACGGCCTGATCGGCGGCAACGGCGGCGTGGAACATGCCGGTCTCAGCCCCAACGGCGGAGCGGTCGGATCACAAAATCATGCTTGGTATGGCAACAATGGCACCTTTCACCCCGCCGGTAACTACAAGCCTGGCGAAGACTCGCACTATGGTCCGAATGGCGGCTATCACCCGAATGGATATTACGGCCCTGACGGCGGCTGGCATGAGGACAAAAATGCCGGTCAACAGGTGCCTAACGGTGGCAACAACGGGAACCATGGCCTGATTGGTGGAAACAACGGAGTCCAGAATCCCAACGCAGGAATGAACGGCCCTGGCGTTGCGCCTCCTGGGGGTTATCACAATGACAGCCGCGACTCCAATCTCGACGGCGGCAACAGTAGCCTGCAAGCCAGAAACGACAATCGCTCGAATCTGGGCAGCTCGCGCATGAGCGGCGACGGCAGAACCAACCGCACGGAAAGCAATCGCGGCCGCAGCAGCATGGCCGGGCGTCCCCAACGAGTTCAAGCGATGCAACATGCGCATGTTCAACAGCACGCTTCTGGCGGCGGCCGTCGTCGCTAAAAATCCCAATCGAGCAACGGAAATCAAACGAAACGCATATCAGAAAACTTCAAGGAGATTGAAATGAGCACGCCTCGGAACAAAGCGAATAGGAAGTGGATTGGATGGGCAATCGCCGGAATTCTAGCTCTCTCTGGATTGGGCTTCACGGCTCCAGCAGTGGACGCCGCCAGGCTGGCCTTCGCCACCGACGCAACGCCTCGGATGACGTTCCAGTCGCCCGCGGAGGCAGCCACCGCGTTGGCTCAGGCGGCGAAGGATACGGATGAGAAGACACTGACCAAGGTCCTGGGGGGCGAAGCGAAAGCTCTCATCACCTCAGGGGACAGCGAATCCGACAAAGCCGCCATGCAGCAATTCTTCTCCAAATACAAGCAAATGAACCGCTGGGTGGACATGTCGGATGGCAGCCGCGTGCTCTATATCGGCGCGGATAACTTTGCATTCCCCGTGCCGCTAGCGAAGAACTCTTCGGGTAGCTGGTACTTCGACGGTGTCGCGGGCGCTCAGGAAATTCGCGCGCGCGAAATAGGCAAGAACGAACTGCTCACCATTGACGCGGTCGTCGCACTAGCGAACGCAGAGCAGCTTTACTCCGCCAACAGCGACTCCGGCGAATATGCACAACACATCATCAGCACTCCAGGCAGACAAGACGGCCTGTATTGGCCCGTTTCGGATTCGACGGCGAGCAGTCCGCTGGCGCAACTCGAGGAGTTTCAGATGCTTTCCCTCATCTCGCTCTCTCCAGGCCAGCCCTTCGTCATCGACGGATACACGCTGCGCATCCTTACTGCTCAAGGCGTTGCTGCGACGGGTGGCGCGCAGAGTTATATCGTGGGCAGCAAAATGACTGGCGGCTTTGCCATCCTGGCCACTCCCGTGAAGTATGGCGAAACCGGAATCATGAGCTTCATGCTCGGTCGGGACGGTTTCGTGTACGAACGGAATATGGGTCCAGACACAACCAGGATCGCTGCACCGCTCCAGGAGTACAACCCGGACCACAACTGGTCTCCAATCGATTAGCTGACGATCGTGAGTCGAAAGGGCGGCTGAGGTTGATGCGAGTAAAAGTGCAATTCCACCTACTGCAAAATGAAGATCCAAAGAGGCAGTTAGAGTTCACGAAATGGAGGCAACTTTGCATGGCAATCAATGCTGCATTCCCCCGCGTGGCGCTATTTGGCATAAGGCGAGGAGAATTCTGGTCCGGCGATATCGGCCTCACGTTGATCACGATTTCCCTGTCCACTCTTGTCTTCGTGGTTAGTCCGATGAGAGAAGCGGGTGTCTCAGGCCGGCTAGTGCTCGAATTAATCATCATGGCGCTCATGGCGTTCGGAGCCATTGCCAGTAAGCAAAGTCGCTTTGAAACCATCCTCGCAATCACATTCATTGTTGCGACAGCTGTCGTTCTGGGAGCGGCCCGCCTGCAACCAACGCCGCTCTTGCATCAACTTGGGAGTGTTCTTTCCACCATCACCCTGCTCCTTTACGTTCGCATCGTGTTGGTCGTCATGTTTCGCGGGGGGCCGATTACTTGGAGCCGTATCCAGGGTGGAGTCAGCGCGTACCTGTTGCTCGGGATGACGTGGGCTTCCGCTTTTCAAGTCATCGAGCAATCCCGACCTGGCTCGATTCATTTCGTCGCAGCGCCCAGAGATTTTGATCAGCTGATATCGAAATTGACGTACTTTAGCCTTTCCACGCTCACGACCATTGGCGGTGATGTGACCCCGGTATCTCCCATTGCGCGTTCTCTCACGGTAGCGGAGGCGGCCGTCGGCCAACTCTTTCCTGCAATTCTGATAGGCGCACTCGTCGCCATGGCAATGCAGTCGCGAGCGAAATCATAGAAGGAAGCCTGGCATGACATCGTGGCTTGAACAAATAGACCCTGGCGGCCATCGGCGCATTAAGGGTCTGCGCCTGGTTGCAGCTTATGGCCTTGCAGCGATGCTGGGCACAGTGCTCGATCGCTCTTACGAATTTCCGGGCGGCCATTCCCTTAGCTACCTTGCCGCAGGCTTCGCACTTTGGGCAAGCGTTTCCGAAGGTCAGACGACTCGCTGGTTGTCAACGCGCGACCTTGCGATTCTGAATGCCGCCGCAGTCTTTGGCGCACTGATCTTCGTTGCCCTCTCTTCGATTCCGATCCGTCTTCGCCTGGCCGGTCCGGAGTGGATTCTGATCACAGGCGCTTTCCTCGTTGGATATCTCAAACGATTTGGAATCCTCGGCGCGGGTATCGGTTCCCAAATTTATATCGGTCAGCTCCTTGCGCTCAGCGCAAACATCACTCGCCAGCATTTGCCCATCGTGTTGCTTGCCGGAGTGATCGCAGGCGTAGCTTGTATCGTTCCTCAGGTGCTCCGTGAACAGGCCGAGCATCGCGTCCCCTCCACCGTGTACTCGTCGTTTCCCGACGGTCGAGTCTCGCGAGAAATGCGCATGGCCATGCAGTCCGCGGTCGCGGCTCTTGTCATCGTCCTACTTAACAGCGTCATCCACCTGCAACAGTCAGGCTGGGCAATCACCGCAAGCACCTACGTCATTGTTGGGTCCGCCTCAGGAACCTCACAACGCGTTCGTCAGCGTATCGTTGGAACCTTGATCGGCGTGCCACTCGGAATTCTCTGTCTGCCGATTTCTTTGCACCTGTCCCCATTAGCCTGGATGCTCGCCGCTGTGGCAATGATCACTTACGCCATCGCATTGCCCGACCGCTATGATGTCGCGTGCGGGGCATACGCATTTACGCTTATGGTGACACTTGCCGTCAGCGGAGAAGCTTCCATATCCGTTTTGGCAGCAAGAGCTTGGGAAACCTTAATCGGCGGATCACTTGGCGTGGCAGCCGCGAAGTTCATCCTGCCTCTCGCCAGCGTCGGAATCCTCAGCTCAGACACCTCGTAAGACATCGCGCTCCCCCCTAAATCATTCCACCATGAATTTTCTCCACCTTCGGCCGCCCTGCGCGTCTCCTGGAAAGCACACCCACAGGCCCAACGTGCCAATTCACATTGCAACAACTTGTTGTCCATTTGTCGCAGGTTTCCGCCATTGGTGCAGTCGCGTAGCGAGTGATGGCAGGTCGCTCAGATGTCTCGGAATCTCGCTCAGAGTTGCTCGAAGGGATCAACACATATATGGGACTAGGTTATTGATTATAAAACACTTACTATCACTTGCCGATGCAGAACGTGATATTACGTCCATACCAAGTGTTTATGCTGGGTTCAGCGTGATCGACTGTTTCTGGAGACTCGCTGGGGACTCAAAATCACGTGACGAAAACCTTGGGGACGCAAGCTCGCGCGGATGCGCCACCGCGTGAAGCTGCCGATGGCCCTAAGTCTAGAAGGCCATGAGCCGACCCGATCTTCAATTAATTGATTGTGGGTTGAGATATTTCCCCCAATCACAGCACTTTTTCGGAATCTGCGCGGTCGAAGGATCTCAGGGATGCTTCCGCGCCACGACGACGACTTTGGCGCGGAAGCAAGACGATGAAATACGTTCACTGAATATTCAGTCGCCAATTCTGCGGTGCTTGCCCATTCGCGGTATCCAGCCACATTTGAAGTCCTTGTGTCGCTTCGCCGTAGTAGTCATCGATGACCATCGCAGAACCGTTGTTCGTCGTGGCCGCCTGGTTCTGCACAACGAAGTAGCCGTTGCTCTGCGGAATGAACTCCCAATTCTGGGCGGCATTCCCGTTGCAGGGCTGCTGCCAGAGCATCGTGCTGGTCCCTTGAGTTTGAGGAAGCATGCGGGAGGGAGTTCCATTGCCCCACGGGTCGTCGAGACACATGCCACTTTGCACGCTCACCATCGTGAAGTAACCATTGCCCTGCAAGTGGAGCGTCCACTTCTGCGTCGACAGACCGTTCGCCGGATACTGGATGACCTGTACGCCATTAGTGGCTCCGCCCGAACAGCCATCGCAGTAGTTATCCAGGAGCATCGAGCTAGCCTGGTTTTCCAGGGTATAGGTCGCGCCGTCACTGATCGTTCCGGAGGGGCTGCCTGACGCCCCCGGAGGCAACGAAGCGAGCCAGTTCTGCGGCGCCTCGCCATTTGCGGTATCAAGCCACATTTGAAGTCCCTGCGTTGCCTCGCCGTAGTAGTCGTCAACCACCATGGGAGTTCCAGCTGCTGGATTATCAGCCGTTGCTGCTTCGTTCAAAATGAGAAAGTAGCTGTTGCTCTGCGGAACGAATTCCCAATTCTGAGCGGGATTCCCGTTACAGGGTTGTTGCCAAAGCATCGTGCTAGTCCCCTGCGTTTGAGGAAGTGTGCGCGAGGGAATTCCATTGCCCCACGGGTCGTCCAGACACATGCCACTCTGCACGCTCACCATGGTGAAGTATCCATTACCCTGCGAGTGAAGTGTCCACTGCTGGGTCTCCAGGCCATTCGCCGGATATTGAATGACTTGAACTCCATTCGTGGCTCCGCCAGAACATCCATCGCAGTAGTTGTCTAACTGCATTTGGCTCGCCTGGTTTTCAAAGGTGTAGGTCAAGCCGTTAGTGAGCGTTGGTGCACCCTGATATCCAACCGATACAATGTTCGCTTGTACATTGCTCATCGAGGTAGTGCTTGGAGTTCCGGTCGTCATCACTCCTTCGAAGAAGTATCCCGAATCGATATGGGTATTGTCTCCTCCCATCCCCAAAATGATCGCCCCCTGCTGGTTCATTGGGGAATATCCATTGGGAAGAGTTAACGTACCTGATGACGAGAGAGTTCCCGATTGTGAATTTCCCCCATAGACCTGGTAGTAATGTTGACCATCGTTCCACGCCATCGCCGTGACAAATTGAGTACCGGATACCGTAAAAGGCGTGCTGGTGTTGAAGGGGTAAATGCCATTTTCCATATCTAACCCAACATCCGGATTCGTACATGGCATGGAGGGACAGATGATGTTTATGGCGTCCATATCACTGGCTCCCGTGTCATCGTTGCTCGTTTCGGCATTTCCAAAGTCCAGACAACAAAGGGTATTGAGATTATTGGCGGAACTCACCATATAAACTCCTTCGGGCTCCCCGTTCTTTGCGATGCCGGTCGTGGTGTCGTTGCGGTAACCGGTTCCCGAAAAAATGTAGATACCGTACACCTTATGACCGCCGGCAATTACAGGCAAAGCGCTGGCCGACGCCGGAAGATCGTAGCCGTTTGGGCCAGGACCGCTGGATTCGCCCCCAGGAGGAGCAGGGGTTAAATTGTTATGGTCGGAAGTCTGATCGTAGATCTCAGTAATCGTACAAGTCGTGTTTGCACAGAACGCGTCCTGTATAGCAGCATTGGCGTACCCGTCCGATAGAACTCCGATATTGGATGTGGTTCCGTCGGATTGTCGGGTAACTTGGTAGAGCGATCCGGTATAAGAGGCGTAGAGTGCTCTCGTTGTACTGTAGGCAGCTACGCACGGAGTCGCCGGTGAAGCGGCCGCATAGATATCGCAGGGTCGAGTCGACTGAGCGTACGCGGCGGGTGCGCCGGTTAGACCGATGGCGGCGGCAATCGCAACTGCCGTCAGCAACTTTTTAGAGGTAAATCGCGAGTGAAGATTAGCTTGGGTTTTCATTGGATTGTCCGTGGCTCCTTAGCCTCATGCGTTTGGGATTGTGAAACGCCTGGGATCTTGTTTGCCCGAAGATCAAGCGGAACAGTGCAATCGTCGCTCTACAACTCGCCGGTAAGAGCCCTTCAAAACACCAAACAAGGTCTCGCGAGATTGACAAATCTTTTATCTATAATCTACAAATGTGTCAAGTCCCGAAGTTCGACTCACCAAAGGGGCTCATTCGAAAGGCCATTTCATGCATCGTCGTCAGTTCCTGCGGAACGCCGCAATGGCAAGCTTCGCGTCCACATTCGTTTCGCGCGGCAAAGCCGCACCGCAGGCTGACGCATTGATCGAGCTCCTGGCGGAAGAGAGTCCTGGCGTCATCTCGCCGCTCCTTTATGGGCAATTTACCGAACACATCGGCGGCGTGATCTATGACGGCGTATGGGTCGGCGAACGCTCGAAGATAAGAAATTATCACGGCATCCGCGCCGAACTTGTCGATCGCCTTAAGGAGATCCAGGTTCCGATCATTCGGTGGCCCGGCGGCTGCTTCGCTGATAGCTATAACTGGCGTGACGGCGTCGGCCCGGCAGCAAAACGACCGCGACATACAAACTTTTGGGAGGTGGATCCGGATGCTCAACGTCTCCACGAGCAAGGCGCACAAATCTTTGAGACGAATGAGTTCGGTACCGATGAGTTTGCGCGCTTCTGCAAATTGACAGGAGCAGAACCGTACCTCGCTGCAAATGTCCGCAGCCTGCCTGCGCTGGAGTTTGATAACTGGGTCGAATATTGCAATTCGCCTGCCGGTTCAACGTCTCTGGCAGAGCTCAGAGCAGAAGGCGGCTCCCGCGACCCGTTTAACGTGCGTTGGTGGGGTGTGGGGAACGAAAGCTGGGGATGCGGAGGAAACTTCCTGCCTGAGGATTATGCGTCAGAGTTTCGACGATACGCGACGTGGATCCCAAGTTTTGGGTTAGATCTTCAGTTGGTCGGGTCCGGCCCGAACGACAACGATTTGGACTGGACGAATCGGTTCTTCGAACAGATCTTCGCGTCGCCTCATCCATATAGCAATCCACATTTCAGAGGCTGGTCCGTCCATCATTATTCCGCGCGCCATGAACAGGCCCTGCGCTTCGACGACGCCAGCTGGTACCAGGTCTTGAAAGAGTGCGACCAAATAGAACAAATCATAGAAGACCAATGGGCTGCGATGGGCCGATACGATAAGGAGCACAGCGTCCGCTTGGTGGTGGATGAGTATGGCCCCTGGTATGTGGAAGGGACCGAAGTAGACCCAACCCATATTTTCGGT
Source organism: Acidobacteriaceae bacterium (assembly GCA_050013455.1). Classification (GTDB taxonomy): domain Bacteria; phylum Acidobacteriota; class Terriglobia; order Terriglobales; family Acidobacteriaceae; genus Granulicella. The sequence goes on along the minus strand of JBEKFF010000046.1, from coordinate 7,067 downwards.
CAGCAGGTAACGGTCCGGGATGCCTTGGCTACGGCATTGACGCTAGACATCTTTAATCGGCATCCCGAAAAAGTGTGCATGGGAACCAACGCGCAGTTGGTCAACAATATCAACGCGTTGTTCCTCTGCCATGAAGAGAAGTTTCTCGCTACGCCGAACTATTACGTCTTCGGGATGTATGCCGGCCACCAGGGAGGAAAAACACTGCGCGCCAACTTTTCCACCCCCAACATTCACTACGTGTACGAAGGCGAGAGCGCCAGCCTATGGGGAATGAATGGCTCGGCCTCGCGCAAAGAAAATGTAATCACGGTCACGGCTGTAAACCCCGATGTGCATTCTCCCAAGTTGACCCGCGTAAAGCTGAGAGGAGCGAATATCCAGCAAGCATCGGGAACCGCACTTTTTGCGGCCGATATGCATGCCCATAATACGTTTGAAGAGCCCACGAACGTTCAGCCGAGCTCGCTGCGCACGGATCTGCGCGGAGGTGAAGTTACTCTTACTGTCCCGCCAGGGTCCGTCATAAAACTTCAACTGACGGTGAAATAGTGGATGTCTTCAATATCCACTTTGCCAACCAGAGCGACGGTTCCGCGCTCCCTCTAGAGTCTGAATTCGAACGGCATGGGGAACGCCCGATCGAGGTCAGGCGCATATGCATAGGTCGGTAACTCGATTGAAGGATTCAGCCCAGAAATCGCAAATGCAGCCCGAGGCGCCCACGAAAATCGAAGGGCATGGCGGTCGTTCTGACATACACGACGTAGCACGTCTGGCTTGCGTGTCTATCGCAACAGTCTCTCGAGTCACAAGCGGGGTCACGAATGTCGATCGAAAGCTTGCTCGACGTGTATGGAAGGTGATCGAGGAACTCGGATACTCGCCCAGTCGTGCCGCGCAGGCACTTGGGTCGGGAAGGACAAGACTCATTGGATTGATTGTTCCCGAAATCAATAATCCATTTTTTTGTGAACTTATTCAGGGATTCGAAGATATCGCCCTTGAGCATGGCTACGAGATGATGTTGGGATCGACTTATAGTAATCCGGAGCGTGCTCTCTCATGGCTCCAACGTATGTTGCAGCATGGCGTTCACGGGATTGCCATGATGACGTTCGCGACCGAGCCCGACGATATATACCGCATCGCTCGCGGCGTTCCCATCGTGAGCATTCAATCAAGCATTCCAAGAGAGCCACATACCAGCATCCAGATCGACTTTCTTGCAGGCATTCGGCAGGCTGTGCAGCATCTAGCTGCGTTACGGCACCGTGAAATTGGCTTTGCAGGTGCAGACACCGGAAACTACACGGCCATGCTTCGCCGAAATGCCTTCATCACTGCCATGCGCGAACTCGGGCTGGTGGTCAGGACGGAATGCCTGTTTGAGCAACACCACACCTTCGAGGGTGGTAGCGAAACAGCACGGCGAATCATCGATCTCAAAGATCGTCCAACCGCACTTGTTTGCTCCAATGATCTCATCGCCATCGGCGTGATGGGAACCTTGCAGCAAAGTGGATTGAACGTGCCCAGTGACATATCTGTCATCGGTCTCGATGACATTAAGCTCGCCCAACTGACCTCGCCCCCTCTGACGACAGTGGTGCTGCCCCGACGGCAATTGGTTGAAAGCGCTTTCGATTCACTGCTATGGCAATTCGATCCTTCGGGCAGGCAAAGCGATCTCTCGGATCACATCACAACGTCGCTGGTAATTCGCAAATCAACGACATTTGCTGCTCCATCGTCACGCTAGCTGCGGCACATTCCACACGACACTTGGTTCCTGACGACTTTTCCTTGATCGAATTTCCGCTTGACTTTTCTATGATCTATTATTTATAAACTGTCGCGACTGCTGAAAGATGGATTGGAGGCGTGTGAGTAATAACTCAACAACAAGGGGGTCGCTTCTTTGTGCCGTCCCTTCTCGTTCTCTTGTCAATGCCCGTCATGAAATCGTCGAACCCCAGGGCTCGACCGATCGGCAAGCCATCCATAGCTATGCCCGGGGCCGAGCGACGGTTCACGTGTACACACTCCAGGAGGCAACACAATGAAGAAAATAAACATGACGATCACGATGCTGGTTGGGCTCTGCGCGATCCTGGCTCTGGAGGGAACCCTCTACCCCTCCAACGTGGCCGAAGCCCAATCGGTGCGTGGTTCTTTGGCAGGAAGCGTCCTGGACCCATCCGGAGCAGCTATCCCGGGAGCGAAGATCATCGTCATCGATCCCTCCACAGGAGTAACACGGGCCGCGGTATCGAACGCGGAAGGCTCGTATCGCCTTCCAGAATTGAACCTTGGCTCCTATGACGTAACAGTGTCAGCGAATGGCTTTTCTACGACCGTCCAGCATGGCGTCCAGATCACGATCGGCAATGTCTCCGCACTGGACGTCACACTCACCGCTGGCAGCGCCTCGGAAACCATTAATGTCGACGCCTCCGCACCCAGCGTAGAAACACAGTCATCTGACGTTGGTGGAACGATTCAGGCCCGGCAGATCATCCAATTGCCCCTCGCGTTGGGCGGCGTCGGGGCGCTCCGTTCTCCTGAGTCCTTCATATTCGTGCTGCCGGGAACCACCGGGCCCGGGTCGGCCAATAGCTTCAACGGCATTTACACGTTGAAGATCGCGGGTGGCCAGGCTTTCGGCAATGATGATCTCCTTGACGGAGCGAGCCAGACAAGAAGTGAAAACGGCTCTTCATTTGACGAAGAATCCCCTTCCGTTGAGGCACTGCAAGAGTTCAAGCTCATTACCGGCATCTTTGCCGCGGAGTACGGACGCACCAGTGGTGGAATTGAGTCGTTCGTCACCAAGAGCGGGACGAACCAATACCACGGCTCCGTCTTCGACATTTTCCGCAACGAAGCACTGGATGCAAATACTTGGTTCAACAACGGCAACCTAGCTCTCAATTGCTCGGGTGCAAACGATACGCCGCAGTGCACCAGCGCCTATAGTAGGCCCGACGACAAGCAGAACGACTACGGTGTCAGCCTGGGTGGTCCACTGAGCATCCCGCACTTGTTCGATGCAAAGAACAAGCTGTTCTTTTTCTTCTCGTGGGAACAGCTTCGCCGAACCATCGGAGGGACGCAGGTAAGTACGGTGCCTACTCTTGCCGAACGTGGAGGAGATTTCACCGATCTTTACAATCCAGCGGCGCCACCAGCCGGTGGCAGCACTGCAACGAATCCCTGTGATGGCCTGCCTGTGTATCCTGGTGAGATCTTCGACCCCAGTACCCAGCGGGTCGTAAACGGCACACCCTGTCGGTCTGCGTTTGCCGGCAACGTGATTCCGCAGCAGGAGTTCAGCGCAGCTGCGAAAAACATCCTTAGTTACATTCCTCCGCCTACCACGTCCGCACTCTTCAACAACTACTTTTATCCGAGCTCATTTCCCGTCTTCAACACCACCTACACTGTCCGGATTGATGTCAATCCTTCGCCCCGGCAGAAATTTTTTGCCTCGTACTCGACACGCGACAACCTTCGAACCTGCTGCGCAACGGCCCTACTTCCGTATCCCCAGGACTCGGGAACCTGGCAGCAAAACTTCACAACCCATTTCGGTCGCGCAGGGTGGGACTTCGTTATCACCCCAAACCTGTTGAATCATTTCAACTTCGGCTACAACCGCTCCAATAGCGCAAATTTCCCATTTGCAGTTCTAAACAATATTGATTACACCCAACAGCTTGGAATCCCTAACTCCCCAGCATCGAAAGTCTTTCCCCAAATCAATTTTGACAGTCGGGACCAGTACCGCAACCTGGGCAATCAGTATCAACTGAACAACGATTGGATCGATAACGGGTTCCGCTTCAACGACAGCCTAAGTCTTACAAAAGGACGCAACAGCTTTAAGTTCGGAATGGATTTCCGCATTCAGCAATTCTCGCCGTTGAGCTATCCCACCCCGTCTCTTATTTTCGACCGCGCGCAAACCTCGTCGGATCCTTCGAATTCGGAGCTGGACGGCAATAGTCTTGCCAGCCTCTTCCTGGGCCAGGTCTCCAGCGGCAACTTTGGAGATGGCGTTCTCTCAACGCAATCGCGATGGACGTCCTTCTACTATGCCTTGTTTGCGCAAGACGACCTGAAGGTAAGCGATAAGCTAACTCTCAATTTGGGTATCCGGTGGGATGTCGATGTTCCCCGCACGGCTGCACACAATGCAACATCGAACTTCAGCCTTTCCGCAACAGATCCTGAGTACGATATCCCGGGCGCTCTCGTTTTCGGGACCCAAACGAAAGGGAACACGCGTTGGGCTAACACCTACTACAAAGACATTGCACCAAGAGTGGGCTTCGCGTTTTCTCCCTATACCAATGGAACCACCGTGTTCCGGGGTGGTGCGGCCATCATCTACGGCCCATTGCAATATGCCGACGACGGCAATGGTATGAATGCCGGTTACGCAGTCAAGCCCCAGTTCACAAGCGCCGACGGATTTTCGCCGTCGTTCATTACTGACGCAGGGTTCCCCACATATGCTCACCCACCCAATCTTGACCCCGGCATCTTCAACGGTCAGCCGGTAAGCGATAATTACATCGCAACCTCCGGAAAACCACCAGTTCTTTACGAATGGAGTTTCGGGGTGCAACAGCAGTTGGCCAAGGACTTGATCCTTGAAGTCGGCTACCTGGGGAATAAGGCACAGAATCTGCGATCGAGTGTCCAGAACATCAACAATATTCCTCTCAGTGCGTTCAACCTTGGCAACGATCTGAATGCTGCAGTAGCAGGGAACGATGTCGGAGTCACTGCCCCCTTCCAGGGGTTCTACTCGCTGTGGGGTACTGGAGCGCCGATCCAACGTGCTCTCCGGCCCTTTCCTCAGTATTCCGCGATCGACACGGGTTGCTGCATCCAGAACGTAGGCATGTCAACGTACAACGCACTACTTGTTTCGCTGACCAGGCGCTTTCGGAATGGACTATCGCTGCAGGCGTCCTATACCTGGGAGAAGAATCTGACGGATGCGGACAGCGCAATACCAGGCAACGTCACCGGCCAGCCCGTGCAAAATCCTGCCAATCTCCATCAGGAAAAGGCTCTGAGCGCGGAAGATCTCCCACAGACGTTCGTGGTGGCTCCTCTGTATCAGCTTCCCTTCGGACCGGGACAGAAATACCTTACGCATGGATCCACGAGCTATTTCGCCGGGGGATGGGAGGTTGGAGGGATTCTGCGTTACGAGTCCGGACAGCCGATTTCATTTTGCTGCGCCACGTCGATCCCAGGTTGGGATAACAGCATTCGCTACTCGCGCAATCCAACCCAGTCCTTGGCGAGCGCGGCCTATCGCGCCGGCCAGCTGAACCCCTTTATCGCGAGCCAGGATAGCTACTTCAACCCTGCTGCCTTCATTGATCCCAACAGCACCGCCGTTCGCGGTACTGGACCCTATACCTTCGGCAATATACCTCGAGTTACAGGAGAGGTCAGGTCCCAGAATTTCTACAACGAAGACATAAGCATCTGGAAGACTACGCCCATCCACCGAGGTGTGCTGTTCATCTTCAAGGCGGAGTTGCTCAACGCCTTCAATCGGCATCAGTTCGCAGTACCGGATACGAATCCAACAGATTCCTCCTTCGGTATACCAACCTCAACAGTTTCAAACCCAAGGAACATCCAATTCACCGGTCGCATCAGTTTCTAATTCCGCTAGGGGCGTGTCAGGCGGTTGGATCCGCCTGGCACGCGCGCTTCCGGGAGCTGAGAGCCGAATAGGTCAGTGTTGTCCTGATTCTGTTATCGTCATTGTTTTCTCGATTTCAATCTGCAGGGAAGAAGAAACAATTGAACATCCAGGGCCTCGAAAGATTGCCACCAGCGCTCATCAGGTTGATGAGCCTCCTTTTGTTGGCCGGATCGGCGGCGCCCATCGCTCGGCCTCAGATGTCGGAGTCTTCGCCCAGGCCACAGGGCGAGCCCATCATGATTCGGGTCAGTCGCCCCGACAAGCAGCAAGAAATCCCGGCCACTCTTTTTGGAAGTTTCCTGGAACCCATTGGTCAATCCACCTACGGCGGCCTCTGGGCCAACGTTGTGCAGAACCCCTCCTTTGAAGAAGGCCTGTGGTCGGCAGAGAATCTCGAGGCAAAGTGGAACTCCAATGCGGGACTTAGAGCCGCCTCGTCTCTCGGCTTACCAATGCCATGGGAACCTCTCTACCCAGCTCAAGGCAGTCGTTACGCTCCCGTGCGCGGAAACGCGGCAAATTCGGCGCAATCCATTCTCCTGATGTCCCTACCGGACAAGGAGACAGGCATCCTGGAACAGGTTTACCTTCCCGTTCATCGCGAACTGAAGTACACAGGCAGCGTTTGGCTGAAGCATGTTGAGGGGAATCCCACAGTAAAACTCTCCTTGCGACGCCACGCGCATCCTGCAGAGGTGCTAGCAGCGAGTGTCGTACAGGCGTCGTCAGACGTTTGGGCCAAGTCAATCTTTCATCTTGTGTTGCACCCTGGCCAGGTGGCGCCGCTCGAACCTGTAGACCTAGTGATCTCTCTCGAAGGTGCTTCTCGAGTCCTCGTAGACAACATCGACCTGGACCCCGACGACGCGGTCGATGCCATGGACCCTGAAATCCTTACGTTGGCAAGGGAACTCCATTCCCCGGTGGTTCGCTTTGGGGGGAACTTTACCTCCGGGTATGACTGGCAAGACGGTGTCGGCCCTCGGGATACTCGTGTCAGCAAATTAAACCTTGCTTGGGGCATACCTGAGTACAACACCTTCGGTACCGACGAGTTCCTTCGCTTCTGTGAGCTCATCGATGCAAAGCCACAGATTGCTTTGAACCTGGGTACTGGCACGCCGCACCAAGCCGCCGAGTGGGTCCGCTACGTCAACGCACGCTGGGCCGATCATCACGGCGGCCTCACATGGGAACTAGGAAACGAACTTTGGGGAAGCTATCAAATCGGCTATCCTGCGCCGCAACTTGCCGCAGCTACGACCCTGGCAACCAGTGACGCCGTTCGCAAAGTTGACTCCGGTGCCCGCCTGATTGCGACCGGCGGCGA
>JBEKFF010000045.1:0-19641 GCA_050013455.1 Acidobacteriaceae bacterium | reverse complement strand
TCACCCGGTACTCCTCGGCCTACCGCTACGTTAAGCCCGCCTATGCCGTCTGGACCGTCGCTCAGCAGGGTGGCACGCTCAACCTCCTCCCGCGCGCCGACGCCCAGCGCTACGTCCGCGTCTACAGCCTCGTGCAAATGGCCGTCGATCGCCTCGAGCCTTCCAACGCCTCCATGCAGAAGACCATGTCCGCGCTGCTTCCCGCGGTGGCCGACACCTCCAGCCCGCAAGCCTTCGTCACCCAGGTCAATGAACGGCGATTCGATCTCTCGCTGCTCAATCCCGCCGAGCTGCAACAGCTCCGCACCGTCGTCGGCGACGACATGACCATCAACGAACAAAACATCAACATGAACGTCTTCCTCTACGGCATCGAGTGGGCCGTCCTCCACGGCTCTGCATCCGACGAAGAAAACATCCGCATCATCTACGACGCCCAGTCCGCCTACTGGCAAGGCGGCACCCACGCGCTTCTGGCAAAATATCCTCCACCTTCCGAATCCTCCCCATCGCCAGCTCCCGCCACCAACCCCTAGCCATCCCCACCAGGAGCCGTCCCATGCTTGACGTCCATCCACCGCACACACCCACCCACACGTGGCGCGACTTCTTCATCCACATCGCCACCATCGTCATCGGCCTGCTCATCGCCGTCGGTCTCGAACAAGCTGTCGAGGGCATCCACCATCACTATGAAGTAAGGGAAGCGCGCGAGCGTATCCGCGAGGAGATCAAGGTCAACATCGAGATCGACCAGCGCGACCTGACCTTTGCCGATGCGTTGCTTGCACAGATGGACACCAACATCGCGGCGCTTCGCGCACGCGAAGCTGGCAAACAGCCGGCAGTTGATCATCTGAGTTTCGATCTACATACGCAGACTGGTTACGATGCAGCCTTCGCCTACGCGCGCGACAAAGGCGTGCTCGCCATGATGCCCTATGAAGAGGGTGCCATGTACAGCGATGCCTATGGTGCAGTGGCTGTGAACCATCAGCAAGCCGGGAGCATGATCACAGCTATCGGCCTGGCTAAGGGAGCCGCTCGCGATCACAATCTTTCTGAACTGACTCCCGCAGAATTACAGGCTGTTCTGACAGCATGCGCGAACGCCAAGCAGGAGGCCACGCTGTATAAGAAGCTTCACGGCCTGTCCTTGCAGGAGTGGAAGGCTGCGCTCAGCGGCAACTACCGCACTGACTTTCACGGATAATCCACTAGCGAGGCCGCACTCATGCTCGATGTACACCCACCCCACGCCCCCACTCACACCTGGCGCGACTTCTTCATCCACATCGCCACCATCGTCATCGGCCTGCTCATCGCCGTCGGTCTCGAACAAGCTGTCGAGGGCATCCACCACAAACACCAGCGCCAGGAGCTGAGGGATGGCGTAATCGCCGACTCGCGTCTCATGCTCAGCGATCTCGACCAGAATTCGCTCGCCAATGCGCGCAACCTGGAAGACCTGAATCTCCGCATCCTACAGGTGCAGCAGAGCCTGGCGCTGCACCGTACGCTCGGTCCCCCTACCTACCGGCCCGCGCTGCCAACCAACACCATAAGAATCGGCAACATTGAAGCCGCCCGATCAAGCGGCCTCATGGCACTTCTATCTCAGGAGGAAGTTGCATCCCTCACAGAGCCCGAGGTCGGCGTCGCGCACGCTGAATCGATACAGCAACACGGTAAGGAAGCCACCCAGAAGCGCCTCGCGTTCGAGCAGAGGTTTCAGGTCGCCTATCCCGACGGTCCCTTCGACTTCTCAGCCGCCACGGGAGCCCAGCTCGACCAGTACCTCGATCTCCTCCTTCAGGAGCGGGTAGCGCATCAGGATCTCCAGAACTACATCGGCATCATGCACCGCGGCGCATCCGCTTATCTCGCAGGCCAGCGAACTGTCGAACAAATGCGCAAGGCGCAAGATCAAGCGCCGGCCACACCCCGCTAGCTCCCATGGCCGACCCGGAATAGCTACGCGAAAGTGGCTGCACCATTTTCGGAGCAAACACGAGTCCGCACTCAACCTCCATCCCGCCAGGACTTCAGCCCTATAAGTACCCCCAGGGGAGGGGCGGGTTACGGCTCGCGGTATCCTGTTCCCACCAACGAAAATCTCCGCACCCGAAGGGCCTTCCTCTGCGCACCCGCCTCGAAGCCTACTTCAAATTCGCCGACCACCAGGCCACGTGGCGCACCGAGTTCCTCGCCGGCGTCACCACCTTCATCACGATGGCTTACATCATCTTCGTGAACCCCGCGATCCTCTCGCAGACCGGCATGCCCCTCGCCGCCGTCACTACCAGCACCTGCCTCTGCGCCGCATTTGGCAGCATTATGATGGGCGCCCTCGCCAACTACCCGCTGGCCCTCGCCCCCGGCATGGGCCTCAACGCCTACTTCACCTACACCGTCGTCAAGGGCATGGGCGTCCCCTGGCAGACCGCCCTCGGCGCTGTCTTCATCTCCGGCATCATCTTCCTCCTGCTGACCATCGGAGGCATCCGCCAGCGCCTGGTCGCCGCCATCCCTCACGAACTCCACGCCGCAGTCGCCGGAGGGATCGGCCTCTTCATCGCCTTTATCGGGCTGGTCAACTCCGGCATCATTATCCGCAGCAACGCCACTACCGTCGCCCTCGGCGACCTCCACAATCACACTACGCAGCTGGCCATCTTCGGCATCCTCCTCATCGCCATCCTCCAGGCCTACAAAGTCAAAGCCTCCATGCTCATCGGAGTCCTCGGCACCCTCGCCCTGGGCATCCTCCTCCATCAGGTCAAATATCAACCGTCGACCTTCAATCCCCTCGCGATTCGTGCCACCGCCTTCCACCTCGACGTCCGCGGCGCTCTCCACCTCAACGCCTTCGAGATCATCTTCGTCTTCCTCTTCGTCGACCTCTTCGATAACATCGGCACCCTCGTCGCCGTCACAGAACGCGCAGGTCTCATCGCCGCCGACCACACCATCCCCCGCCTCGACCGCATCTTCTTCGCCGACGCAACCTCCACCGTCGTGGGTGCCCTTGCCGGCACCTCGACCGTCACCAGCTACATCGAGTCCTCCGCCGGTGTCGCCGCAGGAGGCCGCACCGGCGTCACCGCCATCACCACCGGCATCCTCTTCTTCCTCGCCATCTTCATTGCTCCCATCGTCGGCGCCATCCCCGACTTCGCCACCGCCCCCGCCCTCATCCTCGTCGGCGCCCTCATGCTCGGCGGCGCTTCCTCCATCGATTGGAACGAGCCCCGCATCGCCATCCCCGCCTTCCTGACTCTCATCACCATCCCCCTCACCTACTCCATCGCGACGGGCCTCAGCTTCGGCCTCATCAGCTTTGCCATTCTGGAGATCGCCACCGGCCGCGCGCGCCGCCAGCACTGGATGCTCTACCTCCTCGCCCTCCTCTTTCTCGCCCGTTTCATCTATCTCCGCGCCAGCTGATGTACGATCACATCCGCAGGCCTTACGTCGCGAAACGTGGCGCTAAACTTCGCGCACATTGCGTCAAGGCTTCTTCTCTCTAGACCGCCACCCACCCACCACATCTACCCACCAAGGAGAACATCATGGACCGCAAAGCATCCGCACTCTGGAACGGCGACCTCAAGACCGGCAAGGGCACCATCAGCACCCAAAGCAACACCCTCCACAACGCGCAGTACAGCTTCCATTCGCGCTTCGAAGAAGGAACCGGGACCAACCCCGAAGAGCTTATCGCCGCCGCCCACGCCGGCTGCTTCACGATGGCCTTCGCCAACGAACTCGCCAAGGCCGGCCACACCGCTACCTCCGTCGCCACCGACGCCACCGTCACCCTCGAAATGCTTCCCACCGGCCCCACCGTCACCAAGATCCACCTCGTCAATAAGTCCGAAGTTCCCGGCATTGACAAAGCGAAGTTCGACGAGGTCGCGGCCGGCGCCAAGGCCAACTGCCCCATCTCCCGCCTCCTTGCCGCCGCCGAAATTACCCTCGACGCCACCCTCCTTTAAGGATCTGTTTCAGGACACGACAGGCATGTCCTGCCGGACGAGCCCACTACGCGTGGGGCGGCAACTTCGTTGCGGGCAGAGGCCTTCGGCTGGGTGCTCCCGTTGGTCGCGAACGAAATCTTCTTGGCGACCAACGGAAGGCCCACGCGAAGCCGTAAAAAGGCGTGCGAACGCCCGCCCCACGCGTAGTGGGCACTTAGAGCAGGACAGCGATTCAACAGGTTCTAAGAACGCTCTTTCCATGCAACCCAAAGTCTGCCCCAACGGCAGGCCTTTGCCTTTCCTCCCCAACCCCTCACCGTTCCTCCGCATCGTATCTTCAGGCGGCAAGCTCGCCTTCAAGGAGATTCACGATGGAACGCAGCGCATCGGCAATTTGGCACGGCGACTTGAAAAAGGGCACCGGCGCCCTCACCACCCAGAGCCACGTCCTCAACGACACCCCGTACAGCTTCCACACCCGCTTCGAAGACGGCGCCGGCACCAACCCCGAAGAGCTCATCGCCGCCGCTCACGCCGGCTGCTTCACCATGGCCCTCAGCTCCCAGCTCACCAGCGCCGAGCACCCGCCCAGCACCATCGAAACCACCGCAACCGTCACCATGGAGACCACTGACGACGGCCCCACCATCACCAAAATCCACCTCAGCACCCACGCCACCATCCCCGGCATCGAGAAGAGCACGTTCGACGAGCTCGCCAAGAAAGCCAAGGACGGGTGCCCCGTCTCGCGCCTCCTGAAATCCGCCGAAATTACTCTCGACGCCACCCTCACCTAACCCACGCTCAGCGTACGTTACAAAGCCCGCCACGAGGCGGGCTTTCTGTTTCGCTCTCTCTATTCTCTACACTCTACCCTCTATCCCCTGTCTCTAATGCGCATGCGCATGGTCGTGCCCACCCGGCCCATGATGATGATGCGAGTGCCCGTCCACCTCCGCAACCTCCGGCGGCGACACGCATCCATCCACCGTAGAGCACTCCGACACCTCGATCTGAATCGTGGCATGCTGGATTCCAAAATGATCCCTCAGTTGATGATTGATCCGCGCCAGGACATCCTCGCACTCCGCCAGCTGCATCTCGACTACCTGCACATGGCAGGCCATCGCATGGCTCTGCGACGTCAAGCTCCACACATGCAGATCATGCACATTCACCACGCCAACAATCCCCTGCATCGCGGTGCGAATCTCTGCCAGGTCCACAGTCCGCGGCGTTCCCTCCAGCAGGATGTGCAGCGTCTCCCGCACAATGCTCCACGAGCTCGCGAGGATCATCGCCGCGATAATCAGCGAGAGCAGCGGATCAATCCACTGCTGCCCCGTCACGGCAATTACCAGCCCGCCCACAATCACCGCGGCCGTCGACACCGTATCGCCCAGCATATGCAGAAACACGCTGCGAATATTCACGTCCCCCGAGAACTTCCACAGCAGCCCTGCAATCAAGCCATTCATCACTACGCCAGCCGCCGCAACATACATCATCAAGTGCGGTTCCACCGTCACGGGATGAAAGAATCTCCCCACGGCCGCCACCGCGATCCACCCAGCCAGCACCATGAGGCTCAGCGCATTCACAAACCCCGCCAGCACCCCCGCCCGCTGATACCCGAAAGTCCTCTCGTCGGTAGCCGGCCGCGCCTGCAGCCACACTGCCACGAAACTCAGCCCCAACGCCAGAAAATCCGAAACATTGTGCCCAGCCTCGGAGATCAGCGCCAGCGAATGCGCACGCAATCCAAAGAAAAGCGTAGCCGCAATATAAAGCGCAGTAAGCGCCAGCGACCCCTTCAGGATCGTCTGCATCCGCGTCTTCGACTTGGCCGTTCCAGGCATCCTTAACAGTGTAGAACGCCCCTTCCCCCGCCGCAGGCTACTCGCCAGGACGCGGGGTTATGGATTGGAGGAGTCGAGGGCGTGGAGGCCGGCGTTGACGCGGTCGATCGTTCGTTGGTGGACGGCGGACATGCCTTGCGGATCGAGGGTGATGGCGGAGGGGCGGACGCGCTCGATGCTGGTCCAGGTGATGGCGTGGGGAAGGTCGGGAAAATCGTGGGCGAGGCGGCCAAAGGAGTAGCCGTGCTCGATGTGCTTTTCTAGGGCGGTTTCGGTGAGTTGGATGACCTGGTCGAGGCGCTGGGGGGGGAGGTGAGTGGGGTCGGTGTCGAGGAGCTCGAAACTGGCCGCGTCGTTGATGGCGTTCCAGGTGTCGAGGGATTGCTCGGAGAGGCCGGCGAGCTGCGAGTAGAGATTCTGATCGGTATTGGCTTCGGTGAGCGATAGGCGGCGTGTGATGCCGTTTTTTTCGGCGGCGTCCCATGCGGCGTGATCGTAGAGGAAGGGAGCCTGAAGCCAGTTGAGGTCGCCGGGGAGAGCGATCTCGGGCGTGCCGGGATGCTGACGAATGTATTGGAGTACCAGGAGGTCATTCTTGAGGCGCGCGGTGGTGAGAAGCCAGTTGCGTTGGTCGGCGACGAGGTGGGCACGATTGGATTCGAGCTCGCGGGAGAGGGCTTCGCGGGTTTCGCGGAGCTCGTAGCGCTGATGGATGCGCTCGACGAGCTGCTCGAGGCCGACAGCGATGATGAGGCCGAGGACGATGGTGGCGATGTGGATGAAGAAGTCGCGCCAGGTGTGGGTGGGGGCGTGGGGCGGGTGGACGTCGAGCATACGGACTCCTCGATTGCTTAGTGGGTTCGTGGTTCGGCGGATTGGAGCCCGGACTGCGCTGGAAAGGTGAGGTACCGTTTTATCGCGCGCTGGTCGAAGGTGATCAACATTCTGTAGCTGACGATCTGACCATCGGTTTGAAGGGTGGCCTCGAGCAGTTGTTGGCGGGCTTGTGGGGAGAGCTGGCCGATGGTTGGAGCGCTGCGAGCGATGGCGGCGGTGATGTTGTTCTGCTGCAGCCAGGACATGGCGAAGTGTTCGGCAAGGTCAAGGTCGCCATAGATGTAGTCTGTTTCAGCGCGCTCGCTGGTGGTCATGTAGTTGACGGCACCGCTGGCCTTGGCATCTTGCCAGGCGTTGGAACGCGGATAGGGGATTCCCCACGGGTATTCGAGTGCCGTGGTGGGTGTCTTGTGTTCGCGCGCGGGAGACTGCAGCAACCGGATGTTGCGTTGCATGGAGGTCTGCGCGTCGCGTGTGGCGGAGAGGATCGCATCGAGCAGTCGGGTATTAACCTCCAACTCGATGTGGATTGCCTCGCGTGCTTCATACAACTGATGGCGATGGTGGAAGTATTCGACGAGCTGCTCGAGGCCGATGGCGATCAGCAGGCCGAGGACGATGGTGGCGATGTGGATGAAGAAGTCGCGCCAGGTGTGGGTGGGGTTGTGGGGCGGGTGGACGTCGAGCATGGGAACTCCGGGGATGGGGATGATGGCAGCGGCGCTTTAGGTTGGAGTGGCTATCGGTTGGCGAGGCGCTTTTCCAATGCCAGGCGCTCCTGTTGGAGGTAGGGGAGGAAGTCTTCGCGGTCGTGCACGCCGGCCGCGACAGCTCTCGATGCGCCGAGATAAAAGGCGCATCGATAGGCATCGGCTTCGGCGGCGGCGACGGTGTCGGCCAGGTCCTGCGTAAGCGCGGGCACCTCCGCGGCTGGCAGCTTGATGGTTGAGCCGGAGTCGAGGCGAATGTTCAGGCGAATCACCTGGCCCTGCAAGGCGGTCAGGGCAATGTTCTGCCGATCGTCCGATAAGGATTCACCCTGTGCTTCACTATCGAGGCGGTCGTAGATTTCTGCCTCGCGTTCGGAAAGCAGGGCGACTTTGCCGTTGGTCTTCGCTACGGACCAGACTGCGCGCGACGGAGAGATCTGGGGAAGAAACGGTTCGTGCGCGGGTAATGCGGCGGTGACCACACCGTCGTGAGGAGCGGTGGTGTGGAGTGAATTCATGACGGCAAGGTGCCAGGCCGCCTTCTCAAGATTGCGGTCGATGTCGGTTTGCAGGAGGGTGATGTTGCGCTCGGACTCGGCGCGCATCTCCTGGACCAGAACCTTTCGCTCGTGGCGATGGTGGAGAACTTCGACGGCTTGCTCGAGGGCGATGGCAATGAGCAGGCCGATGCAGATGGTGGCGATGTGGATGAAGAAGTCGCGCCAGGTGTGAGCGGTTTCGTGGGGCGGATGGACATCGAGCATGGGAGACTTCTCCTGACCTACTGCTTGTCGGTGGGAGCTTGGAGAATGGAGAGAGCCTGCTTGCGTTTAAGCAGCGTGGGTGCGTTGGTTGCCGGGTGAGTGTCGCCAAAGCGATGCTGTTCTGCCATGTGGAAGAAGGGGATCATCTTCCAATAGTCGATGGGCGGACCGTAGCCGTTGAGGTCGCCGATGACCGAGAGTTGATCGCCGAAGACGGTCTCGCGCCCCTGCATGAGGACGATGCAGTTGAGGGTCTGCTGCTGCTCCGGGGGGTTGATGGCGGTGATGTCGGCGGTATGGGTGAGGTAGTCGGCGCAGTCGGTGAGGTAGGGCTGAAGCGAATCGTGAAAGAATTGCGATTCGCGATCGAGCTCCCTGTACTCGTTGGCAAGACTCTCGAGTTCGGCGGAGGGAAGGAGGGAGGCGACATCGGAGTGCTCGACGGTGGACCATGCGGATTCGGCTGGCTCGTTCAGCGTGATGCTGCCGAAGTTCATAACGCCGGGGAGATTTTCCTGGGGTGTGTTGGGGTGGGCGAGCAGATAGCGCAGGACGTCCTGATCGCTGCTTTGATTGGCGAGACGCAAGAGGTGGTCGCGGACATTCTGGTGATAGCGGCGGACGTTTTCCTGATGCTCGGCGGCGAGAGCCTCGCGGGCATCACGGATTTCGTGGCGATGGTGGACGAACTCAACGGATTGCTCGAGACCGATGGCGATGAGGAGGCCGATGACGATGGTGGCGATGTGGAGGAAGAAGTCGCGCCAGGTGTGGGCGGAGGCGTGGGGCGGGTGGACGTCGAGCATGGGAGGGTCCTTTGCGGCGTTTGGCAGGAAGCAGCGAGGGGCCCGAGGGTTGAGTTGAGAATGAGTGTATCGCGGAGAGGGCAGAGATGGGCGTGGCTTAGGATGAAGGGATGACTGCTGATGACGTGAAGAAGATTTTAGGGTTGGTGCAGCATCCGCGTGAGGGTGGCTGGTACGTGCGGACGTGGGAGTCGGAGGAGTTGGTCGCGGCTTCGTGCTTCGAGGATGGTCGGTATGATGGTGCGCGGCGGACGTCGACGGCCATCTATTATCTGCTCGAGCCGGGAACGTTTAGCGAGATGCATGTGCTGAAGAGTGACGAGATCTTTCATCACTACATGGGTGGCGCGGTTGAGCTGCTGCAGTTGTATGACGATGGCCGCAGCGAGCGGATCGTGATTGGGAAGGATCTGGCGGCGGGGGAGCGGCCGCAGCATGTGGTGCGAACCGGGGTGTGGCAGGGGTCTCGATTGTTAAAGGCTGAGGGGTGGGCGCTGCTGGGGTGTACGGTGAGTCCGGGGTTTGAGTTTGAAGACTATGAGGATGCGAGTGCGGAGGAGTTGGTGGCGAAGTGGCCGGGTGAGGCGGAGATGATTCGGGGGCTGACGAATCGATGAGCGGGGAGCGCTCGCTGCGCTGAGAATGACAGCCAACAAGGCAAGAGCAGAGACAAAGGCAGAAGCAGATTCCCAAAGGGAATGACAGAAAGAAAAGCAAGCACAAACACTGAGGGGCGCTAGCCGACGCCGATGTCTTCGTTCCATACGGTGGGATTGGCGGCGATGTAGTCGCGCATCATGGCGATGCAGGTGGGGTCGGCTAGATCGATGATTTGAATGCCGAGGTCGCGGAGCCATTGCTCGCCGCCGGAGAAGTTGACGGTTTCGCCGATGACTACGGTCTGGAAGCCGAACTGGCGAACGAGGCCGGAGCAATACCAGCAGGGGGCGAGCGTGGTGACCATGATGAGGTCGCGGTAGGAGCGCTGGCGGCCGGCGTTGCGGAAGGCGTCGGTTTCGCCGTGGATGCTGGGGTCGGACTGCTGGATGCGGCGGTTGTGGCCGCGGCTTACCAGGGTTCCGTCGGTACGGAAGATGGCGGCGCCGATGGGTAGACCGCCTTCGGCGAGGCCGGTGCGGGCTTCTTCGAGGGCTACGCGGAGCATGGCGGGGTAGCCGGGGGAGCTGGGTTGCGGCGAAGGCATGGCCTGCTTAGGATACATGGGGTCGGGGCGCAAAGATTCGTGATGTGGAAGCCGAGTAAACGCTTTCTGAGATAGAATTTCGGCGTTGGCATTTACCTCTTTCGATCGTGAGCGAATTCCAGTTATGCGTTTTCCTATTTGCATTATTTCTCGTCGTGTTGTCAGGGTGCTGTTTGCTGTCGGTCTGAGCGCCGGCTGGGTTGCGGCTGGTGCGCAGAGTCACCATGTTGCTGCAGTTCAGCCGGTGGCGCATCTGGAGGTGGACACCAGCGTGGTTGCCAAGCCGGCCAGCCAGGGACTGTATGGTTTGATGACCGAGGAGATCAATCATTCGTACCAGGGGGGCCTGTATGCGGAGCTGGTAAACAACGGAACGTTTCGTGGCAACTGGATGGGGGTGGATAGCTGGACCGAGGTGGTGCGGGGCAATGCGGCTTTGACGGCGTCGATGGACCGCGAGGACGGGCCGAGCGCGGCGCTGCACAGCGGCCTGGTGCTGAAGGTGACGGCCGCTTCGGCAGGGAATGAGGCGGGGCTCAGCAACGCGGGGTACTGGGGAATTCCGGTGCGACCGAATACGACGTACAAGGGCTCGTTCTACGCGAAGGCGGATGGCGATGTGGGGCCGGTGACGGCGCGGCTGATCAACAACCAGACGGGCGCGGTGGCGGCGACGGCGCGTGTGGAGCTGAGCGGCAGTGGGTGGACGCGCTATGAGTTCGCGCTGAAGACGGGCGAGGTGAAGACGTCGGCGAACAACAACCTGGAGCTGACGGTGGCGAAGCCGGGGACGCTGCATCTGCAGCTGGTGAGTTTGTTCCCGCCGACGTATGAGAATGCGCCGAATGGGAATCGGTCGGATTTGATCGAGAAGATGGCGGCGATGCATCCGAACTTCATCCGGCTGCCGGGCGGGAACTATCTGGAGGGTGATACGCTGCGGGATTGGTACAACTGGAAGGAGACGATTGGGCCGCTGGTGGATCGGCCGGGCCATATGGCGCCGTGGACGTACTGGTCGACGGATGGGTTTGGGATGATGGAGTTTCTGAAGTGGACCGAGGAGCTGCATGTGGAGCCGATCCTGGCGGTGTATGCGGGCTACTCGCTGCGCGGCGAGCATGTGAAGCCGGGGAAAGACCTGGAGTCATATGTGCAGAGTGCTCTGGATGAGGTGGAGTATGTGACGGGAGATGTATCGACGAAGTGGGGTGCGGAGCGGGCGAAGAATGGCCATGCTGCGCCGTTCCCGCTGCACTACATCGAGATTGGTAATGAAGACTGGTTCGATAAGAGTGGAAGTTATGATGAGCGGTTTGCGCAGTTTGCCGAAGCGCTGCGCAAGAAGTATCCGCAGTACAAGCTGATTGCGACGACGCCGGTGAAGGTGAAGGCGGGGAATGAGCCGGATCTGATTGATGACCACTATTACAAGTCGCCGGCGGATATGTTTGCGCTGGTGCATCACTACGACGATGCGCCCCGGACTGGGCCGAAGGTGTTTGTGGGTGAGTGGGCGACGCGGTCCGGATCGCCGACTCCGAACTTTGGCGATGCGCTGGGGGATGCGGCGTTCATGACGTCGATGGAGCGGAACAGCGACATCATCAAGATCGCGAGTTATGCGCCGCTACTGGTGAATGTGAATCCGGGAGCGATGCAGTGGCCAACGGATTTGATTGGCTATGACGCGCTGACCAGTTATGGGTCGCCGAGCTACTACGCGCAGTGCATGTTTGGCGCGCATATTGGCGATGGGCAGCCGCAGAACTCGATTACAGGTGTGGATCCGAATGCACGGTTCTTCTATTCGGTGACTGTGTCGTCGGATACGCATGTGCTGCATTTGAAGCTGGTGAATGCGACGACCGTGGATCAGCCGCTGGAGATTGCGCTGAAGGGGCTGGGCGCGGGCGCGCATGAGGCGAAGGTGATCTCGCTGCATGGAGCGACGTTCCAGGCGACGAATACGATCACGGATCCTGTGGCGATTCGTCCCGTGGATAGCACGCTGCGGTTTAGCGGAGCGGCGTTGAAGCATACCGTGCCGGCTTATACGATCGAGGTTGTAGATGTGGCGGTGAGGTAGTTCGGGGGAAGCATTGCGTGTTCCCATGTCCCAGAAGCGGGACATGGGGCACCCATTTTCTTGGCGGTGCGAGCGGAAAGCAAATACAGGGGTCTCTCCACTGCGGCTGCGCCTCCGGTCGAGATGACGGAGGTATCGATAGTGTAGAGGGGCGTGAGTTAGACGACGTAGAGGCTGACGTATTGGTCGACCGGTGTGGCCTCGAGGTTGGCTTGATCGAGGGAGGCTTCGAGGATGCGGTCGCGGACTTCGGGGGCGAAGCGGCGGTCGAGGTTGGTTTTGAATTTTTCGAGGAGCAGGGGGATGCCGTCGGTGCGGCGAAGGCGGTGGCCGATGGGGTACTCGACGACAACTTCGGGGAGGGTGGTGCCGTCGGTTAGTTCTACGGTGAGAGCGTTGGCGATGGAACGCTTGGCGGGGTCGTGGTAGTCGGCGGTGAACTGCGGGTCTTCGACGCAGGTGATGAGGGCGCGGAGGTGGTCGATGCGCGGACCCCAGACGGGATCGCGGGCGATGGTGTCGTCGTAGTCTTCGGCGGTGAGGCGGCCGAAGATGAGCGGGACGGCGACCATGTACTGGATGCAGTGGTCGCGGTCGGCGGGATTATCGAGGGGCCCCTGCTTGTCGATGATGCGCATGCAGGCTTCGTGGGTGCGGATGGTGACGCGGGCGATGTCGGCGGCTGTGAGGTTGTGGGCGGCTAATTGCGCGTGGAGGGTGACGGCGGCTTCTACGGCGGTCTGCGAGTGGAACTCGGCGGGGAAGGAGATTTTGAAGAGGACGTTTTCCATCACGTAAGAGCCGTAGGAGCGCTGGAATTTGAAGGGCTGGTCGCGGAAGCTGACGTCGTAGAAGCCCCAGGTTTTGGCGGAGAGGACGGAGGGATAGCCCATCTCGCCGGTTTGCGCGATGAGAGCGAGGCGGACGGCGCGGGAGGTCGCGTCGCCGGCGGCCCAGGATTTGCGCGAGCCGGTGTTGGGGGCGTGGCGGTAGGTGCGGAGAGATTGGCCGTCGACGAAGGCTAGGGAGACGGCGTTGAGGGTCTGGTCGCGGGTGAGGCCGAGGAGTTGGCAGACGACGGCGGTCGAGGCGACTTTGACTAGCAGGACGTGGTCGAGGCCTACCTTGTTGAAGGAGTTTTCGAGGGCGAGGCAGCCCTGGATTTCGTGGGCCTTGATCATCGCGGTGAGGACGTCGCGGATAGTGAGCTTCGTGCTGTTGCCCTCGGAATTCCGAGTGAGCCAGTCGGCGACGGCCAAGATGGCGCCGAGGTTGTCGGAGGGGTGGCCCCACTCGGCGGCGAGCCAGGTGTCGTTGTAGTCGAGCCAGCGGATGATGGTGCCGATGTTGAAGGCGGCTTGCACGGGGTCGAGCTCGTACGAGGTGCCCGGGACGCGTGCGCCGTGGTGCATGGTGAGGCCGGGGACGAGCGGGCCGAGGAGCTTGGTGCAGGCCGGGAAGTCTAGGGCTTGCAGGCCGCAGCCGAGGGTGTCGAGCAGGCAGTAGCGGGCGGTTTCGTAGGCGAGGGGGGATTCGATTTTGTAGTTGAGGGCGTAGTCGACGATGTCGATGAGGGGCTGGTCGAAGGGCGGGCGGACGTTGCTGATGGGTGCGGACATGATGCCTTTCTGCTACGCGACGTGTAGTTCGAGACGTTTGCCGAGGGCAGCCAGGGCCTTCGCCGTCGTGTCAATTTTCGTGTTGTGTCGCCAGTCGAGCATGCGGGTCACTTCCTGACGCGGAATACCGAGCCGGTTCGCCAGATCAATTGGCCGCACCTTCTGGCGAACCATCTCATTGTGGAGAAGGATTTTCGCGGCAACGCTGGGCGGTAGTTCGATCAACTTGTGGCTTGGCTTTGCGGCGGATGGTAACGGAATGGACCGCGCATCTTCAAAGTAAAAGTCGAGTGCGGTTTCGAAGGCGTCGAGCGCCATGCGTCGAGCGTCTGCCGTGTCGTCGCCCTGCGTGATCGCTTCTGGAATGTCAGGAAACGTGACGACGATGGCACCATCGCTGCGTCTGAACCGCGCCGGATAACGCATAGTCTCTCCTTAGTCGATTACTTGAGTCCTAGCTGCTTTTTAATTGCATTGACGGTTCCCGTGGCCAATTCCTTGCTGGGATGCATGGGCAATACGGTGCTCCTGCCATGCATGTATACCTTCAAGTGAGAGCCCTTCTGTTCGCCGAACCGCGCGCCCTGTTTTGCGAGCCAGCGCTTCATCTCGGAACTCGTCATGAGTGTACTCCACTGTAAGCAAATTTGCTTACATGCTCTGCGTGTGGACGAAAGGTGATGCTAGCTGCGTTTGTCGATCGGCACGAACTCCACGTCTTCGGGGCCGGTGTAGTTGGCGGAGGGGCGGATGATTTTGCCGTCGGCGCGCTGCTCTATGACGTGGGCGGACCAGCCGCTGGTGCGGGCGATGGCGAAGATGGGGGTGAACATCGCGGTGGGGATTCCCATGGTGTGATAGGCGGAGGCGGAGAACCAGTCCAGGTTGGGGAACATTTTTTTGGCTTCGTGCATGACGGCTTCGAGGCGGTCCGCGATGTTGTAGATGCTTAGGTCGCCGGCGGTTTCGGCGAGGCTGTAGGCGACTTTTTTGATGACGGCGTTGCGGGGGTCGCTGATGGTGTAGACGGGGTGGCCGAAGCCGATGATGACTTCCTTGTTGTCGATGCGCTTGCGGATGTCGGCCTCGGCTTCGTCGGGAGAGGCGTAGCGCTGCTGAATTTCGAGGGCTACTTCGTTGGCGCCGCCGTGCTTGGGGCCTTTGAGGGCGCCGATGGCTCCGGCGATGCAGGAGTGGAGGTCGGAGCCGGTGCCGGCGATGACGCGGGCGGTGAAGGTGGAGGCGTTGAACTCGTGCTCGGCGTAGAGGATGAGCGAGGTGTGCATGGCCTTGATCCACTCGGGGGTGGCGGGATGGCCGTGGAGGAGGTGGAGGAAGTGTCCGCCGATGCTGTCGTCGTCTGTCTCAACGGCGATTCGGTGGCCGTTGTTTGCGAAGTGGTACCAGTAGAGGAGGATGCTGCCGAGCGAGGCCACGAGGCGGTCGGCAATGTAGAGGGCGGAGTGGTTGGTGTGGGGCTCGGGTTCGGGCTCGACGGTGGCGAGCATGGAGACGCCGACGCGGAGGACGTCCATGGGATGCGCGGTGCGAGGGACTTGCTCGAGCGCTACCTTGACTGGCTGGGGGAGGCCGCGCAGGCTGGCTAGGCGCTGCTTGTAGTGGGCTAGCTCGTGGGTGGTGGGGAGATGGCCGTAGAGGAGGAGGTGGGCTACTTCTTCGAACTCGCAGTTGGCGGCTAGTTGAAGGATGTCGTAGCCGCGGTAGTGGAGGTCGTTGCCGTTGCGGCCGACGGTGCAGAGAGCGGTGTTGCCGGCGGGGACGCCTGACAGGGCTACGGATTTCTTTGGCTTGAAGGTGTAGGGGGTGGTTTCGGTGGGCATGGTCATCCTTGTCGGGCCAGGGCTAAAGCCCGTTTTGCGTTTTGGATTATTCAGCGGACTGAAGTCCGCTGCTAATCCGGTGAAGCAAGAGCAAGTGCGAGAAGCAGATTCCCAGAGGGAATGACAGAAAGAAAAGCAAGAGCAAGAACACAGCAAGTGCAAAGACAACAGCAACAGCCAATACAGGGATCCTTCGCTACGCTCAGGATGACGACCGAAAAATAAGCAACGGCAAGAGTAACAGCGGCGGTCTCCTTGGTTACTTCTTTTCGGCGAAGAGTTCGTCCAGCTTTTGTTCGTAGGCGTGGTAGCCGAGGTAGTCGTAGAGGTCGGCGCGGGTTTGCATGGTGTTGACTACGTGCTGTTGGGTGCCGTCGGTGCGGATGTGCTGGTAGACGTTGAGGGCGGCGGCGTTCATGGCGCGGAAGGCGGAGAGAGGGTAGAGGGCGAGCGAGACGTCTGCGCTGCGGAGTTCGTCGAGGGTGAAGAGCGGGGTGGCGCCGAACTCGGTGATGTTGGCGAGGATGGGAACGTTGGTGTGCTGGGCGAAGGCACGGTATTGGGGAAGCTCGGTGACGGCTTCGGGGAAGACCATGTCGGCGCCTGCCTCAGCACAAGCAGCTGCGCGGTCTAGCGCTGCGTTGAGGCCTTCGGAGGCTAGGGCGTCGGTACGGGCCATGATGACGAAGGCGGGGTCGGTGCGAGCGTCGACGGCGGCCTTGATGCGGTCGACCATCTCGGCGGTGGGAACGATCTGTTTGTTGGGGCGATGGCCGCAGCGCTTGGCCTGGACCTGGTCTTCGATGTGGCAGCCGGCGGCACCGGCCTTGATGAGGGAGCGGACGGAGCGGGCGAGGTTGAAGGCTCCGCCGAAGCCTGTGTCGATGTCGACGAGGAGGGGGAGGGAGCAGACGTCGGTGATGCGGCGAGTGTCGGTGAGAACATCTTCAATGGTGGAGATGCCGAGGTCGGGAATGCCGAGGGAGCCGGCGGCGACGCCACCGCCGGAGAGGTAGATGGCGAGGTAGCCGACGCGTTCGGCCATGCGTGCGTGGTAGGCGTTGATGGCGCCGACGACCTGGAGAGGGTGCTCGGCTGTGATGGCGGCGCGAAGTTTCGCTCCGGGGGTGATGGTTCCTCCGGCAGAGGTGGAGGGAGGAGTCTTGCTCATGCTTGGCGATACCTCGTGGAAGAAGAACCAAGGTGACCGGGTCGGGTCACGCTTGGAAGTGATTGCGAATCCCCTTCGGACTCTCATCGTCTGGCGCGGTGACGGCGAAAGTCAAATGAAGCGGCTGCGCTGCGCGTTTACCGATGAGGTGGGTTGAGCGGGCTACGGCGCGGGAGGCGGTGAAGCGAGGCAGGCGCAGTTGCTGAAGCTGGTGCCGTCGGCGTGGGTGATGGCGCAGGCGTAGGCGTGCCAGAGGATCTGCATGGCCATCGCGTTCAGGCTGGCCTTGACGCTCTTCGTTCCGCCGGGGTCGCCGACAAAGAAGAATTTCTGGTAGGCGCGGCTGGCGTCGGTGAGGCCGGGCTTGTCGTCGACGAAGGAGGTTGTGAGTTTATCGAGGGAGGCGCCGGAGAGGTCGGGAAGGTGGTAGGTGGTGGAGAAGCGGTATTCCTCGGCCCAGGCGGTGTCTTTGGTATCCCAGGTGTTGGCACCGCCGGTTTGATTGTTGGCGTTGTAGACGGTGTAGTCCTTGAGGGTTGCGGTGGAGGGCTCGATCTCTGCAAGGGTGAAGGCGGGGTTGTTGCCGTTGACCGGAGAGATGGAGGGGACGAGCTTGACGGGGATGGTGCCCGCGGGAGTTTTGTAGACGCGCATCTCGTCCATGTGGGTGTGGGCGAAGAGGGCGAGGCGGATGACGTCGGGGAACTCGGAGAGGGTGGTGGCGAGGGCATCGGAGGCGAGAAACATCACCGGGGCCTGGCCGGCACAGACATCGCGATGGGTGTTGAAGGTGGAGTAGGCGTCGATGCCGGGCGGAATGTGGGCCATGACCCAGACGTGCTGGTGAGCAGCGCGGGCGGCGGCGAGCTGGGTGCGCAGCCAGGCGATCTGCTGGGTGGCGGCGTCGCTGCTGGAGGTGCCGTTGCAGGCGGTGTACCGCTTGGACTCGAAGATGTCCTGGAGGACGATGAGACGAGTGTCGCGGATGGGTGCGGGGAGGGTAACGGTGTAGTCGCCTAGCTGGGGAAATTCGTGCAGGATCGCCGAGCGGTCGGTGGGGGAGACGGCGCCGGCGGAGAAGCTTACGGCGTCGGCGTGGAGGAAGTCGCTGCCGGGGTCCTCGCGGTAGTCCTTGCAGCCGGAGTCGTTATTGCCGAGGGCGAAGTAGATGGGGGTTTGGGGGAAGGTTTCGCGAAGTTGGAGAGCGATGAAGGCGACGGTTTTGGAGGCGAAGGCGGAGTATTCGGCGGCGGAGGCGGTGGGGGCGAGGGTATGGAAGCGGCAGTCGAACAGGTGGGCCATGAGGTCGCCGGAAACGGTGACCAGGATCGGGTGAGGCTGCAGCTTTCGAGCGGCGTGGAGACTGGATTGGAGCAGCTCGGGGGGCGAATCGGGGCCCTTGGCGCCGCAGGTTTCCTGGAGGTGAGCGAAGTCAGCCGCCTGGGTGGGCGACGCGGGACCGTAGAGGATGGCTGCCCAGCCGGTTGCGGGCGCGGCGCGGAGGGCGTCGAACTTCGCGGGGTCGTGGAAGGGATCGAGGTGGATATCCGAGAGCAGGAGCGCGGGCACGGTGTTCGCGGCTTGAGAGGGAGACTGGGATTGCGCGGGAAGGGTGACGATCGAGAGCAGGGTAAGGAGCGGCAGGAGGTGAATGGACTTCACGGAAAATGACCTCGGGGTAGCGGTTGTTGGCTGAAGCGGAAGCGGTTTGTGGACTGAGCGCTGCGCATGCTCTTGAGAGTGTATCGCCGATGTGTAGACTGGATGGCACAGACGACATGGGGAGCAAGGGAACCTATGAGACGCATAGCGTTCGCGGAGCTGCAGGCACGAATTGAGCTCGTACTGCTGGCGTTGGGTGTCGCGCCCGGGCGGTCGGCTTTGGGCGCGCGGCTGACGGCGGAGACGGACCGTGACGGGGTGCGGACGCATGGAGTGGCGCGTCTTCCGCGGTTTGCGCAGCATGTGCGCAGTGGGTTGATTGATCCGCGCGCGGGGCCGGAGAAGGTGGCGGGGTTCGGTGCGATTGAGCGCTGGACGGGGCGGCGCGGGCCGGGAAACCTGGCGGCGTATTCTGCGATGCAGCGGGCGATGGAGCTGGCAAGGGAGCATGGGCTGGGGTGTGTGGCGCTGGCGGACACGTCCCACTGGATGCGTGCGGGGACGTATGGATGGCAGGCGGCGGATGCGGGGTTTGCGGCGATGTGCTGGACGAATACGCTTCCCAATCTGCCTCCGTGGGGCGCGAGCACGGTGGCGCTGGGGAATAATCCGCTGGTGGTGGCGATTCCACGGCGCGTGATTTCGGGAAGCGGTGGTGAGGGCAAGTCGGCGCCGATTGTGCTGGACATGGCGATGTCGCAGTTTTCGTATGGAACGCTGGCGTCCTATCGCGAGCGCGGAGACACGCTGCCGGTGCCGGGCGGCTACGATGAGCGCGGTAAGTTGACCAACGATCCCGGAGCAATCGAACAAACGCATCGGGCGCTGCCGATTGGTTATTGGAAAGGGTCGGGCTTGTCGTTTGTGCTGGATGTGCTGGCGGCGATGCTGACGGGTGGGATGGCAACGCATGATTTCTCGACGGATCCGGCGAAGGAGGTTGGACAGTCGCAGGTGTTTCTTGCGATCGCGCCGGCGTCGGTGGAGACGATTGAGGAGTTGAGCCGGTTCGCGCAGGGGCAGAGCATTGCGCAGAAGGCAATTGATGCGTTGCACACGGCGACGCCCATCCAAGCCGCAAAGCCTGTGCGTTATCCCG
>JBEKFF010000044.1:0-19855 GCA_050013455.1 Acidobacteriaceae bacterium | reverse complement strand
CTCGCGCATCTGCACGCGCGCGACACCACCCTCGCCTACGCCAGCCGCGGATCGCAGGAAAACATCGCCAAGTTGAAACAGCGCATGGGCTGGCAAAAAATCCCCTGGTACACCATCACCGACGACTGGGATAAGAACTTCAGCGTCGACCTCTGGCACGGCCACAACGTCTTCTTCCGCGACGAGAACGACAAGATCTTCCGCACGTACTACGTCAACAACCGCGGCGACGAAAACATGGGCACCTTATGGAGCTTCCTCGACGTCACGCCCTTAGGCCGCCAGGAAGATTGGGAAGACTCGCCCGAGGGTTACCCCAAAGGCCCGCGCTACAAGTGGTGGCGCTGGCACGATGTCTACGGCGGGGAAGATGCCGATTGGGCCAAAGCCTCCGACAGCGCCATGGCCACGCTGGGTTTATAGCCACGCTGGGTTTGTAGCCTCGCTGGTCGCAACTTAGCGACTGTAATTCTGCGCATACGTGTCGTGCGGTAGCCCGAGCGAACGAGAGCGGCGGGCCAACGCGCGGGCCGCGTCCCGGTCCATGAGGCCGCCAATCGAAATCAGGAACGGAGCGTGTCCGCTGGGGCTGAAGACCACCGGCGCCAGTTCCGGATGGCTGCGAGCGAGGTCGGAGACCTTCTTCTCCGCGTCCGCCCTGCGGTCGTAGGTGAAGGTAATCACGCGCCAATCGTTGAGAGAGCCAGCCGCTGCGGGGAGGGTCGTGCCCGGCAGATTCGCAGCGACGGGTCTGGAGGCAGGGCTGGTCGCGATCGGCCTCGCCGCTGGCTGCCCATCCGATTGCCCAGCCGGCTGCGAAACCACAGCTCCCAGCTCGGCTTTGTGTTGATACTCATGCCAGGCGTGCGCAACGATCCATGAGCAAAGCAGCAGGAGAAGAGCAGCAACGCCAGCGCCGATCAAGCGGGAGCGCGGGGGAAAGCTCTCGGCATCTTTCCAACTGTTCTTGCGGCGCCAGGTATCGTCTTGTGCGGTTGCGCCGGCAAATCCCGCGCTGCGCTCCTGCTTGCGCACAGGCAGAGGCTGCTGAGCCTTCGGCCGCACAGGAGGCTTGGCGACAACACTCGCAACCTTGTCCACTGCCGTCGCTGGCTCCACTGCCGTTGCAGGCTCCCCTGCCATTGCCGGAGCCGCATGCACCACCGTCGGCGCTGGTGGTTGATTGGAACCAAACTGGCGTCCGAGAGCTGCCCGGATATCTTGCAGCCCCCATGTGCCCTCGAGTCCGTTGCGGATGATCTGGCCGAACGGCGCAGGCATAGCGGACTCGGGAACGCCCTCGACCGACTCCCGTTGCGTAAGCCCCCGGAGCAGCACGGTCGCGAGATCGTGCACATCGCGCTGCTTCAACGCGACGCCTTCCTCTCCCTCCGGCGCTTCGCGGATGCAGTCGCCGCGCAGCTTGACTGCGCTGTGGATGGCGAAGATATTGCGTGGCTCGACATGCTCGTGAATGAAGCCGTGGCTGTGCAGGACATCGAGTGCCGCGACCAGGCTCGAGGCGAGCTGCGCGACATCCTGGACCGTAAGAACGCCCTGGTCGAGCACCTCGGCGAGATTGCCGTCCACCTTCTCGAAGACGGCGTAAACCACCGGGCGGCCATCCAGTTCGGTCTGGCCGAAGCGCTCGAACTTGAGGAAGTTTGGATGGCCTAGCGCGTCGATACAACGCCAGCGGGAAAGAATCTCCTCCTCATCGAAGTGACACTCGATGAGGCGCACCACTGTTGGTTCGCCATTGGGGCCGGCGGTGGAGTAGAAAGCGCTGCGGCCTTCGGGCATCAAAAGCTTTTGCAAACGGAAAGCGCCGTCGATCGTGACGCCTTCATAATCGGTCCATAGCTGCATGGTTCAAGTCCTGCCTTGGGAGTGGGTCGAGCCAGGAATACAAAACGGCGACCTGCACGATCAGACCAGCGAGCCGCGAGTGCGTGCGCAACGGCTCTCGTTGTCACAGTCATTATCGCAAACAATGGGCGTGGAATTCCGGCGGGCTCCCTCCTTGATTCTGGGATGCAAAACGCGCCGCACACGAAAGCACATTCGGCAGATTACAGGCGAACATGACGAAATAGTAAGGTGGGCCTTCGACCCCTCCGCCCGTTCACGCGAAGCCGTCGACGTGTCTCAGGCATACCGGTTGAAGTCGTCGCGCCCATGCACCGGCGCCAATCCCAGCAGCAGCAGCCCAAGGATCAGCACTGTGACCTCCACCCTCTCCGACACTTTATGCAAGTGGTTGAAGTGGACCAGCGCGGGCGCATCCGCAGGCGCCTTGCTCACATCGCCGCCCAGCGAGATCCGGTCCTTCTCCATGCGCCCAATCACCGAAAACTGCGAGTAGCTGGTCAGCACCAGCATCGCGATCACCAGCACCAGCTCTGCCCCGCGCACCGGATGCGAGTCACGCTGCGTAGCCAGTAACGCCAGCGTCAGGAGCAGGTAGGCAATCCCCGCAGCCAGGCCAATGTGGTGCAGCGCGATCAGCGATCCCCGCACCACCAGCCCCGCGCTATGCGTGTCCGGCAGCGTCGAAAACGCAATCGCTGCCACGAATCCAAAGAAAACCAGTCCACCGACCCAGATGGCCAGCGCGATCAGTCGAACGATACGAAAAACAGTGGTCATGGGTCCTCATCGATGTCGACCGATTATACCGTTGAGGTTGCCGCCGGCACACTTCCAGCCACCGCTCGCCCCTGCAGCGCGCGTCGCAGGATCAGCTCGATCGCCGCCTTGCTCTCCGCATAGTCCGCCTCGCTCACAAGCCCTTGCAGCCGGTCCGTCTCGAGCGAAAACAGCTCTTCCTTCAGCACCTGCAGCAACTGCGCCTGGTGTCCCGCGGCCGTGTGCGTAACCACCGGCAGGGAACTCGCAGCCGACCGCGTCGCCACGGAAGCCACCACATCGTGCGAGGCCGCGACGGCAGCCATCGGCGCCACCGCCGGCTTCCTCAACAGAACTCCAGCCGCCGCCACCAGCAGCAACCCAAGTCCGCCCAGGATCCAGTACTTGTATTTGGTCGAGACCGGCTCGCGCGTTCCATTCGGATCCAGCGGGTTCCCCAGCCCCTTACCCGGAGCATTGTCCGACGACGCGCCCGCACTCGCATCGCCGCCACCCGCTGCGCCTGGCTGCCCCTGCGCGCCCTGATCCGAACCCGAACCCTGCGTGTCCCGCGGCAACTGCCCCGACCCTTCAATGCCGAAGCTCACGGCGTCCCCCGCCTTCAAACTGCGCTGCAGGTAGGTCGTGGCGTTGGCGTCTCCATTCGCCGGAATAAACTTCCCATCTGTCGCATCGAACTTCATGCTCTTGGGCAGGCTCACGGCAAACATGTCGGTCTGCCCGGCCATCTTCAAATTCACTTTAAGGTTTCCCGTGTACGGAAGGTGATACGCAATCTCAATCTGCGTCTCTCCCGGCTTGATCGGGAACATCACGCTGTACAGCCCCTTCTCTCCCTGGGGCGTCAGCTCTTCGGCCGTTGGCATCCCGTTCGGTCCCTTGGCCGCAGTCGCCTCCACCACCGCACCCGCCGGCAGGTACACATTGAACGGCGCCTTCGAGAACTGGGTCATCGCCGGATTCGAGGCATTTTTCACCACGAAGTCCTCCGTCACATTCAGCACCGCGCCGCTGGGATCGGTCTGCGCCCGCAGCATCAGCACCTCGGTCGTCACGCCCGCCACGTGCGCGCCCGCGCTATACACATCCACAAGTACCGGCTGCCCCTCGGTCGCCGCCTCGTAGTAGGCCGCCTGGTCGTGCGTCACCCGCAGCAGGAACGGTCCGGCCGCCGGAGCATTCAGCGAAAACTGTCCCTTGGCATCGGTCGTCGCCTGCGCCAGCTCCGTCATCCCCTGCTGCAGCAGCGTGACCGAATCTCCAGCCGACGGCCGGTTGGTTGTGCGATTCGTCACCGTACCGGTGATCGTAGCCGCCATCGCGGCGACAGGAAGCAACATCAGAAGGGCGGAAAGGCTGCGGAAAATACGTGTCATTGAAATCACAGGTCAAGAATACTTCAGATGCCTACCCTCAATTGTGATTACCCTCACGTGGCGTCCGTTTCATGTCTGGGAAAATATGCCGAAAAAGGTAAATAACCTTCAACCATCCGCTTGTCTCGATCAAGAGCAGCGCGCCCCACAGGTCGCTATGTTTCCCCTGATAGCGTTCCTTCCAATGCCAGATCACCACCACGTAGGTGTAGAGAAACAGCGGCAGGAGAAAGAGAACGCCGAACACTTCCGGCCACTTTCGCTGCTCTTCCGGCAAAATCATCGCGACCAGGAAAAAGGCAACCGACACGAGCATCAGCCAGCCGAAGCCACGGATCAATTCAAATCGCCTGGGCCACTTGTCGGTCATTGCACCGAATCATACCCGACGCTACCCGCCCAGCGTCTCCATCTCCGTAACCACCTTCGCCGCTTCGGCTTCCAGATCCCCCCGCTGCCGCGCGTAATCTTCCTCAGGAAACTTCCCCGCCCGAAACTCGAAGTTCAGATCGCGCAGGTTGTCATACACCACGCCCTTGCGTTCGCGCAGATAGTCCAGCCGCGTCTTCTCCACCGGCGCCACGACCCGCTCCTGCGGCCAGAAAACATACGCCAGGCACCCAAGAACCAGCACCGTCAGCGCAAATACAGTCTGCAGATCCATCATGCCTCCAGAAACTCTCTATCCAAATCCTACGCCGCGACCCGCCACCGCGCATGTGATCAGGATTACGCGTCCAAGGTATAGTCTATCTCCGTCGGCACCCGGCGGACTCCGTCGGCTGCTGCTGGCCTGTTTGGGAGGAACCATCGCTTTGCCCCCGAAATCCCGGAACTCCCGCGCCACCCGCACGCCGTTCCTCCCAGCCTTCCTCCTGCTCCTGCTCCTCCCTCTCCCCGCCACCGCCCAGCCCGTCCTCCACACCGACCCGCTCAACCTCACGCCCCCCGTCCGCCAATCCCTGCAGCTCTTCTACAACCTCAACTTCGACGCCGCCCTCAAGATCCAGGAGCAGGTTGCCCAGCAGCATCCCGACAACCCCATGGCCTCGAACTACCTCCTCACCACCCTCATCTTTCGCGAGCTCTACAACCAGGATCTCCTCGACACCACCTACTACGCGCACAACAGCTTCCTCACCGTGAAGCGCGAAGTCAACGTCTCGCCGGCCGCCCGCACCCGCATCGAAACCCTCACCAACAAGGTGCAGCAACTCACCAACTCCGAGCTCGCCACCAACCCCAACGACGCCAACGCGCTCTTCGCCCGCGGCTACGCCAAGGGCATGCACGCCGTCTTCATCACCCTCGTCGACCACGCCTTCGTCGCCGCCGCCCGCCAGGGCCTCTCCGCACGCAACGACTCCGAAGCCTGCCTCAAAATCGATCCCCTGTACGCCGACGCCTGGATGGCCGTCGGCATCCAGCGCTTCGCCGTCGCCAGCCTTCCCAAATTCCTCCGCTTCATGGTCGGCTTCATGGGAGTCGGCGGCAACAAACAGGACGGCCTCGCCGACCTCCGCAAGTCCGCCGAAAACGGCACCGTCACCCCCGTCGAATCCCGCACCGTCCTCTCCCTCTTCCTCCGCCACGATGCCCAGTATCCCGCCGCCCTCGACGTCCAGCGCGGCCTCCAGAAGGAGTACCCCCGCAACTACATCTTCTGCCTCGAAGTCGCCAACCTGCTCAAGGACGAAGGCCACGGCCTCGAAGCCATCGCCGCCTACAAGCAGGTCATCGACGACGCGCATAAGCCAAACTACTTCGTCAATCCGCGCCTCGAGCTAGCCTGGTTTGGCATGGCCGACACCCAGCGCGGCTACAACCAGATTAAGGACGCGGCCTACGGCTACACCCAGGCCGCCCAGCAGCCCGACTCCAGCGACTGGCTCCGCAAGCGCGCCGAACTAAGCGCCGGCCAGATGTACGACCTCCTCCACCAACGCCCCGACGCCATTAAGATGTACCAGCAAGTCCTCCAGCCCGGCGGCGACCAAACCCAAGCCGAAGCAGCCCACAAATACCTCGAAACTCCCTACAAAGGCAAATAGCCACCTTGCAGTGGCCATTGCTGTTGCCCTTGCCTTTCTTTCTGTCATTCCCCCTTGGGAATCTGCTTCTGCCCTTGCTGTTGCCTGTTCTTCGCCGTCATCCTGAGGCGCAGCCGAAGGACCCCCGCATTGGCGTTTGCCGTTGCCTGTTCTACGTGGCGAAACGTAGCAACCTTAGCGTCCTTCGCGTCAACGCCCTTGCCCTCACCTATTGAACCCGCAGAATACGCGCGTCATCCTCACTCTTCACCGCGATCTTCTCATCAACAGATGTCTTCGCGTCGCTCACAATGTTCAGCGTCGCGCCAACGTGAGACTCAATCGCCACCCAGACCCCAACCGGAAGCTCGACATCGCCCGACGTCAAACGAACCTGCCGCCGTTGTCCAGACATGTTCACCAGGATCACGCGCACCGGCCGATTCACTACAGAGACGTTGGAGGGGATATCGGCGTGCGCTGCGACCGCGGCAGTGCAGGAAAGAATCGAACCGAGAAAAAGGGCGAGAGTACGCATAGGAGTTCTCCGGAATTGAATTTCGGAGAGACCCTCTGCCATGGTTCAGAGAACCTCAACGTGTGCCCCTATGACCAGACCCGCGGGTGAAAGTTTCAACCCGTGTATCGAATTCATCACCGCCAACGCGGACCCCATTGATCGCGCCCTTGCGATGAGGGAGATCAGCTTCTGCGTTTGGCTCTCCTTCCCAACTCCCAAACGCCGTCATCTTGACCGGGGCATCGCGCTCTTGTAATCCTCCCCAAACGTCGTCATCTCGACCGGGGCATCACGCTCTTGTAATCCTCCCCAAACGTCGTCATCTCGACCGGAGCATCACGCTCTTGTTTTTGTGATGCGTAGTGGAGAGACCCCTGTATTCGTCTTGGCTGTTGCTCTCTGCCGTTGCCGTTGCACCTGCTTTTCTTTCTGTCATTCCCTCTGGGAATCTGCTTCTCGCCCTCGTGGTGTTCTACCGGATTAGCAGGGGGCTTCAGCCCCCTGAACCCTCTCGATCCCCAAGAGGGCGTTAGCCCTGGACCTCGCTCGCCCCTCGCGCCAAAATAAATTCCTCAAAAACAGCCCAAAATCCGCGTGTCAACCCCCCACGCCTCTTCAACCTCAACGAAACCCCTATGAACACTGCCGATTTCTCTCCAACCAACTTGGCATAGTTACCCCCGCCAACCCGCTATCATTGAACCAGCCCCCCAAAAACCAACCACCCGACATAGATCCAAGGGAGCCGCCGCATCCGGGGGGGTATCCAGCCCCCTTAACCGTCCTGAATACAACAAGTTACACCCATAAACGCCACCTGTTGAGGGGGGTATCTACACATCTAACCCCTTTCAATGGAACTGTTTACAAGCCAAAACGCCCCCCAGGGGGTGGGGGGGAGGGGGGTACCCCGGCATCTGCCAACTCTCGCCGTCCGCGTAGGACACGGAACCAGGCCGAAAGAATCTGCGTAAGACACATCACGCACCAGTTGGAGGCACGACATGAACTGCGCCGCATGTGGCAAAGAGCTAAGCTTCGGATCAAGATTCTGCAGTAACTGCGGCCACGCCGTTCCGCCACCGCCCGTCGCGCCGCCGGCTCAGCCCTACGCTCCCTACCAGCGCATCGTCCGCCCGCACTACGGACGCATGATTGGCGGCGTCTGCGCTGGCATCGCCCAGCATTGCGGCTGGGACGTCGCGCTGGTTCGCATTCTGCTCGTGGTGCTCGTCTTCTTCGGCTGCGGCACGCCCATCCTCGCCTACTTCATCGCCTGGATCGTCATTCCCAACGAGCCCTACTCCTTCCCAACCGATCCCTACGCGCAAACCTACGCCCAGCCCTACGCGCCGCCAACTCCGCAACCCGCCGCGCCGACCAACGGCCCAACCGCCTGAAGCGAGCCCACCGCGCGAAGCAGGTACGATGGTCAGGTGAGCACGTCCACATCGCCCCGCCCGTTCGTCTACGCCAACAACCGCCTGACCTGCTCGGGCGCTGATCTCACCGAGCTAGCCGAAACCTACGGCACGCCGCTCTACGTCTACTCCGCGGACGCCATCCGCGAGCGCGTAGCAATGCTCCAGACCGAATTCGCGACGGTTCCGAATACCCTCTGCTACGCGGTCAAAGCCAACTCCTCGCTCGCCATCCTCAAACTGCTCAGCGAGCTCGGCTGTGGCTTCGACATCGTCTCGGGCGGCGAGCTCGAGCGCGTTCGCCGCGCCGCTCCGACAGCTCTCAGCCGCGTCGTCTTCTCCGGCGTAGGCAAGCAGGTCTGGGAGATGGACGCAGCCCTCAGCGCCGACATCCTCCTCTTCAACGTAGAGAGCGAAGCCGAACTCGAGATCCTCAGCCAGCGAGCCGTTTTGGCTGGTAAGAATGCCAAGCTCGCCCTCCGCGTAAACCCCGACGTGTTCGCCGAGACGCATCCGTACATCTCCACCGGCCTCAGCGAGCACAAGTTCGGCATCGCCATCGAGCGTGCCCGCGAAGTCTATCGCCGCGCTGCCGAGCTTCCCAACCTAGAGCCCGCAGGCGTAAGCGTCCACATCGGCTCGCAGATTCGCGCCGTCGAGCCCTTCGCCCAATCCCTCCAGCGCGTCCGGTCCCTCGTCGACGAGCTCCGCTCCGAAGGCCACAACATCCGCTACGTCGACGGCGGCGGAGGCTTCGGCATCGAGTACGGCAACGAAGCCTTCGACCCCGCGGCCAGCGTCGCCGCCTACGCCGCAGCCATCCGCTCAGCGCTCCACGGCCTCGACGCAGCCCTGCTCCTCGAGCCCGGTCGCTTCCTCGTCGCCCAGGCCGGCGCGCTCCTCACCCGCGTCCTCTACACCAAGCAGAACGGCACCAAGCACTTCGTCATCACCGACGCCGCCATGAACGACCTCATCCGCCCAGCCCTCTATCAAGCCCACCACGAGATCCTCCCCGTCCTCTCCGACGACCGTCCAACCCAGACCGCCGACATCGTAGGTCCCGTCTGCGAGACCGGAGACTTCTTCGCCCGTGACCGCACCCTCCCCGAGCTCCGCGCCGGAGACCTCGCGGTGCTCCTCGACGCCGGCGCCTACGGCATGTCCCTCGCCTCCCACTACAACACCCGCGTCCATCCCGCCGAGGTCCTGATCGACCACGGCCAGCCGCGGCTCATCCGCCGCCGGGAGACACTTGACAGCATCCTCGCCCCGGAGCTGCTGTAACCGCCCAACCCCCCCCCGGCCCCCACCCTCTGCGTGCTACAATTTTCTTCGACGAAGATGCGCGACATGTGCTGTTTACGGCCTGTTTCCGCACATATACACTAACTAAAGCAGCAGAGGTTCACACATGTCTGGCCACTCAAAATGGGCGACAATCAAGCATAAAAAGGGCGCGCTGGACGCCAAGCGCGGCAAGATCTTTACCCGCCTGATCAAGGAAATCACCATCGCGGCCAAAGGCGGCGGAGGAGATCCCGACGGCAATCCTCGCCTGCGCGGCGCCATCGCCGCAGCCAAGGCCGAGAACATGCCGGCTGACAACATCAAGCGCGCCATCCAGAAGGGAACTGGCGAGCTGGAAGGCGCAGCCTACGAAGAGATTCGCTTTGAGGGCTACGGTCCCGGCGGCGTCGCGGTCATCGTCGACACCCTCTCCGACAACCGCAATCGCGCCGTCTCCGAGATTCGCTTCGCCTTCTCCAAGAACGGCGGAAACCTCGGTGAAACCGGCTCGGTTGGCTACTTGTTCTCGAAGAAGGGCGTCATCGTGGTCGCGAAGTCCGCAGCCGACGAAGACAAGCTCACCGAGATAGTCCTCGACGCGGGTGCAGATGACCTCACCGATGAAGGCGAGAACTGGGAGATCCTGACCTCGCCCAAGGACTACGAGGCAGTCGTGGCCGCACTCACGGCAGCCAAGATCAAGCCCGAACACGCGGAAGTGACGATGATCTCTTCCACGTACACCAAGCTCGAGGGAACGCAGGCTGCCCAGATGATGCGACTGCTTGACGCGATCGACGACCTCGACGACACGCAGGCTGTCTACTCCAACTTCGATATGGATGAAGAGACCGTTCCGGCCTAACTCCAGAAACAGTAGTAAACCGAGAGATGCGAAAGCCGCCACTCGAGGGCGGCTTTCGACTGTGAGGGAGATGCGGATGAAGCGGACGAAGGTACTTTGCGGAATGGTGGCTGCGATGTCGATGGCATTGAGCGGAGCGTTAACCGCCCAAACCTCCTCGGCTACGACCCAGGCCGACTCGCCGGTCGCAGCCGTCTCCAACTCGAAACCATGGGAATACGGTGCACTTGTTCAGGGAGGAGTTGGCCTGGAAGAACGCACCAACTTCAGCTTCTTCATGGTTGGCGGTCACCTGGGCAAGGTGCTGACACCGCAGCTCGGCTCAGGACACCTCCGGGGCAATGTTGAATACTCGGTCGAGGTGTTTCCCCTCTGGCAGTCGTACACGCCCAGGTTCCAGCGCATCAGCTGCACTGGAACGCCTCAGCCCGTCTGCAGCGCGCCCTATACCGTAGGCGGAACGTATACCGGCGTGAGCATCACGCCCATCCAGGTACGTTGGAACTTCACCCACAGCCAGCGGTTCATGCCCTGGGTACAGGCCGCGGGCGGCGTGGTCTGGACCAACCACAAGTACCCCGCGGTTGGGGATCTCAATCCTGCCGACCCAACTCAAACCGGCCCGGCATCCGATACCAGCGTCTGGAATTTCACCCCGCAAGGCGGAATCGGCGCCCATTACTTCCTGAAGCCGCGACGCTCAGTGGACTTTAGCGTCAATGCGGTGCATATTTCCAGTGCCAGCCTTGGAGACAAGAATCCCGGTGTCAATGTGAGTTTGCAGATGTCAGTTGGGTACACGTGGTGGAAGTAAGAAGATGAGCAGCGAAACCATCAGGGGAAACCCGAACACCGAAGCGATCGTAGAGTGCGTTCCTAACTTCTCTGAGGGAGCCGATCGGCAGAAGGTCGAGGAGATCGTCCGTGCGATGCGCGTCGAGGGAGTGCATCTGCTCGACTACTCCCTGGATGCGGACCACAATCGCTCCGTCGTGACCATTGCGGGTTCTCCGGAGGCGGTTGTCGAAGCGGCCGTGCGGGGTGCAGGGAAGGCCGCCGAGCTGATCGATCTCACCAAGCAAAGCGGCGCACATCCTCGGATTGGCGCTGCCGACGTGATTCCGTTTGTCCCGGTCAGCGGCGTGTCGCTGGTGCAGTGCGCCATGCTGGCAAGACAAGCAGGATTGGCGATCTGGCGGCGGTTCGGCGTACCGATTTACTTTTACGAAGCCGCCGCGTCAAGGCCAGACCGTGTCAACCTCGAAGATGTTCGGCGCGGCCAGTTTGAGGGCCTGCAGCGGGACTCGCCAAGGGATACGCGGCGTCAACCCGATGTGGGCGGCCCGGAGCTGCATGCGACGGCCGGAGCCAGCGCCGTCGGAGCCCGTAAGTTTCTGATTGCCTACAACATATACCTTCCTGCCAGCGGGTCGACCGAGGCCGTCAGCCTGGCGCGCTCGATCGCCAAGGAGATCCGAGCCTCCGGCGGAGGCTTATTTGGCGTTAAAGCAATCGGTGTCATGGCGAATGGCCGTGCCCAGGTCAGCATGAACATCACGGATTTTCAAAAAACGCCGATGACTCGATTGCACAGTGCCGTAACCGAGATCGCAGCCCGGCACGGAGTAGCGATAGCCGAAGGTGAGGTGATTGGACTCATTCCAGAGCTGGCCTATGAGCCGAATGCCGAGTGGGTTCGTCAAACACTCCAGTTCGATCCAGAGGACAAGATCTTGGAACGGCGGTTGCGGCGTCCGTTGGATTGGCCATAGCGCACCGAAGCGATTTGCTAGATGCATCGATTTCAGTGAAGAATATAGCTTGCGCGAGAACGCGCGACTTTCAAGGAGTTCCGAATTGAAGACCTTTACGAAGTGGCAGCACAGGACAGCGATTGCGGCGTTAGCGACCATGGCAATGGCGCCAATCGCACTACATGCTGCACAATTGAGCGGCGACGCTCGCGCCTCCATTCCGCGGGATGTGCAGCAGATCATCGTGGTGGATTATCGCCAGATGCAGAACTCGCCGGCTGCAATGCAGTTGAAGGACCGGGTCCTGCCGCCGGAATTGAAGCATTTGGAAACCGCCCTCAAGAACTCCGGTTTGCAGGTGGATCAGGACGCGGATACCCTGGCCTTTGCAGCGTTTCGGGCCTCGGGGGCAGGCGCCTCAGGTAGCGAAGGCACGGGAACGCGCATTCTGGGCGTGGCGCAGGGCCAGTTCAACACCCAGGCCATCCTGGCAAAGTTTGCCAAAGAGAAGACCAAACCGACCATGCTGCGGAACAACGCGATCTATCCAATGGGTTCGGGTGGGATGAGCGTGGCCTTCCTCAACCAGACGACGATGGTCTTTGGCGATCGTGACGCGGTGCGATCCGCGCTCGACGCCCGTGATGGACTCCAGCCTAACTTCCTTCAGAACAACGAGATGATGGCCGAAATGCCCGCTGTTGATTCCCAGGCCGTCTGGAGCATTCTGGACCAGAAGGGCACCCAGACCATGATGAAGAGCGTCCTGGGCGCAGCCGCTGGCCTGGCGGACTACGATACGGTCAAAAACCGTATGAAGGATGCCAGCTACACGATGGA
This sequence comes from Acidobacteriaceae bacterium, assembly GCA_050013455.1. Taxonomy (GTDB): domain Bacteria; phylum Acidobacteriota; class Terriglobia; order Terriglobales; family Acidobacteriaceae; genus Granulicella. The sequence continues at coordinate 7,110 of JBEKFF010000044.1, read as the reverse complement.
TTTCAGCAATGGCGTTCGCTTCAACATGTCCGTCGATATGTCGGACACGATTACCGCAGCTACGGCCGCGACGATCATGAAGGGAGTCGCGCTGATGAAAAAGTCTTCCGGATCCGCTCAGGAGAAGGCAGCCGTGGATGACACGACGATCGATTCCAACGCAGGCGTATTGACGGTTGGCTATTCCTCCTCGGATAGTCAGTTCGCTGGGCTGCTATCGTCTCCGCTGTTTCAGCAGGTAGTCGTCAAGTAGCCATTAATCAGTGATTTGCAATAAGAAAAGGGGTGGCCAATTGGCCACCCCTTTCGTGCTCGCTATTCGATAGGCTTACTGGCCAGCAGGCTTGCCCGAAGCCTTGACCTCGATATTTGGCAACTTCCCGGAGGCCAGACAGCGCTCCATCACCGCAGCGCGAAGCCGGTTGGAAAGCTCTTCCGGAAACTCATAGGTGACCGCGCCACGATAGACGTCGATCGTCTTCCGTGTGGTGTCCACGACCACCTCACAATGGTGACAGGTCCCCAGATGCGCTTTGACTTCGGTTAATAAATCGGGATCGATCTGTCCATCGAAGTAGTCGGTGAGTTTCGAAAGAAATTCGGTGCAGTTCACTTGGAGGCCTCGTTGTTTTGCCGAAAGTAGCGGCTGAGACGTTCGCGCAACTGCAGGCGCGCTCGTAACAGTCGGGACTTGACTGCCGGCACGCTCAACCCGAGCGCGGCGGCTGTCTCTTCGGTCGACAGGTTTTCGATGTCGCGAAGAGTGAAAACGGTTCGAAAACCTGGCGGAAGACCTGCGATTGTCTTCCGGAGGATCTCTGCGAGCTCCGCCTGGGAGTAATTCTGCTCAGGATTGGGACGCCATTCGGCGAAATCGCGGGGAATGGAGCCCTCGTCGGTTTCGACGTCCTGATCCATGGAAACGGTCTTTGAAGTCTTGCGCTTACGCAGCCGCATCAGGCTTTCATTGACGGCAATTCTCACCAGCCAGGTGGAGAACTTCGAATTGCCCTGAAACTGATCAAGTTTCTGAAAAGCTTTGAAGAAAACGTCCTGAGTAATGTCTTCCGCGTCTTCGCGGTTCTGGGTAATATGCTGCGCGGTCCGAAAGATCTGCCGTTCATATTGCCGCACCAGTTGCTCGAACGCCGCGGTGTCGCCCGCCTTTGCCCGCTCAACCAGCGCAACATCCGGATGGATCTCTGGCTGCGCGTCGGCCGCAATGACTTCCTCGAAGGGATTCAGAGGATCGCGGGCGATGCTTGAGGTCTCCACTGCCATAAGTACCACCAGTTTACAGGAGGACGTTTCTGATTGGCCCAGATGAGTCATAGTTATCTTCAGTGGTTCCCTTGATCAGGGGTATGTGGACGCATGATCGGCTTGATCGACTTAGAGTTAACTTGGGTGGACCATCGCATGAAGAAGTTGGGATCGATAGGTATCGTTGTGATGGCTTTGGGGATAGCAATGTCTCCGGAAATGGCGAGCGCCCAGAGCGCGGCCCCGAAGCCTTCAACGGCCACTGCCCCCAAGAGTAAGAAGAAGACGACACCCGCGACACAGGAACGAAGCAAAGCTTCCGGGAAGGGAAGCAGCACCGCAGCCCAGGGGACGGCTGGGACGCGAGCGGCGTCCCACGGCCGCTCCACCCCCTATCACCGATCCATGAAGAGGGCGGAATCAGCAAGCGCCCGGTCCAGGCGTGTACACGGACATGGGGCCACGAGAGCTGATCATCTTCCGCAGCCGACAGCGGAGAGTCGGCGACTGAACATTGCCTTCAGTGCCTCCGCACAATTGCGGCCGATGGCCCAGCAGTTAGTGTCGGATCGAAGTCCGGCTGCGTATGCTGGCGTGCTCGCGTATGCCGCGTCGCACCCGGGAGAGGCGGCCGCCTCAGCGGAGCTCGCGATCGGCCACGCGTACATGCTCGATCGTCGCTATACCGATGCGGAGAACGCGTTCCGGCAAGCAAGCATCCATGATGTTGCGCTGGCCGATTACGCGAACTACCTGGAGGCGCAGGCAGCGGTCCAGGGAAACAGTCCGCAACATGCCATTCCGCTACTGACTCACTTTTCCGATCACTATCCAAAGAGCGTTTTTGAGAGTTCTGCACCCATCCTTCTTGCGAATGCTTATCTCGCAAGCAACGATGCGAATGGCGCTCTTCGGGTTCTGCAGCCACTCTCCGGAAGTCCAGTAGCGAATCAGGTAGATTTCCGTTTGACTCTTGCCAAGGCGTACCAGGCGAGCGGCGATCTTCAAAAATCTTCCAGCCTCTATCGCGGCATCTATCTGGGCGATCCGCTAAGTCCCGAAGCTGCAGCTGCGAAGTCACAACTGCTGCTTATGAATGCGCCGCTGTCTGCAGCGGAACGCAAACAACATGCGGATGCGATGTTCAACGCGAAGCAGTATGCGATGGCAGGGGATGAATATCGTGCCTTGCAACGAAGCAGTAACGAACTGAGTCAGTCTGATCGCGATGCCTTGCAAATTTATGCGGCGGTTTGCGATTTGCGCCTTAAAAACCTCAGTCGGCAGGAGGTCGAACATCTTCCAGTGACTGGAGATGACAGCGCTGCTTTGAAGATGTATCTCCAATCAGAGTTGGCTCGGAATACAGGAAATGCCGATCAGCATGATGCCTTCGTGCAGCAGTTGATGGCACAGTATCCTCACAGTCGCTGGCTGGAAGAGGCCCTTTATTCTGGCGGCAACATGTATTTGATTCGCCAGGAGGATGCGAAGGCGATCGACGACTATCTGGCACTCGTACAACATTTCCCGAACAGCAGCTATGCCCCTAATTCGCATTGGCATGCGGCGTGGCTGTGTTATCGCGAGCGGCGATATCCGGATGCCGCTCGCCTGATGGACGAACAAATCACGCAGTATCCGGCCGGCAGTCAGATCCCGGGAGCTCTTTATTGGCGCGCCCGGCTCTATGAAGATGTTGAGCATGACTATGGGCAGGCGCTGAATTACTATAACCAGCTCAATAAGAGTTACGTGAACACCTATTATGCGATCCTTGCGCGAGACCGGATCGCGCAGCTCGGGTCTCGCCCCGATGTTCCCCCCGCGCCTGCCCTGGCCTCCGTACCTGTGGTCGATGACCCTGAGCTCACCGATGTGCTGCCCGAGAACGATCCTCACCTGATCAAGGCAAGACTGTTAGCGAATGCGGCGCTGAACGAATACATCCGGCCAGAGATTCAGCTAAGCGAGACGTCTAGCGAATGGGGAGCGTTTGCCGAGGCACAGATCTACCAGAGCTTTGGCGAAAATACTCGTGCACTGCAAGCCATGAAACGCAGCAAAATTCCGTTCCTCTCCCTCCAGGTCAAAGACGTGCCGATGGCGTATTGGGAACTGCTGCTCCCCCGACCCTACTGGCCCACACTTGAGAATGATGCGCGAGCCAACGGCCTTGATCCCTATCTGGTGGCTGCGCTCATTCGGCAGGAATCGGAGTTCAATCCGGGTGCGGTGAGTCGAGCGAATGCGTACGGGCTGATGCAACTGCTTCCTTCCGTTGGCAAAGAGCTTTCGAAGAAAGATGGCCAGCGTCATTTCAAGACAAATGACCTGCTCGATCCGACCATCAACCTGCAATTGGGAACACAGGATCTTCGCAAATCAATTGATCGTTACGGCGGCCAGGTCGACTATGCCCTGGCTGCGTATAACGCCGGGGATACTCCCGTGCATCAGTGGATGTCATTGAACAACTACAAAGATATTGCGGAGTGGGTAGAGTCGATCCCCTACACCGAAACGCGGGAGTATGTGCAGGCGATCGTGCGAAATCGTGAGATGTATCGTGCGGTATACGAGAAACACTAATCATCGCCGGTCACGCTCTTACTCGTGACGAAGGGCTACCACGGGATCCATGTTAGCGGCGCGAATTGCCGGCAGCAGACCAGATACGACACCGACCAGTCCGAGAATGATGAAGGACGCGAGCATGATTCCAAACGAAGTGCGCAGGATGATGTCTCCGTCATGGTTCGCCGTCTTGTACATCGCAGAATAGAGTGGCATGGGCGGTACCAGATACGTTGCCACGATCGACACGATGACTCCTGCTACGCCCGCGAGAAAAGTCAGGACGAAGCTTTCAAGCAGGAATTGCGCGAGAATATCGCGCGGCCGAGCGCCAAGTGCTTTCATCAGGCCGATTTCACGGGTGCGTTCCGTGACAGAGACGAGCATGATGTTCATCACCCCGACGCCACCGACAGCGAGCGTCATGGCGCCGATAATTCCGAGAAGTACCTGCAGGGCGACGGAAAAGGCGACCATCTGTTTGCCATCCTCGATGGTGTCCCATGCGCCCACGGCCTTTTCATCCAGGGGATTGAAATGATGCCGCTGGGCGAGTACGGTGCGGACCGCCTGCAAGGCGCGCAGGTGCAGATCGGCGGTCGACGGCTGAAAGACGATTGAATCGGGGTCGCGCTGCTGGCGGAGAGTACGCATCGTTTCAAACGGCACGAAGATATTTTCATTATCAGGGCCGTTGTTTGAGGAGTCCTGAATCTTGTTGCGAAGCACACCGATGATGGTGAAGGGTTGCCCCTCAACCTGCACGACCTGGCCGACGGGTGGAAATCCATTGAACAACTTCTGCGCAGCGTGCGCACCGAAAATGATGACCTGGCGATGCTGACTGAAGTCGTCGGCTTCGAAGTACCTGCCCTGATCGATATCCAACCGACGCATCCGGCCGTAGGGAAGATCAACGGCTTTGGAGGAAATAGCTACAACTTTAGGTCCGTACTTGACGCTGAAGGTGTCATCCGTTTCGCGCGAGACTGCGCTGAGGAAGGGAAGTGAATCGCGTACCGCTTCCATATCCCCATCTTTGAAATGGACCTTCTGTCCGGAGCGCTGGCCGCCTGCCTGCATGGAGGTCTGCCCTCCCCAGACCATGATGACATCGTTGCCAAAGCCCAGGAACCCTTCCATTACCGCGTTGCTTACGGCTTTGCCATAGCTGAGCAGAAGGACTACGGTCACCAGTCCCCAAACAATGCCAAGCATCGTCAGTCCAGAGCGCAGGCGATTGCGTCGCAGAGACTCGACGGACTCGGTAAGGGCTTCACGCAGATTCATAGAAAGGCTCCTTGGCTAGTCAGTGCGGAGGCACTCGATAGGTGTAAGGTTCGCGGCCCGCAGAGCAGGATAGGTGCCTGCGGTCACCGTGATAATTGCAAGCGTGACGAGCGAAGAGATAATCGCAGTCGCTGAAAGAACCGGGTGGGGAAGGAATTCCGGGAGAGGAAGCAGGCGTAAGGACACGATAATGCCGACTCCGACCAGCAGGCCAAGAGCACCACTTACGAGCGTGATGATGGCGGACTCGACGAGAAACTGGCGCCGAATATCAACTGCCGTCGCTCCAAGTGCTTTACGTACGCCGATCTCCCGTGTTCGCTCGGAGACAGCAACCAACATGATATTCATTACGCCGATGCCACCCAGTGCAAGAGTAAGCAGAGCGACGGCGGCAAAGAAAATCGTCATGGCGCGAAAAATGTTGTCCGTGAACTGAGCCCCTTCAAGCGTGTCCCACACCCAGACTGCGTCGGTATCTTTGGGATCGAAGTGATGCCGATCGGCAATAATCTGACGAACCTCATGCAGCGCGGCGACGTGCACATCCGCAGAAACCGGTTGCACGACGATGTTGCTGACAATCCCGGGGAAATCACCTTTATCATCGGGAGGAAAGTCGCGCTCCATCGCCGAGTAGGGAACGAAGAGCTGGGAATTATCGGGGCCTGACCCGTAGCTGCCATTCTGTTGCTTACTCGCGAGGACGCCAATGACGATGTACGGATATCCGTTGATCGAGAGCGGCTCGCCAATCGCAGGCTTGCCCGGGAAAAGTTGACGATTGGATTCTGCGCCAAGGATGACGACACGCATGCCTTTGTCTTCATCGTCATCACTCATCAGCCGGCCCTGCTCTACATGCAGCGAGCGAAAGTCCTGGTAGGCTGGCCAAACTCCGCGAACCGCACGGCTGGCGGCGTTCCATCGACTCACTTCGCTCACGGTCCGGCGGAGTTCCGGCGAGACGTGCCTCACCAGCGGCGCTCCGTCTCGAATGGCGATCGCGTCATCGATGGTCAGTGTGACGTCCCGGCCGGCCGCATACCCGCCGTAGGGCATCGCTGTTTTACCGCCAAAGCAAATCGCAATGTCAGTACCGATCGTCTTCAGATGGTTGCGTTGATCAATGCCGAAGCCGATCCCGAGCCCCACCAATAAAATGACCGAGCTGATACCCCAGATGATTCCAAACATCGTGAGGAAGCTGCGAAGCTTGGTGGCCCACAGAGCGGAGATAGTTTGCTTGAAGATCTCAAAGATGGGCATGGTCGTAGGTCGCTCGAAGTGCCTTGGCTTTGAGCAGATACGTATGCAGGGGGATGATGGTTCCAGTGAAGTACATGTTGGCTTGGAACGAGATACGATAGGGGAAGAATGCAACGCCCGGATGGTGAAATCGGCAGACACAGCGGACTTAAAATCCGCAGACCTTAACCGGTCGTGGGGGTTCAAGTCCCCCTCCGGGCACCATAGAATCAATAGTTTATAGGCTTAGAAGTGACCGCGAGATCCTTTCCAAGCAGGCCGGTGATACTTCGGGTGATGCTTTGTTTATACAGGTGTCGCAGAAGGATCACTGGAGAGCGTTATGCCGCGAAAAGAATAGGCCCCACATGCACGAGGACTTTGGGAGCGTTTGCCGGGGAGCGGCATCCGGTGGATTCGTTATAGGGATCATGACGACAAATTGCATCGGGAAAAGGTGGGACGTAAGAGTGATGCGGTCTCTCTCCTGCATAAGCGCCGTAACGATCGTCGTGTTGGCTTCAAAATGCCGGAGAACATCCGCGCTGCGCCAATCAAATTCGGCGAAATTGCAGACTATATAACCGAGGAATACACCCAAGGTGGGGTTCAATCCACCCGGAGGGACTCTCGGAATCGTAGTTTCCGAAAGCGCCGGCGGGCTCAACCGGTCGGTCCAGCCGGAGCCAGATAGCTTCTGAATCGCCGAAGACTCGCCCAGAATCGCACTAG
>JBEKFF010000043.1:0-19858 GCA_050013455.1 Acidobacteriaceae bacterium | reverse complement strand
TTATTTTCATTACTGCCAAGGAGAAATACGCTCATGAAAAACCTCGCCATCCGCACCTTCGTCGTCGCCCTCGCAGTCGCCGGTTTCACGGCCTCCTCCTACTCGGCGTCTATGGCCCGCGCTAACCAGGCGAAGGTTGTTGTGGCACACCCCGCTATTGTGAATACCCCGAGCACGATGTGTTCGCCGGGCAGCACCTGCGGCTTGGATTAATTTCAAGCAAACTCCCTAAAATTAGCAAATTAGATGGTGCAAACCCGACGCCTCCTGTGTACGATATCCCTATCGCGCACCGGAGGCGTTAGCCATGGATACCAAGCTGCTGCTGGAATATTCCATCTTTGCAGATCTCGTTATCACCGTCGGAGTTCTCTGCGTGATGACGCGAAAGCGTTTGTTGCGTGAGTTCCCCGCTCTTGTGGCGTTCCTTGCTTTTTGCTGTGCCGAAGATATCGTTTCGATCCCTATTCTTTTCTTCCGCAAATACCTCGGGATCTCCAAGGTCCTTGCGTACGAGGTCTACTTTTACTCGCACTTGGTGATTTCTTGCATTGAGGTTGCTCTGTTGTTGCTGGTGATCTACAGTGTCTTCCGCCAGGCAATGAAGCCGCTAGAGGGATTGCACCGCGCGGGCAAAATTGTTTTTCGGTGGGTCGGTGGGGTTTCTCTCGCTCTGTCTGTTGTGTTGGCGCTGGGGCCGCACACAGCAGGTGCTTACACGATGGCAACTCTGACTAGCCAAGTTCAGCAAGGCATCAGTATTTTGATCCTTTGCCTCCTGCTGTTCGTTTGTTTCTCTACACGGTATCTGGGTCTCACCTACAGAAGCCACATTTTTGGCGTGACCCTTGGACTCGGGGTATTTGCGACGGTGAGCCTGGTCGAGGCTGCATGGACCGTAGGCGGAGGCCCAACGGTTTATTCGCCTGTGTTTGTCTTCAGCACGCTGGGTAGTTGCGTGGCTCTGCTGACGTGGGGAACGTACTTCGCGATGCCGCAGCCAGAACGCAAGATGATTCTGCTGCCGACGACTTCGCCATTCTTCCTTTGGAATCGCATCTCGGAGGCGCTTGGGGATGAGCCGGGTTTTGTGGCCATCGCCGGGTTCAAGCCGGAGATGCTGGCACCTGCCGAGATGACCGCCTTCACGGCTGGTTCGAAGCGAGCCCGTGAGCGCGAGATCGAGCAGGAGCACGCGGCGCGTACCGAGCGCGAGGTTGAGGCAGCGCAGGCTACGCAACAGGCCATGGGCATTCACTCGATCGCTATGCAACGGTAGTCAACGCATGGAGCCGGTAACGCACTTTCTTACCGGCGCTTGTCTTTCGCGAACCGGGCTGAATCGACGAGCCGCCTATGCCACGCTCACGATGGTCGTGGCGGCCGAGTTTCCCGACATCGACACCTTGTGGAGTCTGCGCGGACCGATCGAGGGATTTCAGCATCATCGCGGCATCACGCATACCTTTCTGGGGCTGCCTTTCGAGGCGGCCCTGATTGTTGCGGGGGTGTATGCGTGGCATCGATGGAGGGTACACCGCGCGAACGTGCAACCACCCTCTCATCCAGGCGCCAAGCCGAAGCCGCTGACCGTTGCGCCCATACGCTGGGGTGTGTTGTACGCCCTGGCGCTGGTGGCGCTGCTCAGCCACCTGCTGCTGGATTACACCAACAACTACGGGCTGCGTCCTTTCTTTCCCTTCAATGACCGCTGGTACGCCGCGTCGATCGTGTTCATCGTTGATCCGCTGATGCTTGTACTGCTACTGGGCGCACTGATTCTGCCGTTGCTGTTCGGCTTGGTGAACGCAGAGGTGGGGGCGAAGAATCAGCCATTCAAGGGACGAGGCTGGGCAATCGCCGCGTTGGTGGGCATTGCGGGATGGTGGGGTCTGCGCGCGGTGGAGCATGGGCGCGCGATGCAGATGGCGATGACGCAGAGCATGGTCGCGCCGGCGCCGGCGAGTGCGACGGACACAACTCAGCCGCCGGATACGGACGCCGCCTACGTCCCGACTTTTTTGCCGGTGCGTGCAGCCTTGGCGAACCCTGATCTGCTGAGCCCTTTTCGCTGGTCGGCGGTGATGGACTTCGGGCCGGTCTACCGACTGGCGGAGATCGATACCTATGGCGGGACGCTCACGACCGGCGAGACAACGTATCCAAAACCCGATCGAAGCCCCGCGGTGTTGGCTGCCGAGCGAAGCAAACTAGGGCGCGCGTACATGGACTGGTCGCCGATGCCGTTTGTCGAAGTGACGAAGGCGGATAGTGACCTCGCGACAAATGGCGAAGAGCCCGGTACAGCAGCGACCGTGGTGACGTTTCGTGATCCGCGATTTCTCGGTGGCCGGTTGGGAGAGACAGGACGGCAACCACTGACAGGGACGGTGGAACTGGACGCGGCAGGCCACGTGGTGCGTCAGACGATGGACGGCCGCGCCGAACCGTAGGTCGTGACATGGCCTGGACTCCATCGCCGGGCGGCCCGCTTGTTGATAGCGTGAAAGTCTTTTTGACGAGGGAGCGCGCTACACAGGCTACAATCGAGTAGCGGCAGTCATGCCGCGAACCCCACTTTGAAGGCCTGACCATTATGCTTGCCATTCTCGTACTCGTGCTCGCTGCGTTGAGCCGCCTTCTGCCGCACATCTTCCATAACATGGCGTTCAACTTCACGGCGGTTGGCGCCGGGCTGTTGTTTTTCGGCTCGCGGAGACCGCGCTGGCAGACTGTGCTGGCCGTTGCCGTCATGGCGCTGATGGATGTTTACCTGACGACCAAGGTGTACGGCTACGCGTTTCACTTGCGCGGGTACGTTGTGACGTGGGCGTGGTATGCGGCGGTGTGTTTGCTTGGCAGCACGCTTCTGCGCAAGGTAACGGCGCTGCGCGTTGCTGGCAGCGTGCTGGCTTCGGCTACGAGTTTCTTCCTGCTGAGCAACTTCGCGATGTGGGCCAACAGCGCGTCGTTCGGAACTGCGGCGATGTATCCGCATACCCTGAGCGGGTTGGCTGCATGCTATGTTGCAGCGCTGCCGTTCTATGGCAATGACCTGCTGTCCACGGGATTGTTTGCGACAGCGTTCTTCGGTCTGCCTGTATTGGCGAAGCGGCTGGCGGAGAGCATGCGGTCAACGCCCGAGACAATTTAGCGCCCTATAGATTTGAGCCAAGACGAAGGCCGCGCTCGATGCGCGGCCTTTGTTGCGTGATGGAAAGTGGCTACTCTTCGACGGGAAGCGACAAGCCCTTGCGGCGGTCGAACACACGGCGAACGACGAAGATGCCAAGGACGAGTAGCCCCACGCCCCCAACACCCATCAGGATGTTCGAGTGTTGGTGGAGGACGTGGCGGGCGGAATGCATGATCGTGGGACCGAACCAGATGACGAGCAGCGACCAGATCAGGAACTGCGCAAATTTCCCAGCAAATGTCGCCAGAAGAAATGGCATCAGCCTCATCTCAAAGACGCCTGCAGCGAACTGGAAAAGTTTGAGCGGCGTGGGAGGGGGGCCCATCGAGGGAATCAGGATAGCAAGGAACTCCTGGCGCTCGAAGCGGTCGCGCAGCTGTTCGTAGCGCTCGCGGTTGATGCGCTTCATCAAGAAGAGTTCGCCGCCCGCGCGCCCAATATAAAAGGGAACGAGCGAGCCGATTGCCGCCGCCGCCGCGCCGATCAGGCAGTACACCAAACAGAGTTTGGGGTTCGCCACTACATAAAAGGTGAGTATCCCGTCGATGCCGCCGGGAATGGGGATGAGCGCGGAGTCAATGAGCGCCAGACCGCCAACACCCCAGATCCCGAGGGGCTTGAGGACGGCTAGAAGGACGGCAGAAAACTTATGCAGGAGAGCGATGGGGCCAATGATCACGGAATCTACATTCTACCGCCGCGGTGGGTGATTCTACCGCTGCGCCGCATGCTCGGTGCGGCCGGCGAGAAGATCGAGGGCGTGGGGAAGCAGGGAAACGACGGCGCGCAGGGAGCTTTCCGCGCCGTTGGGACTGCCGGGCAGGTTGAGAATAAGGGAGTTAGCGTAGGTGACGCAGACGCCGCGGCCAAGGGCGGCAAAGGGCGTCTGCCGGGCGCCGTCCTGGCGAATCAGCTCGGCGAGGCCGGGAACAATCCGGGTGGAGACGGCGAGGGTGGCTTCAGGCGTGATGTCGCGCGGAGCCAGGCCGGTGCCCCCGGTAGTCAAGATGAGGCTGGCGCGCGAAGCAGCGGAACGAAGCGCGGCGGTAAGCTGATCGAGCTCATCCGGAAGCGTGACGGCTTCGACGATCTCCGCGCCCGCGGCGGTCAGGATGCGGACGAGGGCGGGGCCGGAGAGGTCCTTCTGGGTGCCGGCAAAGCAGCGGTCGCTGATGGTCAGGACGATGGCGGTGCGGCCAGCGAGGCTTGTGGTGGACGACATAGGTCAAGAATAGATGCGGATGCGCGGAATCGCGCTGGAGATGAGAAAATAGTAGGGCCAGCGTCTTTTTAGTCTGGCGATTTGTCCCGGCGTACGCAACCTTCACTGGGTCACATCCGTCACAGACTAGCGACCTAATGCAGACAACACCCCCACAGATCGATCCAGAGCGTCCCGGGATGCAGCCTGAAGCACCGCAAGAACCCGGCGGCCAGGATTCTGGCGCCCAAAAGTCCGGCGCCTCGGATTTCTCCGATGCTGAGATTTCGAGACCCGAATCGCCGGCGCACGGTGCTCCCCTATCCGTGGTCCCGCACGAGGGATCGAGCCGCACGGTCGCCGCGCCCGTCCACATCATTCGCACCAATCGCTACGGCCACCTGGAAGAGCATGAGCTCATCAAGCTGCTGGACACGATTGAGGATGAGCGCGCGAGAGGCCGGTTCCGCGAGTCCATCTATATTTCCCTGTTTGTCTGGCTCGCGATCGCCTGGGTCCTGTTCTATGGGCCGAGGTATTTGTGGCACTCTCCGCAACTGATCACGCCGGCAGACGCGCTGCACCAGCAGGAAGTCGTGCAATTGAATGCGCCGGTTCTGCGGCACCATGTGACTGCTCCCGCGCCGAAGATCGACCGGGGAACAATCGCCAAGGTGAAAGAAATGACGCCGAGGCCGACCGCTGCGCCGCCGGCACCTGCACCAACCGCGGCACCCGCGCCCACAGAGAAGACTCCACCGCCAGTGATGACGCAGCCCGCCCCGCCGGTTCCATCACCGGCGTTGCCGCTGCCCTCCGCGCCCAGGCCTGCCCCCCGTTCCGCGGAGCCGGAGGCACCTACGCCGCAACCATCGACCCGGCCGAACTTCAACACCGGGCGGACCCCTAACGACGACATGCAGCAGGCGATGCAAGGTTCGCAAAGCGCGGGCGACGATCGCAGCGTGGGGATCAGGGGAAGCAATCGCGGCACCGGAGTGGGCTCCGGCGCCGAAATCCTCTCGGATACGCAGGGCGTGAATTTCCAGCCGTATCTGCAGCGCATCATTCGCCTGATCTACGCACAGTGGATTCCGCTTCTGCCAGAGGAGGCGCGTCCGCCGCTCAACAAGCGCGGTACCACGCAGGTCCGCTTTACGATCAATCCGGATGGCACGGTTGCGGCGATGCACCTGGATGGATCGACCCATGACGTTGCGCTGGACAAAGCGGCGTGGGGATCGATCACCGGCGTCGGACAGTTCCCACCGCTGCCCAAGCAGTTCCACGGGCCGAACCTCGAGCTGCGAATTCATTACCTGGTGAATGTGGATCCAGACGCGGGGCAATGACGATGCAAGCCTCAGACCGCGTGAACGAGCATCGTGCAACTTCCCCCCAGCTACCAGCGCAGACGCCTGCCCTCAAGCGTGATCGTCTGGAATTTGCGCGCTATCGCAACGACAGAGAAAAGACTGAGCGCCGCAGCGTGATGCGCGGGTTGATCCTGCTGGCCGTTGTGTTGCTGGTGGGAAGCATAGCGCGCGCGGGTCTCGACCGAGTCTTTGTGCTCGGCTGGTGGCGACCCTAAGTGCTCCGCGCACGGCGAGCTACTGCGCGTAGGGCGGGTTAGCTTCGCGTTGACAGGAAGAAGAGGATGGCGTGATGCTTGAGAGCGGACAGAACGAGTATCCGCTGCTGGTGGTGGCCGGCCCGACTGCGAGCGGAAAGACTGCATTGGCGCTGCGCCTGGTAGGGGAGCTCGGCGGCGAGATCGTCAGCTGCGACTCGGTCGCCGTCTATCGGCTCATGGAGATTGGCACGGCGAAGCCAACCCTCGCAGAGCGGCAGCGCGTTCCGCATCATTGCATCGATCTCCACTGGCCCGACGAAGCCTGCACCGCCGGCGACTATGCACGCCACGCGCGCGAGGCTATCGCAGGCATTCGTGAACGGGGTCGCATTCCAATCGTTGCCGGTGGGACCGGGCTGTATCTGCGTGCGTTGCTGGAAGGCCTGGCCCCGGCGCCGAAGCGCAACGACGTGTTGCGCGATCGGCTGCGTAGGCGCGTAGACCAGCGTGGATCCGGATGGCTGCATCGCGTGCTGCAGCGCCTCGATCCCCAGGCAGCAATGCTTATTCATGCCAACGATGTTCCAAAGCTGATTCGCAGCATCGAAGTAACGTTGGCCGCGCGGCAGCCGCAGACCGAGCAATGGCAGGCAGGGCGTGATGCGTTGCGCGGCTATCGCGTGCTGCAGATGGGCCTTGCGCCGACGACGTCGAAGCCGATGCGCGAACGGCTCTACGCGCGCATCAATGACCGCGCCGCAGCGATGTTTGAGCGCGGATTGCTCGCTGAAACCCAGATGCTGCGGGAACGATACGGCGACGATTGCCGCGCTCTCGGCGCGCTCGGCTACGCGCAAGCCATGGCGGTCCTGCGTGGCGAGAGCACACTGGATGCAGCAGTTGCGGCCGCGCAGCAGGGACATCGCAACTACGCGAAGCGGCAGGGCACGTGGTTTCGCAGAGTAGAGTCGATGCGCTGGCTCGAAGGTTTTGGCGACGAGGCTGCCGTACAGGAAGACGCGCTGGAGTGGTCGCGTAGCCTGATCGAAGGAGGGAAGCTCAAGTGAACGGTGTACGCATCGACAAATGGTTATGGGCAGCGAGATTTTTCAAGACGCGTGCGCTGGCGTCGAAGGCTTGCGAGTTGGGGCGCGTGCAATCGAACGGAGTAATCGCAAAGGCTGCGCGTGAGGTGCGTGTCGGCGATATGCTGCAGGTGCGCAACGAGGCCGGCGACTTCGTGATTGAGGTGCTGACGCTCAGCGAAGTGCGCGGTCCCGCCGCGGTTGCGCAGGCACTCTATCGTGAGACCGAAGACAGCAAGCAGGCGCGGGCAAAGGCTGCCGAGGAGCGCAAAGCGATGTTTGCGTCCCAGCCCGCGCCGTCGCGCCGGCCGACCAAGCGCGACCGCCGATTGATCCATAAATTTTCCGAACAGTGAGGTTCACGCGACTCAGGGTTGCGGCGTCGCTGAGCCGTCGTCGGCGTTCACCCAGTAGCCATTGCGCGCTTCGACGGAGAGCTTCGATTCGTCGCGCAGCTTGAGTACGATCGAGTGGAAGCCCGGCGTAGGGGAGGTCGGCACGAAGCTCAGCACATAGCGATTGGGAATGTGGTTGGCGATCGTAAATAGATCGCGATCAAGCGTCTTCACGTTCTTGAAGTTGAACGATTCGCCGCCAGTGAGATGCGCGACTGATTCAGAGATGTTCTTGCGCAGCGCGTTGCGCGCAGCGATCTCGGCAATATGGGCGAGGCGCAGCGGCGGCAGAAGTTCTTCCACGCAGTTCAAATCCTGCGAGCCGGCGCTCTCGGTGGGCTGAATCTTGTTCCCATCAGCGTCTGTGCCCATATCGCGGCTGAAGCAGCCGTGTTGCGGCCCGGGCGTATCGTCATTGAACTTTGCGGCTTCCTTCCTTGACTCCGTCCCCGTGGTGTGAAAGCCGACGCTATACATGACCGTGTTGGTGTCGCTGATCGCATGCAGCGCGTCCAGCTCTGTTACGTGGGACCCGCTGTCCGTGGTTTGCGAGAGCAGAAGAATGGCGCGGCGGTACGTGGTGGGTTGCTGGCGAAGCAGGTTCACCGCGTACACAATCGCATCGAGCACAGCGGCGTGGTTGTCGCCGGGGTCGAGGATGTCGAGTGAGTGGCTGATGAAGTCGAGGTTGGACGTGAAGCCGTGCAGCAGGATGGGCGTGCTGTCGAAGCCAACCACGGCGACGCGATGATCGACGCCGCCGAGCATGTTGTCGAGCATCGGACCGAGATGCTGATACTGATCGAGATGCGCGGAAGCATCTCCACCTGTCTGTGCGATGATAACCATCGCCAGCGGCTCGCTGCCGGTGTCCTGTTCAAGCCGCAGCTTCTGGACGACGCCGTTGTCGGTAAGGATGAAGTCATCGGCCTTGAGCGTGTAGACGAGCTCGCCAGACTTGGTCCGCACCAGCGCAGGAACGATGACCAGGTTGGACCTGACCGTGATCGAGGCTGTCTGGGGATTGGCTTCGGAGGGTGATTGCGTGCCGGGCGCCGTGCTCTGCGCGTGCACGAACGGCGCCGCGAGCAGCGCGAGGGAACAGAGAATGGTGGTGACAGGCTTCATGGTGTGCGGGCAGAGCAGACGTTGCAGATGACGTTCCATGTCCAGTGTAGCGGGTGCGCGTATCTGGGAGATTGGACGAATGGGAGGCGCGCAAGTTGCAGCGTGCGCCGCAGGAAACACAAAACGGCCCATCGCGAGATGGGCCGTCTTGGCACGTGGGGCAAACTTAAGGGTTCTGCACAATGAGCGGATCGGAGAGCCGGAAGTGCACGATCGACTCGGCCGGGATGTCGAGGTCGCGATTGCCCGTGAGACCGGCGATGGCAGTACCCGATCCGGCACCGGCCGCAGCGCCGATGGCTAGTCCAACACCGCCAGTGGCGAGCCCGCCAATCAGCATGCCAGCGCCCGTCATACCGCCGATGATGCCTGCGGAGCGACGTCCCTTGCCCTTCTTGGTCTGCACATTATCGCGCGTGTCGAGCGGGTACTCATAACCGTTAAGCGTCATAGAGGTCAGCCGCAACTCCAGAATCGACCGGCCCTTGAAATGGCCGCGGCGATGAGCCTCATCGATTCGCCCCGCGACCGGCGTCCCTTGTGGTACCACCACCGTGCCATTGCTCAGGATGGGTTCCACGACGTTCCCGTTGAAGTGCTCGCCGGCGTGGCTGGATTTCACACTGATACGCTGGTCGATGCGAATGGCAAGTTCCGTGCCCGCGGGGATCTGGATCGAAACCTGCGGAGGCTGGTTCGGCTGGCCACCCTGCGCCGGGCCCGGTTGGCCTCCACCCGCGTATCCTGGCTGACCATTGTTGTACGGCTGACCATTGCTATCCAGCTGCGCAGGTCCCTGTGCTGCAGAGTTCAGCGGCGTAATCACCGGGTCCGTGCTGTGAGGCTTGGGTCCGGGCGGCGGTGGCGTGGTCAGCGTCGACACCGCAGGCTGCTGGCCCTGCGCCGCGGGTGGCTGCACGGTCTTGGTGATCGTGTTGCCGTCGCCGTCAACGTACTGAACCTGTTGCGGCGTATTGGTGGAGGTCGCCTGCGACTTCGCCTGATCGACCGCCCGGTTCACCTTGCTTGCGCAGCCCACAACCAACGCGAGGGTCAGGATTGCAGAGCCGCTGAGAATTGCGCGAAACGTCCTACGGATGGTCATAGATCTCCTTCCATGCATGCGCATGGCTTGCGAAGAAGGGCTAACGCCACGATCTTGCATGTTAGGTAGGATGCCCTTTCCTGCCGAGCGTGCTGCCTAAAGGAGAAGAAAGGTTTAACATCGAGACATTATGAGTATCGCGACAACCCTTCTCGAAGAGACATCGTCGAAGCGCCCGCAACTGGCGCACCTAAGCGCGCAGTTGGAAGCTCTGCGAAATCAAGGCACCTACTTTAAGCTCCGTGTGCTCGACGACGCGCAGGCTCCGGTGTGCCACTATGATGGCCGCGAGGTCATCAACCTGGCCTCGAACAACTACCTTGGCCTGTGCGATCACCCCAAGCTGCGCGAGGCCGCGACGGCTGCGATCGAGAAGTACGGCGTTGGCTCAGGAGCCGTGCGCACCATCGCCGGCACGATGCGCATTCATATCGAGCTCGAAGAAAAGATTGCGCGGTTCAAGGGCGTGGAAGCGTGCGTCGTATTTCAGTCAGGGTTTACGGCGAATGCGGGAACCGTGTCGAGCATCCTGGGCAAAGAAGATTTCATTCTCTCCGATGAGTTGAATCACGCCAGCATCATCGATGGAGCGCGGCTCTCTCGCGCGAAGATCAAGGTCTTCCGGCACAAGGATGTCGAACACGCCGAAGACCTGTTGAAGGAAATTCAACATGAGCCCGGGCACAAGCTCGTGATCACCGACGGCGTGTTTTCGATGGATGGCGACATTGGTCCGGTAGGATCGCTCGCCTATCTGTGCGAGAAATACGGCGCGATCATGATGGTGGACGACGCGCACGCAAGCGGTGTGCTGGGTCGCAACGGCCGCGGCAGCGTGGACCACTTTGGCTGCACACAGCGCGTGGATGTGCAGGTCGGCACGCTCTCGAAAGCGATTGGCGCGCTAGGCGGGTATGTGTGCGGCTCGCGCGATCTCATCGACTATCTTTACCATCGCGCGCGGCCGTTCCTGTTCTCGACCTCCCATCCGCCCAGCGTTGCCGCGAGCTGCATCGCTGCCTTCGACATTCTCGAGAATGAGCCGGACCGTATCGAGCGGCTGTGGTCGAACACCCATTATTTTCAGGAGCAACTGACCCACGCCGGTTTCGACATCGGCGGCCGGACAACTCCGAAGAGCGAGACGCCGATCACGCCCATCATCATCGGCGATGGCCGAAAGACAATGGAATTCAGCCGCGCTGTCTTCGAGCAGGGTGTGATGGCGACCGGCATCGCGTTCCCGACGGTCCCCGAAGGCAAGGCGCGCGTACGCTGCATCATGACCAGCGAGCACACGCAAGCGCAGATCGATAAGGCGCTGGAAATTTTGACGGCAACGGCGAAGCGGATGGAGTTGCTGAGCTAGACCTTCTGCACGCGATGCACATCGCGCACGCCGGGCACCTTGCGCAGATTCTGCGTGAGCCGCGTGAGGTGCCGCAGGTCAAGGGTCTCGATCACGAAGTCGACGTACACGGCCTCGTCGTCGGCCGGTCGCGTCTCAACAGACTTGATATTCGTGCCGTCCTCAGAGATGATGGCGGCGAACTCCTTGAGCAGGCCGGATCGATCATCGACAAGGATCACCAGCTTGACCGGGTACGTAGTGGGCTTGGGAGCGCCGGGTGAGGTGTTGCTCGGGTTCTCGGCCCAGGCTACATCGATGCGGCGATCGGCCTCGTAGAGCAGGTTCTGCACGTTGGGACAGCTGCGGGCATGGACCGCAACGCCCTTGCCGCGCGTCACGTAGCCAATGATCTCCTCGCCGCGAATCGGGTTGCAACATCGAGCGCGATAGACCAGCAGATCGTCCTGGCCTTCCACCTGCAGCGAGTCCGAGCCTTTGCCGAAGAAGACTCGCTTGACTGCCTCCGACATGTGCGCGAGCGTGTTGCCGGTCGTGCCAGGTTCGGTGGCGGCACTCTCCACCGGCATGGTGCTTCCCGGCTCAAGCTTATTTAGCACCTGGCGCGCCGAGAACTTGCCGAACCCGATGCCGGCCAGCAGATCGTCCACTTCACTGAGGCCGTACTCGGCGGCGATGCGCTCGTAGTCGGCGTTCTTGAACTTCTCCAGCGAGAGCTTGTACTTGCGAGCCTCGCGCTGCAGCAGCTTGTTGCCGATCTCAACGGCGCGCGCGCGCTGGTTCTCATTGAGCCAGTGCTTGATCTTGTTGCGTGCGCGCGAGCTCTTCGTAAAGCTCAGCCAGTCGCGCGAAGGCGCATGGCCGGCCTGCGTGGTGACTTCAACGATGTCGCCATTGCGCAGCCGCGTGCGCAGCGGAACGATGCGGCCATTGACCTTGGCACCGATGGTTGCATGGCCGACGTCCGTGTGAATCGCATACGCGAAGTCGATCGGGCTCGCGTCCTTGGGCAGCACGATGACTTTGCCCTTGGGCGTGAAGGTATAGACCTCCTCCGGATACAGGTCGATGCGCAACGTCGACATGAATTCGTTGGGATCGGTCATCTCGCGCTGCCATTCCATCAGCTGCCGCACCCAAGCCAGGCGCTGCTCGTCCTTTGCGCTGACGTTGTCGGTGGCCTTGTACTTCCAGTGCGCGGCGATGCCCTCTTCGGCGACGCGGTGCATGTCCTCGGTGCGGATCTGCACCTCAAACTGGTGCCCGCCTTCGGCGATGAGCGTGGTGTGCAGCGACTGGTAAAGGTTAGGCCGCGGCATCGCGATGAAGTCTTTGAAGCGGCCGGGCACAGGACGCCACATGCTGTGCAGCAGGCCGAGTACGGCGTAGCAGTCGGACTCGGTTTCGGTGATCACGCGTACGGCGAAGAGGTCATAGACTTGCTCGACCGGGATGCTGTGGGCGACGAGTTTCTGCTGAATTGAAAAAAGCCGCTTGATGCGCGACTCGACCCGCGCCGTGACGCCAACCTCTTTAAACTTCGTCTCGAGCGTGCCGACGATGCGCTGCAGAAACGCTTCGCCCTCGCCGCGCAGAGAATCAACTTCGGAAGAGAGCTGCGTGTAGGTGAAGGGATCGATGTAGCGAAACGCGAGGTCTTCGAGTTCGCCGCGCAGTTTACCCATGCCGAGACGATGTGCCAGCGGTGCATACACGTCGAGCGTCTCGCGCGCGATGCGGCGCTGTTTCTCAGGGTTCAGGTGCTCGAGCGTGCGCATGTTGTGCAGCCGGTCGGCGAGCTTGATGATGACCACGCGCAGGTCCGTGACCATGGCCAGCAGCATCTTGCGGATGTTCTCGGCCTGGTGGTCTTCGCGGTTCGCAAACTTGATCTTGTCGAGCTTGGTAACGCCTTCAACGATGTGCGCGACCTGCTCGCCGAAGCGCTTGGCGATATCGCTGGCGGTAACGTCGGTATCTTCTACGGCATCGTGCAGCAGGCCGGCAGCGATGGCTGTCGCGTCCATCTTGAGCTCGGCAAGGACCTGCGCGACCTCCAGCGGATGGCCGATGTAGGCCTCGCCCGAGGCTCGGCGCTGGCCTTCGTGTTTCTGGATGGAAAAGGCCCACGCAGAGCGGATGAGGTCGAGGTCGTCGGCGGGACGATTGGCTTTCACCGTCTCGATCAGATGCTCGAAGCGCGTCTCTAAATCCGCGCGGTCGGAGGAGGGAATTGGACCCGTCGGTGGCGCCTTCGGAAACACCGGCGCAAGCTTGCCGGCGGATCCATCCAGTGCCACGGAGGCCTTGGACACACCTTGAGTATGCGGAATGGCGGGGAGCGCTGCTTCGAGCTCGATGCCGGTTTCGCTGGTTGGGGTCGCGCCGGGGGGAGCGGGCGCGCGAGATTCGGGAGCGCTGGAGTCCGAAGTCTCCGGCCGCACAAATTCCATACTCTATTATACGGGCCACATACGGCACTGTCGTGAAGGGGTGTCGCGAGCGTAACGTCGGTTCTGGCAGCGGCAGAACGCCGCATGTGGAGCACGACCGCTCAGGGCTTAATTACCCCGGGGGTCGGCCGCGGTCCACCCTTTGCCCAGCGGACCATCTCGTCGAAGGCATCGCCGATTTCGCCCTGGGTGAAGTCGCAGTGGCCCTCCCGGTCGACGACCTGCTGCACCAGATTCTGTTCTGCCCCCGCAACCTGGACCTCGTCCTCGTACAGCTCAAGCTGGCTCAGCTGCACGATGGGATCGTAAATTGTGTGCAGGGCCAGCATGGGGCGGCCCAGCCGGCCGGTCGGCGTGTAGTGGCGCAACAGGTAGGCGCGCGCCTGGGGGGACGCGGCGTAGCGCCTCACCTTGGCGTTTAGCTCGAAATCCTCGCCCGCGCTGCTCGGACTGGTGCCGTTGTAGACAAAATTCCTGTTATCAAAGGGGTTGCCGCCCGCGCGCTGCTGCAGGTCTTTGACGATAAACGTCCAGTACGCAATATCGTGCGCCAGGTTCGCGTCCGTGTGCAGGCCGGTCAGATTGCGCATGGCGGTCGCGGCGGCAGGATCCGCACGCAGCGCCTCGTACACCTTGTCGCGGTCGGCGATCGTGTCCTCGAAGCTGGCCGGGACCGGCACCAGCGGCGGCATGACCCCTGGAAAGTAGTAGTCGAACGCGGCGCGCATGGCAAAGCGGTGATCGAAGTTCACATACGTTGGGCCGACCGAGCCGCACAGGTCGAGCCCGCCCAAGTAGGGCTTGGGATTGATCTCCAGGGTGACCGCCACCAGTTGGCCGCCCATCGAGCCGCCGGCGACGTAAGTCTCGTTGGGCTGCCCATATTTCTTGATGAAGTAGCGTCGCAGCGCGTCGGTCTCCGGATAGGCCTGCTCCAGCGCCCATCCGGTCCTCGAGAAAGCGCTTTGAATGACGGCGTAATGCCGCTCGAAGAACGGTTGCTCCTGGCCGGTCAGGCGCGCGGCAATGTGAAAGCTGACCGGCTGGAGCGCATACCCGTGATAAAAAACCACCAGCGAGCGGTTCCAGTGGACCGGTATGTCGATGCGATAAGCGGCGCCGTCGAGCAGGCCGACTTCGGTGATGCCTGCCGGCGACTGCAGCACCTCGTGATGGCTGGGCGTCGGGGTAGCAGGCGCTGCGGCAGCATCGAGCCCGGGCGCGGACGCTAGCAGCAGAATTGCCGGGAGGGCGATGGCGGCGAGTCTGGGTCGTCGTGCAGCCATGAGCATGTGGGGTTGGATCATTTTAGCGCGACCGCTTCAACGGGATCGCCGCGCAAGCCAAAAATTCGCATAGTCACCACGCCAGGCATCGAGGTGAACAACAAAAAGGCGGCCGCAACGTTGCGACCGCCGGGGAACTCTTCGTGTGGCTTGCCCGATCAGCCTTGCGCGCTGGTCATCTTCTCGGGCCGCATGTAGCGATCGAACTCCTCTTCGGTCAGGTAGCCAAGTTCGCGATTGGCCTCGCGCAGCGACAGCCCCTTGTGATGCGCGGTCTTGGCCAGCTTGGCGGCCTTGTCGTAGCCAATGTGCTGGTTGAGCGCTGTAACCAGCATCAGGCACTTCTCCACGTACTCGTTAATGCGCTGGAGATTGGCCTCCATGCCCTGAACGCAGAACTCGACAAACATGTGCGACGTGTCGGTCAACAGCCGCACCGAGTGCATGAAGTTGTAGATCATCACCGGCTTGAAGACATTGAGTTCGAAGTTGCCCTGGCTGCCACCGAACGCAATCGCCGCGTTGTTGCCATGCACCTGCACCGCCACCATGGTCATGGCCTCGCTCTGCGTCGGGTTCACCTTGCCGGGCATGATCGAGCTTCCGGGCTCGTTTTCCGGAATGATCAGCTCGCCAATACCGCAGCGTGGTCCCGAGCTCAGCCAGCGAACATCGTTCGCGATCTTCATCATGGACGCCGAGAGCGTCACGAGCGCGCCGCTGGCAAACACCAGCTCATCGTGAGCCGAAAGTGCCGCAAACTTGTTCGGGTGCGAGCGGAAGGGAAGCCCTGTCAACTCGGCAATCTTCGCCGCCGCGCGGTCCGCGAACTCGGGATGCGTGTTCAGCCCCGTGCCCACGGCCGTTCCGCCAATCGCCAGCTCATAGAGACCATCCAGCGTCGATTCCAACCGCGCGATGTCGCGTGCCAGCAGGCTCGCCCATCCGCCAATCTCCTGCCCCAGCGTCATCGGAACTGCATCCTGTAGATGTGTACGCCCGATCTTGACAACGGACTCAAACTCCTTCGCCTTGGCGGCAAGTGCGTCATGCAGATACTGCACCGCCGGGATCAGCCGCTCTTTCACCGCCGTTGCTGCGGCAATATACATCGCAGTCGGAAAGGTGTCGTTGGATGACTGCGACATATTAACGTGGTCGTTCGGATGCACGGGCTTTTTGCTGCCCATCTCGCCGCCGGCAATCTCGATGGCGCGGTTCGAGATCACCTCGTTCACATTCATGTTGGTCTGCGTGCCCGAGCCCGTCTGCCAGATGCGCAGCGGAAACTCCTCATTGTGCTGGCCGGCAATGACCTCATCGGAGGCCTTCACAATCAGCTGCATCGTCTCCTGCGGCAGCTTGCCGAGATCGAAGTTCACCAGCGCCGCGGCCTTCTTCAAAATCGCGAAGGCGCGGATCAACTCCAGCGGCATCCGATCGTCACCGATAGCAAAGTGATGCAGCGAGCGCTCCGTCTGCGCTCCCCAATAATGGTTGGCCGGCACGTCGATCTGGCCCATGCTGTCGGACTCGACACGTACGCCCTTTACGCTCTCTTCAATCATCTCGATTGTCCTGTTCACGATGGTATAAACCCCAATTTGCGCGGCTTGCGCAGAATCCTCTTGCAGATTCCTTTTTACTCTTCCTTCCAACCTTACGAGTTACAAATGACAGGGCCTCGATCTACTCGTTTCGGTAATCGCTCAGCGCCGTCCACCCTAACCTCTTGTGCTGCACCTTTCATACAACAGGATCGCGACCCGAGTTATTAACCCGGCATGTGACATTCATCACAGCCAACGATAATCGCAGAAGCAGATGGTTGACCAATCGAAGGGGAGTACCCATGGAGAACACCGTTACAATCATCGACAATAGAACAGAGAAGCAGTACACCTTCCCTGTGACGCACGACACGATCCGCGCGATGGATCTGCGCAAGATCAAGGTTGCCCCCGATGACTTCGGGATGATGTCCTACGATCCTGCCTTCATGAACACCGCCTCCTGCGAGAGCGCGATCACGTTCATCGACGGCGACAAAGGAATCCTCCGCTACCGCGGCTATGACATCGCCGACCTGGCCGAGCACTGCACCTTCCCGCAGGTCGCCTATCTCGTCATCCACGGTGAACTCCCCGATCCGGAGCAGGAGACCGAGTGGCTGGCCGCCCTGCGCATTCACATGGGCATCTTCGAGAACATCAAGAAGTTTATGGAAGGCTTCCGCTACGACGCCCATCCCATGGGCATGCTGGTCAGCACCCTGGCCGCGCTCTCCACCTTCTATCCAGACGCCAAAGACGTGCGCAACCACGACACCCAGATGCACTGCATCCGCCGCATCATCGGCAAGATTCCCATCATCGCGGCCTATGGATACCGTCATAGCAAAGGTCTGGATTACATCGCTCCGGAGCCGAAGCTCGGCTATGCGGAAAACTTCATGCACATGTTGTGGGACCGCAGCCCGCTCGAACACCTCAAGCACCCGGTGCTGGCGCGCGCCCTCGACGTGCTGTTCATTCTGCATATTGACCACGAGCAGAACTGTTCGACCAACGCGATGCGCGCGGTGGGCAGTTCGGAAGCAGATCCGTTCCTGTCCATCGCCGGCGCAGCGGCCGCCCTGGCTGGCCCGCTGCACGGCGGCGCCAATGAAGAAGTCCTCAAGATGCTCGACGAGATCGGCAGCATCGACAACATTCCCGCCTTCATCGCGGGTGTCAAATCCGGCCACCATAAGCTGATGGGCTTCGGGCATCGCGTCTACAAGAACTACGATCCCCGCGCCCGCATCATCAAGCGGACGGCGGAGGAAGTCTTCGAGGTCACGGGTCGGAACAAAAAGATTGACCTGGCCATGGAGCTCGAGCGGATCGCCCTGACCGACGATTATTTCGTCTCGCGCAAGCTCTACCCCAACGTCGACTACTACTCCGGCATCATCTACGAGGCGATGGGCCTTGAGCCGAAGATGTTTACCGTGTTGTTTGCCATTCCACGTGCGGTGGGCTGGCTGGCCCAGTGGCAGGAGCTGATCAACGATCCGGCGCAGAAAATCGCCCGTCCGCGCCAGATTTATACCGGCTACGAGCAAAGGAAACTTCCTGATTCTTATACTTATGGAGTCTCATCGGAAGAGTCCCTGGCTTACACCCGCTAAAATGATCGACGCCGGGGAATCCAGCCCGCCGGAACCTCAGTACGGCCCGCGCTCATGAAACTTCATGGCGGCCCGACGAGGAATTCCCTAGGCCTGCAGACTCATCCCGATTGAGCCCAGCAAAGATAACGATAAGGAAGGTATAAATTTCAATGGCCTCCACAAGCCCCACGATCCCCACGAGCTCCAGAATCTTGAACCCCGCTCTCGCCCAGCTCGCGATGAGCGCCGACGAAGCAGCAGCCCTGATCAAGCCCGGATCCATCCTGGGCATGAGCGGTTTCACCGGCTCGGGATATCCAAAGGCCGTTCCCACCGCCCTTGCCAAACGCATTACTGCCGCGCATGAGCGTGGTGAGAGCTTCAAGGTCAGTATCTTCACCGGAGCCTCCACCGGCCCCGAGCTCGATGGCGCGCTGGCCAAGGCCGATGGCGTCAACCTGCGCCTCCCCTACAGCGGCGACCCCGAGATGCGCAAGCGCATCAACGGCGGCGAGACCGACTACATGGACATCCATCTCAGCCACGTCGCGCAGCTGGTCGACTACGGCTTCCTTGGCAAGATGGATGTAGCCATCATCGAGGTCACGGCGATTCTCGAAGACGGGCGCATCGTTCCCAGCTCCTCGATGGGCAACAACACCACCTGGATCAACCGCGCGGACAAGGTCATCCTCGAGGTGAACTCGGCGCAGCCGCTCGAGCTTGAGGGCATGCACGACATCTACTACGGCCTGGGCCTCCCGCCCAACCGCCAGCCCATCCCGCTGCTCCGGTCCGACCAGCGCATCGGCACGCCCTACCTCAAGGTGCCGATGGAGAAGGTGATTGCGGTTGTCGCGACCGACATTGGAGACCGGGCGAGCCCATTCAAGGCGCCCGACGAAGCCTCGCGCAAGATTGCCGGCAACATCATTAACTTCCTCGAGTGGGAGGTGAAGAAGGGCCGTATGCCCTCGAGCCTCTTCCCGCTGCAGTCCGGCGTCGGCAACATCGCCAACGCCGTGCTCTTCGGTCTGGAAGAGGCGCCGTTCGAAGGCATGACCGCCTACACCGAGGTCATCCAGGACGGCATGGTGCAGCTGCTCGATAAGGGCAAGCTCGCCAGCCTGTCGGCGACGGCCTTCTCGCTCAGCCCCGATGGCATCGAGAAGATCATGCCGAAGATCGGCAGCTACCGCAACCAGATCGTCATCCGCCAGCAGGAGATCTCCAACAACCCGGAAATCATCCGCCGCATCGGCGTCATCGCGATGAACGCCATGATCGAGGGAGATATCTACGGCAACGTAAACTCCACCCACATCATGGGCTCGAGCATGCAGAACGGCATTGGCGGCTCAGGCGACTTCACCCGCAACGGATATCTCTCGTTCATGATGGCGCCCTCAACTGCCGCGAAGGGCAAAATCTCCACCATCGTCCCCATGGTCTCGCACGTCGACCACACCGAGCATGACCTGCAGGTCATGGTCACCGATCAGGGGCTGGCGGATCTGCGCGGGCTTTCCCCGAAGAAGCGCGCGCGGCTCATCATCGAAAACTGCTCGCACCCCGACTTCCGTCCCGCGCTGCGCGATTATCTCGATCGCGCAGAGAAGCTGTCGCCCGGCAAACACACTCCTCACCTGCTCGATGAGTCGTTGTCCTGGCACAGCCGCTTCCTCAAGACGGGGAGCATGCTGCCACAATAACAACCGAAACCTCCCACAACCATTAGCGATTCCACTTGCGCACGCAGGCCCATAGCCAGTGTCCTCGGACACCTATGGCCCTGCGACGAGGCCGACCCCGTGCGTCCGTGGAACCGATCGCAGAGCCGTACTGTTCGGAGGTCGTTCGATGCATCGCAAGATCCAAATCGTCTGTGCAAGTCTATGTGCCGTTTTCCTCGC
>JBEKFF010000042.1:0-19999 GCA_050013455.1 Acidobacteriaceae bacterium | reverse complement strand
GCAGGTGTTCCTAAACGGGAAGCGTGGGGACGGGGGACGTCTCGGTGGTGGTTTCGCCGCCCTGGGGTAAAAGAAGATAGACGCCGGCAACGATCAACAGGACGAGGCCCGTAAACCAGTGAGCCGTCAGCCTGGGGCGCACGAGAACGATTCCCTCAAGAATGATCAGCAGCGGAACCCAGGCGAACTGCGAGGACCAGCGAGTGGATCCAAGTCGAGAGAGAGTGGCGATGCCGAGCAGGGCGACGATTCCGTCGCAGGCGATCGCGAGGAGC
This sequence comes from Acidobacteriaceae bacterium, assembly GCA_050013455.1. Taxonomy (GTDB): domain Bacteria; phylum Acidobacteriota; class Terriglobia; order Terriglobales; family Acidobacteriaceae; genus Granulicella. The sequence goes on along the minus strand of JBEKFF010000042.1, from coordinate 19,724 downwards.
GAGAAGGTGGGACGCGCGCCGGCGAGGAAGCGGCTCGTTGCGAGCGCGAGGGCGAAGAGAGCGCAGGCGCCTAGCAGCGCAGTCGAGGTGCGAGGGACGCTCCGGGAATGATCTGTACAAAACAGGACGGCGCCCAGGCCGGTGAGTACCGGGGCTACTAGCAGGGGAAGGTCGGCGCGGAGGTCTCCGAGGTTAGGCTGGACGAGCACCAGGAGGAGCCCGGCGACTGCTGCGAGAGAGGGCCAGATGCGGCCGGCGATGCCTTCGGAACTCTCGGTGCCAAGGGCGCTGGAGGCAATCGCGATGATGATGGGGGTGAGCGCGAGGGCGATGGTGAGGGCGCTCGAGTCGAGATCGCGTCCGGGAAGGAGTAGGCCGATGGCGGGGCCGCCGAAGAGCATGGCGCCGGCGAAGAACCAGCGTAGTGTGGCCGTGGGCGAAGACTTCGGCTGGGGAGTTGATTGCTGTCTTTTGGGGATGAGGAAGGCGAAGGCGATCAAGGTTGCCCAGGCGCAGCCGAGGGTCTGCGAGGTGAGGGTCGACTCGGCGTCTGGGCGCGCGGCGGAGACGGCCCAGCGGCTGGCCCCGACTAGAAGCAGCAGAACAAAGGGCCACCAGCGCCAGGCTTCGGCTTGTTGGGTTTGGCTGGGCGTGTTCAGAAGACGTCCCCTTCCCTTGCTACAAGGCTAGACGAGTGAGCAGGCTTGGGAGATTCGCAAAAACAGAGAAGCCGCGCGGTATGCGCGGCTTCTCTGTTGGATCAAGGGGTTGCGGGAAGACTAGCTGTTGCCGCCCTGGGGGGTTGGAGCAGGGGTGCCGGGACGACGGCTGCGACGACGGCGTCCACGACGCTGACCTGCTGGACGTGCACCGGCTGCCGGAGCCGCCGAACCATCCTGCGGTGCGCCTTCGGTTGCCTCTATCTCTTCACCACCCTCGTCATCGCCTTCGAACTCGTCGCCGTCGTCCTCGAAGTCGTCTCCGCCTTCAAGAACGATGGTGCTCTCATGCTTGGGCTGCTCGGCCGCGGGCGCCGCGGGACGCTCGGGGCGCGGAGCACGCTCGCCACGATCACGGTCGCGATCGCGGTCACGGCCGCCACGTTCGGAACGCTCGCCGCGGTCAGAACGCTCACCGCGCTCGCCACGATCAGAACGCTCGCCGCCGCCGCCTGGCTCGGGAGCTGGTGGGAGGCCGAGCTTTTCGCGCTGCTCGCGGAGAACCGCCTTGCGGGAGAGCTTGATGCGGTTGCCCTCGATCGAGAGCACCTTGACCAGGATCTGATCGCCCTCGCGGAGCTCATCCTTGACTTCCTTGACGCGGTGCTCTGCGATCTCGGAGACGTGGAGGAGGCCGTCGGTGCCGGGGAAGATCTCGACGAACGCGCCAAACTCGGCGAGCCGAACGACCTTGCCGAGGTAGGTCTTGCCTACTTCGGGCACAGCCGTAATGTCGGAGATCATCTGGATGGCCTTGGCAAGACCTTCTGCGTCGGACGAAGCCACATTGACGCGGCCCGTGTCGTCGACATCGATCTTGACGCCGGTAGCATCGACGATGCCGCGGATGACCTTGCCGCCAGGTCCGATGAGGTCGCGGATCTTGTCGGTGGGGATCTGGATGGTGTGGATGCGGGGAGCGAAAGCGCTCTTCTCTTCGGCGCCCTTGGAGATGACAGCGTCCATGGTGTCGAGGAGGAAGAGGCGGCCGCGGCGCGCCTGCTCGAGGGCTTCACGCATGATCTGCGTGGTGATGCCCATGATCTTGATGTCCATCTGCAGGGCGGTGATGCCGTTGCGGGTTCCGGCGACCTTGAAATCCATGTCGCCGTAGTGGTCTTCGGCGCCTGCGATGTCGGTGAGGACGGCGTACTTGTCGCCTTCCTTGACCAGGCCCATAGCCACGCCGGCGACCGATCCCTTGAGGGGAATGCCAGCCTGCATGAGGGAGAGCGACGCGCCGCAGACGGTCGCCATCGAGCTGGAGCCGTTGGATTCCAGGATGTCGGAGACAACGCGGAGGGTGTACGGGGACTCGTCCTCAGCGGGGAGGACGGCCTCGATAGCGCGCCAGGCGAGCGCGCCGTGGCCGATCTCGCGACGGCCTACGCCGGTCATACGTCCAACTTCACCAACGGAGAACGGCGGGAAGTTATAGTGCAACATGAACTTCCGCTTTTGCTCGCCTTCGTAGCTTTCCATGCGCTGGGCGTCGTCGGTGGTGCCCAAAGTTGCCGAGACAAGCGCCTGGGTTTCGCCGCGGGTGAAGAGTGCGGAACCGTGCACGCGGGGGAGAACGCCGGTCTCGATCGTGATCGCGCGGATCTCGTCAAAGGCGCGGTGATCGGGGCGAATGCGGTCGTTGAGAACCTGCTCGCGGAAGATGGTTTCGCGCAGGCCTTCGAAGTACTTGGAGAGTTTCTTCGAAGCCGCGGGATCATCGGCGGGAAGTTCCTTCTTGAGCTCGTCCTTGATCTCCTTGACCTTGGCGTAGCTCTCGAACTTGGGATTCTTCTTGGTGTCGAGGGCGTCCTTGAGGCGGTCACCCACCTTGGCCTTGAGGGCGGCGGCGTAGGCTTCGTCGTTCTCAAGCGGAGTGACGGTGCGCTTGGTCTTTCCGGCGAGGGAGACGAGGTGCTCGATGCCGGCGACGATCTTCTTGATCTCTTCGTGGGCGAACTCGATGGCGCCGACGACGACCTCTTCGGGGATTTCCTTGGCGCCGGACTCGACCATCACGATGCCGTCCTTGGTGCCGACGACCATGATGTTGAGCTTGCTGACGAGGCGCTCGGAGTAGGTGGGATTGACGATGTACTTGTCGTCAATGTATCCAATGCGCACAGCACCTACAGGTCCGTGGAAGGGGATGTCCGACAGCGCGAGCGCGCAGCTGGCACCATTGATGCCGAGCACGTCGGGATCATTTTCCTTGTCGGCCGAGTAAACGAACGCGACCACCTGGGTCTCGTTGCGGAAGGCTTCCGGGAAGAGCGGGCGGATGGGGCGATCGATCTGGCGCGAGGTGAGGATTTCCTTCTCAGAGGGGCGGCCTTCGCGCTTGATGAAGCCGCCGGGGATGCGTCCGCCGGCGTAGGTGAACTCGCGATATTCCACGGTGAGGGGGAAGAAGTCGATGCCCTCTTTGGGGTCGGGCGAGGCTACGGCTGTGGCGAGAACGGCGTTGTCGCCGCTGGTGGTGAAGGCCGCGCCAGATGCCTGCTTGGCGATGCGTCCTGTTTCGAATTTGATGTGCTTGCCACCGGCAAGCTCAACGGTTACGTCCTGCTTCATAAACGTTCCTCTTTTTCTCTCTGTCTTTAAGGTCGTGGTCGCCCAGCGCTCGATGAGGCGCGCTAAGACGAAAGCCCCGCCGAAGCTGCTTCGGTCGGGGCGTCAGATTTTCCGGGCTTGGATACAGGAGAGGGTTGAGGCCAGCGCGATGAAGCGCCGCGATGTGCGTCGAGTCGAGCGGCGTAGACAGAAGTAACTACCGTCACTTCCATCCCGTCGATGGCTTTGCGCAGATTCAATCTTCAACCACTCCTGGTGGGGCCGCCGAGGCACAATGAGACCGCAGCAGCACGGAATAGGCTACTTGCGGATACCCAGTTTGCCGATGACGTCACGGTAGCGGTCCGAATCCGTCTTCTTGAGGTAATCCAGAAGGCGGCGGCGCTTGCTCACCAGCATCAACAGACCACGGCGTGAGCCATGATCCTTCTTGTGGGTTTTGAAATGCTCGGTCAGCTCACCGATACGCTCGCTGAGGATCGCAATCTGCACCTCAGGACTTCCAGTGTCCGAGTCGTGCGTGCGGAACTTCGTAATAATGTCTGATTTCTTCGCTGTTGCCAACACGGCGGGTCTTACTCCTGATTCTCTATGCTCTAGTCCACTCTCGTTAGTGTCCACTTAAAAGATACCACGCGGAGGGCTCAAAATACCCTCCGCGGGCCGTGATTTGTAGCGGTAATCCGGTGATTTTACTTGGCAATGTGCGACTTGAGGAACTCGAGCGCACGCTGGTGGGCCAGCTTGGAGGCGGCGGGGACATAGCTGGCGCGCGCTTCGTTGGCGAAAGCGTGCCCTGCGCCCTCGTAGAGAAAGATTTCAACGTCGGGATGCGCGGTGCGGACGGCGTCGACCTGGTCCTTGCCAATGTGGTCGTCGTCAGCGCCAAAGTGCAGTTGCACGGGACATGTGGGGTCTTCGGAGGCAACGTTGCCGATGCCGCCGGCGTAGAAACCGACTGCTGCCTTGAGGTCAATCTTCAGGGCTTTGGCACGGGTTGCGCTGAGCCAGGTAAGCAGGCCGCCGTAGCAGAATCCAATGACGCCAGTTCCCTTGCCTGTGCCCGCGACGTGCTGAGCGGCTGCGGCTACGTCGAGGAGTTGGGTATCCGGGTTGAGCTTTCCGTAGAGCTCGAAGGCCTTCTTCAGGTCGTCGCCCGTGTAGCCGAGCTCGAGGCTCTTCTCGAAGCGATCGAACAGGGCTGGCGCAATGGCGACAAAACCGTTGCTGGCGTAATCGTCTGCCACCGACCGGATCGACGGATTGACGCCGAAGATCTCCTGAATGACGATCACGGCGCCCAGCGGCTCACCCTTTGGCTTGGCTACATATGCGCTCAACTCGTGGCCGTCGGCCGCCTTCAACTCTACCCATTCACTCATACTTGCTCTCCTCCGAACCAATAGATGCTCAATCGGCTACAGACGTCGCACAGCCTGCGGCCGGATGTCAGAGGAGATGACGTTGAAAGGATCGGTAGAGACGCAAGCGCAGATGAGCTGTTTGGAGAATTCTGTCAAAGTTTTTGGGGGCGATTTGCGACGATGTGGTCGATCAGCTTTTGCGCGAGATCCGCGGCTGAGACATGATAGCGGCCCTCGGCGATGGCGATTCGGATACGGTCGATACGCGCCATGCGGGCATGCGAGTCGGCGGAGGAAGGCCGTTCAACTGCGGCGGCGCGCTTGCGGATCGAGCGTAGCTGATCACTGATTGACATTCTGGCTGCCACGTCGATGCGCGGCATTTCCTCGCAGCGTACGGTGTGGCCAAACGACCGTCGGAATTTCCGCAATCTGTTCAATGGGACCATCCGCATGATGTCTATCGGCAGATGGGGAGAAACCATTAAGGCTGTCTAACAATTAATTTTGGCAATCAATTTAGCAATCGGTCGGCGTGCTGCGCATTCGCCGTACGGCAGTTGGCTTCTGGGTCTTCTGCATGCCGTGCAGGCTGCCACGGAGCCGAACCACGGCCGCAGAGTGTATCTGCGAGACGCGTGACTCCACCACACCCAGAGTGAGGCCGATCTCCTTCATCGTCAGCTCCTCATAGTAGTAGAGGGTGAGAACCATGCGCTCTTTCTCCGGCAACTCCTCGATGGCGTCAACCAGCAACTGCCGCATCTCTCCCTGGAGACAACGGAAGAGCGGATCGTCCTCAGGCGACCCTGCAATGTAAGCGAGCTGGTCTTCGCCGGAGTCGTCGTTGTGTTCCAGATTGAGGCTGCCGATCTCGAGTCCCTTGAGCTGCCCTAGTAATAGCTGGTACTCATGGATGCCAAGATTCATCTCGCGAGCGACTTCCGTCTCGGTGGGCGTGCGCCGCAGGTTGCGGGTCATCGTCTGAGTGGCTTCCTGCACGGCGCGCCCTTTGCGGCGAAGCTCGCGGGGGCTCCAGTCCAGGACGCGGAGGGAATCAAGGATGGCGCCGCGTATGCGGAACTGCGCGTAACTCTTGAACTGCACCTGCTTGGTGTGGTCGAACTTGTTGAAGGCGTCGATCAGGCCAACAATTCCGGACGAGATGAGGTCATCGAGCTCCACATGCTGCGGCAGGCGTTCATGAATCCTGTGAGCGATGTAACGGACGGAGGGGAGGTGTTCCAGCAGCAGCCGATCACGCTCCGGGCCTTCCAGCCGGCTGACCACGGGACGCTTTGGTTTGTCTGCATGCCGGGCAGGACCACTCTGAGAGACGCGCGACACCTTCGCGCTGGACATTGCGGGTTCGGTGATAGCCCAAAGGGCCGGATGGCTGACAGGAAAGGGCGTCGTCGTGGATTGCGTATTCCGGTTCATGGGCATTGCATCCTCGCAATTGCGTGCCGCTCAATCGTTCTGTGTCGGCACACTTGTATGGGCACGAGGACAGCCAAACTTCGGTGTACTTTTCTGAGAGAAGACAAAGAATTGAGCTTGATTGCAGGGCAAAAAAGTGGCCCTCCGAAGGAGGGCCATGCTGGAGAACTTTTGGGTTGAAGAGGGATCAGCCTCTGGGTGCGCGGCGCAGACGGATATCTTCCGCGCGAAGCGTGGGCGAATCCGCCGCCAGGATCGAAGCGCGTTCGAGAACGTGCGCTAACTCGCGGACGTTGCCCGGCCAGTCATGGGTGTACAGCTTGTCGAGTGCAGCGGCCGAAAGGCTTTTGCGCGGGCTGTTTCTCCCCATGAGCGCAAGGAAATGTTCGCTCAGCGCGGCGATATCGGCGAGGCGCTCGCGCAGCGGCGGAATCTCAATGGGAAAGACCGCGAGCCGATGATAGAGATCCAGACGAAAGTCTCCCGCAGTGGCTCTTGCTTCGAGATCCTGATGCGTTGCGGCGATGACACGCACGTTCACCCGCACGGTGTCATTGTCCCCCACGCGCTGGATCTCGCCGTTCTCCAGAAAACGCAGCATCTTCGCCTGGAGGCCGATGGGCATCTCGCCGATCTCGTCGAGAAAGAGGGTTCCACCATGCGCTGCTTCGATGCGGCCGGTGCGCGACTGGACAGCGCCGGTGAAGGCTCCGCGCGTGTGTCCGAAGAGCTCGGCCTCGAGCAGGGCTTCGGGAATGGCTGCGCAGTTGAGTACCACGAAAGGCTTGGCGGAACGCGGGCTCAAACGATGCACGGCATGGGCGACGACTTCTTTGCCGGTTCCTGTTTCGCCCTCGATCAGTACGGTTGCCGTGTGCGGCGCAACCAGGCGGATGGTGCGCGCCAGTTCCAGCATGAGGGCGCTGTCCCCTACAAGCTCCTCGATAGCCACAGAAACCGAGGAGTTGCTGAAGGTGCGAGGAAGCTCGATGTCCCTCAGCGTGGTCGCGGATACTGGCTGCGACGGAAGCGAAGATTTGCCGGGATGGGCTTCAGCGGCGGCGCGCACTCTGGCTGCCGTAACCGCGTCGTCTACCGAGGTGATGGGTATGGTGGGGTTGTAGGGTGCGGGGCTCTCGCGGCGCGACGATCCAAGCGCCTCGCGCACAGCGTGGAGCAGCTCATGGCGGCGCGGACTCCTTGTCCCACCTGCAATGGGGTCTCCATCGATTCGCAGCAACTCCATTTCAGGATAGAGCGCGCCGATCTGTTCAGCGAACTCCATGACTTCGAGGTCGGGGAGCCAATGGTCCAGTAGCAGGGCCTCGGTTGGCCGCCCCTCCAGCTGAGCGATCGCTTCGGCACCGCCGCGGGCCTCGCGCACATTCCAGCGCAGGCCGCTCAGGCTGTTCCGCAGCCGCTGCCGCAGCGATTCATCCGCGCTTGCCAGAATCACGCTTCTATCGAATGCGATGTTTGCCGATGCCATATTTGCCGATGCCATGTGATCTCCGTCTTTCTACAAACTGTTTGCGCCCGTTACGGATGCGCCTGTTCTTCGATTTCGAGCAACCGTTGCCTCATACGCCCAATGATGTCGAACATGCGGCGCGTCTCTTCGAGTCCGCCCGTGACTGCTTCCTCAAGGGCCTCCGGGTGCCCGAGCATTCTGCCCATCTCGAGCCGGCACTGCAGCGCAGTGAGCGGTTGGCAAAGGTCGTGAAGCTCCAGGTTGCTCTGTTTCAAATCGATAGATTCGCGGGAAATGGGCATGATGATCGTCCTATGCTCTGCAGGCAAGTTCAACGATTGGCTGCGGCTGATTTTGAGCGACGGGCGCTTCGAGTCTTGGGATGCTGCGTCTGTCGCGCATCCGATACCCTGATCCGCGTACTGTTTCGATAGCGGAGGTCCATACATTGTCCTCAGGATGAGCGGCGCCGAGCTTCTTGCGCAGATAGGTGATGTAGACGTCGACGACGTTGGTTCCGGCCTCGGGCGTCGAGTGCCATACCTCGGTCAAAAGCTCAGCACGCGAGCAGCAGGCTCCGCGACGCAACATCAGGAACTCGAGGAGAGCGAACTCCTTTGCGGTGAGCTCAACGCCCACGCCCTCGCAGGAGACGGCGTGCTCCATCCGGTTCAACGTCACGCCGCCAAAGCGCAGCATGGGATCGGCAAAGCGGTCGCGGCGGCGAAGGAGGGCACGGCAGCGCGCCATCAGTTCATGAAAGCTGAAGGGCTTCAGCACAAAGTCGTCCGCGCCCAGATCAAGACACCGGACACGCTCCTGGACGTCGCTGCGGCCCGTGAGCACCATCACCAGCGAGCCGGGAAACTCTCTGCGCAGGGTCTCGAGCACCTCAACGCCATCGCGACGCGGCAGACCCAGGTCCAGCACGACCAGGTCGGGTTCCTGCTGCGCGGCCATCTCGAGAGCCGCGTCCCCGTCGCCCGCCCTGTCCACCTCGTGACCCTGGAGGATGAGCCCCTTCTGCAGAAACACTGCAAGGGATGGATCGTCTTCCACTATTAGAATGCGCATCGCTGTTGTTCCTCTAATCCTTCGCCGATGGCTGAGAGCTTCATCAGACTTGCCCATCTCTCTCACGCATCGCGTACAACCACCTTCCACTCCTGGCATCCACAAGACAACGAATTCCTAGGCCTATCTAATGATTTGTCCTCCCGATGCGGAACGGACTTTTGAGGTTCCATTTTGGGTTTGGGATGATCCGGACGATAGAGAGACAGATTTCAGATTCCGAATGCGGCGCGGGACGGATTGCGTTTCACCTGCGAAGGCGCGGACGGACTGGAATCCAGCAGGCGGTCTGCCGATGGGCTGATACGTGATCCTGAAGGAGTGAGGCAAACGCCTCTCAAGCCATCAGGACTAAAGGATGTGGAACTTCGGCGCGCATTCACGGACAAGCTGGCGTTCGCCGATAGAGAAGGCAGCTATGGCTCTGGATAAAAATACCTTTGTTGGTATCGCCCTTGCGGTTGCTGGTATTGGTATCGGCACTGTACTCGAGGGCGGCGCGCTGAGGCAGTTGATGCAGCCTACCGCGGCCTTGATTGTGCTCGGAGGCACCCTGGGTGCGGTGATGGTTCAGTTCCCTTTTCCGGTAGTGGCGCAGGCCTTCGTGCAACTCAAAAACGTCTTTTTGCGTTCGGGGCCGTCACCGGACGCGCTGGTTCAACATCTGCTGCGCTTTGCGTACAAGGCGAGGCGGGAAGGACTGCTCTCGCTGGATGCGGAGTTGAACAAAGTGGACGATCCATTCCTCAAGGACAGCCTCATGCTGGCGATCGACGGCGTGAAGGCTGACGATTTGCGCAAGATGATGGAGTTGCAACTGGATTATGAGGGGGAGAAAGATGAGCGGATTGCCAGGGTGTTCGACGCGGCCGGCGGATTCGCGCCCACCTTCGGAATCATTGGAGCGGTGTTGGGGCTGATCCAGGTGATGCAGCGGCTTCAGAACATCAACGAGGTGGGAAAAGGCATAGCGGTTGCCTTTGTCGCAACCATCTACGGGGTCGGCTCGGCGAACCTGTTCTTCCTTCCCTGCGCAGGAAAGCTGAGGATTCGACTTCGTGAAAAGCAGGTGATTCAAGAGATGATGCTCGAGGCGGTTCTGGCAATCGTCGAGGGAGTCAATCCGCGGGCACTCGAACTACGCTTGAACAGCTTCGCAACGACGCCGCCCAAGCGATGGCTGGAGAAGGTGGCTGTGCCATGAGGCAGCGAAGACAAATGAAGGAGTCGACGAATCAGGACCGATGGATGGTGTCCTATGCGGATTTCATCACAGTGCTGTTTGCGTTCTTCGTTGTCCTGTTTGCTTCGGCTTACCAGGAGAACCACTCGATAAAAAAAGTATCGAACGCCATCCATTATGGTTTCGTGGATCTGGAGTCCTTCTCGAGCACGGCTAACGACGCCGGCACGGTTCACTCTCAAGTTCTAACGAGTCGGTCGGCCTCGACACATTCGATGGAGGACACCAAGGCTGGGACGAGTGATGAGACGGCTGCGGTGGGAATCGACATCGAAGAGTTGCGCCGGCAACTGGAGGCTGCGATTGGCCGGGAGCTCAAAGATGGACAAGTGACCATGAGCGTCACACCGGAAGGGTTCGTCATCAGCCTGAAGGATCTTGGCTTTTTCGATAGCGGACAGGCGGTTCTGCGACCAGGGGCGGCCGACAAGATCGAGCGAATTGCGAAGGTCTTAGCTCAACATGGGTTCTATCTGCGGGTTGAAGGACACTCGGACGATCAGCCGATTCACACAGCCCAATTCGATTCCAACTGGGAGCTGTCGACTGCCCGCGCCATGGCGGTTCTGACGCTCCTGATCAACCAGTCAGGGTTAGATCCTGGAAGGATCTCGCTGGCCGGATATGGCCAGTATCGGCCGATCGCGGATAATGCGACTGCGGAAGGTCGAAGGATGAATCGGCGCGTCGACCTGGTAGTGGTGGGTGGCGTTAAACCGCGTCAGCCGCAATGAGCTCGAACGAAGTTTCCGATTTGGTAATTGGCGACGCTTGAATGCTTGCCAGCGCACAGCTGTACTAGAAGTCGCGTCTCCAATTGCCGATAGAGAAGCGACACGCGACTTCAGTTGCCTGCGGCTTCCGTCAGGCGCAGGTAAAGGACCATTCGCAATTCAAGCTGAAGGCTGAAAGGGCGCTGGATATATGTTTGCGATCATTGGAATTGTCGTCGCCCTGGGCGCGATCCTGGCCGGGTTCCTGATGGAAAAGGGGCCGCTGCTTGTCCTGATGCAACCCTCGGAGTTCATCATTATCGGCGGTGCGGGACTGGGAACGCTGATCGCTGCTAACCAGTTGCATGTGCTTAAGAGCATTGTGTCCAGCCTGATCGGCGTCATCGGAGGCTCGAAGTTCTCCGAGCAGCGGTATCTCGACTCACTCCGAATGATGTTTCATCTTTTCAATAAGGCGCGCAAGGAGGGGATGGTCGGAATTGAGGGGGACGTGGAAGAACCAGACAAAAGCCCTTTGTTTTCCAAGTATCCAGCATTTCTGAAAGACCATCATGCGCAATGCTTTGTGTGTGACACGATGCGAATGGCGATTACGGGAGGAGCTACGCCCTTTGATGTCGACCGGATGATGGAACTGGATCTGGATGTTCATCATGCAGGAGCTACGCAACCGTCGGCGGCCTTGTCCACCATGGCGGACGCGCTGCCGGGAATTGGAATCGTGGCAGCAGTGCTCGGCATTGTGATTGCGATGAGTTCCCTGGGCGGACCTCCTGAGGAGATTGGAAAGAAGGTTGCGGCAGCGCTGGTCGGAACGTTTCTCGGCATTCTGCTGTGTTACGGAGTCATTGGGCCGATCGCTGCGAGCATGTTGAAGCTGGTCGACGACGAGTCGGCTTACTATCACGTGCTGCGTGTCGTGATGCTGTCGTTCATCAAGGGGATGTCTCCCATTCTTGCGATTGAAATGGCCAGGCGAGCGATTCCCGAGCACGTTCGCCCCAGCTTTCAAGAGGTAGAGAAGGCTTGTCGTCGCAAGGATGAGCCGGTCGCGGTGGCAGCTGCGGCTTAGCTGGCTATGGAAGGATTGACATTGTGGCAGAGACTCCAGAGATCATCATTATCAACAAGAAGTCGTCTCATGGCGGACATCATGGCGGTGCCTGGAAGGTGGCGTACGCCGACTTCGTGACAGGGATGATGGCGCTGTTCATCGTGCTTTGGCTGATGAATGCGAGCAAGCCAATTCAGACAGCGGTTGGTGGGTATTTCAAGGATCCGCATGGGACGACCAAGATGACGGGGGTAGGAAAAGGACCTACAACACCGCCCTTGCCCGCGCCCACGAATACGCAGGATATGCAGAAGCTGAAGGAGCAGATTGCCAAGTCGATTCAGAGCATCGATCCGAAGAACAAGCTCAAGAACCAGATTGAGATCACGATCACGCCGGAAGGATTACGCATTGACTTGATGGAGTCGGCGAAGGGCACGTTTTTTGAGCTTGGCAACGCGGCGCCCACGCCTGCACTGAGGGAACTACTTCAGGTTCTGTCGCCCGAACTGGGCAAGTTGCCCAATAAGATATCGATCGAAGGCCACACAGATGCGACGCCCTATTCGGGAGGCAAAGCGTACGACAATTGGGATCTCTCGTGCGGAAGGGCTAACGAGGCGAGGCGAATCATGCAGGGAGAGGGGTTGGGAGGACAACAGATATCGCAGGTGCGTGGTTTTGCCGACCAACGCCTGCGCCTTCCGCTGCGACCCAATGACCCATCCAATCGAAGGATATCGCTGATTGTTCTGTACCTGGTGACGGGCAATTCACCGGCGGCGCTTCCCCAGGGGCTTACGTTGTCGAACACCGTGAAGTCGTCTAACTAATGCTGCGAGGCCGGCCGCTGATTGAAGGATCGATCCTGGGCACAAGAGAAATCTGGTGTCGACTGTGAGGAGTCTTCAGCATGGCGAGAAGATGGACAACCGTGCTCTGCTCAGCGAGAGAGTCGCAAATGAATTCCAGACCGCAATGCATTGACCCGATTCGCGCGACCCGCGCCTTCAGTTCAACTGTCTGGTTCTGATAGCGCAGGCAAACGATCACCTTGCAGCCACGTACGAGGTTATCCGGGAGGTCGAGCCTCATCCCGTTGATGCCGATATCGGTGCAGCGGCCTGCCAGTGTCTCATTCGCTATGAAGAGCTGAGCAGGAAGCTCAACTGAGAACCGTGGGTTCCGAAACTCGAATCGATGCATACGTTTTAGGTCCTCGTTGCAAGTGGCTCGATCATATCCTTTAGACGCGATGGATGGGGGCTCACGAATGTCTCATTTTGAAGCACTACTGACGCACGCGATTCGCTTTAGCAGCGAGGGGTCATGAGAGTTTTGTGAGGGAGCCAGAGCTCGTTGGATCCTTCGCATCGTTCTGATGTGAGGGAATGCAGAACCAGCTAAGAAACTGCGTCGTTGGTGAGTCGAAGCCCTCGTTTGTTGCCGGGATCCGCAAAGGAATGCCTTGTTGGCAGGCGAATTGCATTCCTCTTCAGCAGTCAGAAGCCGCGGTATTGATTTTTTCATTCCTTCACGAAGCGAGAACCGTGCCTCCAGATCCTTCCATCGCGCGTCACGTCCTGCTCAAGGATGCACTCGAACAACATCGGTCTGGCCGGTTGGACGAGGCAGCGCAGTGCTATCGTCAGATCCTTTCCTCCGAGCCTGGCCACGCGGACTGCTTGCACCTGCTTGGAATGATTGCGTATCAACGAGGAGATGCCGAACAGGCCGTTGAGCTGATCCGACGAGCGATTGCGATCCACGGCACCGCCGCATCGTACTACTCCAATCTTGGGAATGTGCTCCAGAGCCAGGAGAAGTTGGGTGAGGCCGAGGATTGCTATCGGCGGGCGCTGGCACTTCGTCCAGGCCAGGCAGAGGTTCACTTGAACCTTGGGCACATTCTGAAGGCGCAGGGCGATGTGGACGCAGCGCTGAATTCCTATCGAAGCGCCCGGTTGCTCGATCCTGCGTTAGCTGAAGCAGAGGTGGCGGAATCGACGGCTCTGCTGGTCAAAGGCGAGTTCGGCGCGGGCTGGGAGGGTTTGGAAGCGCGCTGGCGTACGAGAGATTACGATACCCGGCCGCGAAGCTTTGCTCAGCCATGCTGGGAGGGCGACCGTATCGCGCCAGGCCGCGTACTGATCTGGGGAGAGCAGGGTGTTGGAGACGAAATCATGTTCGCGGGGCTGCTTCGTGACGTCATCGCGCGGGGCAACCAGTGCGTGCTGGAATGCGATGCGCGCTTGAAGCCCCTGTTTGCCCGGTCGTTTCCCGAGGTCGAAGTTGTGTCCGGCTACGATCCTGATCTTCAGCCTGGAATGGGGATCGTTGCACAGTTGCCGAGCGGCAGCCTTCCGGGATTGTTTCGGAGAAATCTCGCAGACTTCGCTGCAACCCCGTCGCCTTACCTGGTCCCCGATGCGGAAAAGGTCAAGCGTTTTCGCGCGCGGTATCACGATGGCCGGCCCCTGGTGGGCATCGCATGGCACAGCAACAATAAAAAGTCCGGGCATCGCCGATCGATAGACTTGGCGCGACTTGCGCCGCTGTTCGCGCAGTCCGGGATGCGATGGGTAAGCCTGCAGTACGGCGATCCCATGGTGATAGAGGATCAGGCGCACGCGGCGGCAGTTCCTCTGGTGATCGATGCCGAGGTGGATCAGATGACCGATCTGGATAGCTTTGCGGCACAGGTTGCGGCGATGGATCTAGTGGTGACCATTGACAACTCGACCGCCCACATGGCCGCGGCCCTGGGAGTGCAGACGTGGACCCTGTTGCCCTCCGCGCCTGATTGGAGATGGCTTCTTGAGCGCGAGGATAGCCCGTGGTATCCAACCATGCGGCTCTTCCGGCAGCGAGAGCCGGGGCGGTGGGAGCCCGTAATCGAAGAGCTTGCGATTGCGCTTCTCTCAAGCATGGTTCGTCGGTAGCACCTTACCGACCAGGAGCACGGCTCACGCTGCTGAAGCTGGAACAGCACCCAGCCAAATTGTTTATGGCATTCAACCCTTGCTGAGGCTTCCACCATGAAAATGTTTCAGCGCTGTCTAGAATCCAGAAGGGAGATGCCGATAGCTTGCCTGTAACAATAACCACCTGCTCCAAGTAACGATTCTGAACCTTGACGTAACGGAACTGGTTCGGTGCAGGCGGAATTCGATATAAGGAGCAACATCTATATGATCAGCGTACTCAACAGCGTATCTTCTCTCGTCGCAGAGAATGCCCTCTCTTCCACGCAAACCAGCCTGGCAAGCACCCTCCAGCAGCTATCCACCGGCCTGAGAATCAACTCGGGAGCAAATGATCCTGCTGGTCTTTCGATTGCCAACGGCCTCGGAGCGAACATCGCAGCGCTCACCCAGTCCAGCCAGAATGCCTCGAACGGTGTTGGCCTTCTGCAGACCGCTGACGGCGCGCTCTCGCAGGTCACTTCCCTGCTCAACCAGGCTGTCACCATCGCGACCGAAGCGTCCAACGGTGGCCTGACGACCGCCCAGAGCACGGCCGCAAACACCGAGTTCACGTCGATTCTGAACGAGATCAACCAGATTGGCAATACCACGAACTTCAACGGAAAAGCTGTCTTCAGTGGCAACACCTCCGCTTCAGAGACTTCCACCCAGGCTTCTCTGGCGACAACCACTGCGCTCACTGCCGGCCAATCGGTGACCATCGCTGATGCCCAGACTGGTGGCACCTTCAAGTACACTGCTGCCCCTGGCGACACTATCGCTGCTTTGCAGACCGCTGTTGCCAATGCTGTAACCGCCGGAACTCTCAGCGCTGGCACCACTGCCACCATTACGGCAGGCAAACTGGTGATCGCGACGTCGACCGTTGGCGACTCACTCGCGGTATCGTCGAATGATACGATTCTGGGTCAGTTCAATCCCACGACGACTGCGAACAACAGCGCAACGGTCTACACAAGTGATGGTACGAGTTCCGGATCGACGACAACTACAACGACGATCAATACTCTCTCGGCTGCTGCGTTGGGCTTGACGGGTAATCTCTCAACTGCTGCCACAGCCCAAGCGGCATTGGCAACCATCACTGCTGCGATCAATACGGTTGCAGGTCAACGTGGCAGCATTGGCGCATCGGTGAACCAGTTGACGGCGGACGAGGGTGTGCAGAACACCGAAGTCCAGAATCTGACCAGCGCTCAGAACAACGTTCAGAACGCTGACATTGGGCAAACTGTTGCGAACATGACGCAGTACAACGTTCTGGAACAGACCGGCATGGCGGCCATGTCTCAGTCCAACCAGGCTCAGCAGGCCGTACTGAAGCTTCTTCAGTAGAATCTTCCTTACCAGAAACGGTGGCATCCACTCGATGCCACCGTTTCTGCGTGCATTGAAGTTGGACGTCCAATCTGCCGATAGTGTGATCGTACCGTGTGTAGACTTCACGCTTTTCCCGCGTGAGGGACCTTCAACATGGCTGCAAGGAAGGCATACCATTTATGAGTTCATCCTCCTTATTAGGTTCATTGCTAGGGTCGTCCAATTCGGCAACTGCCATCGACATCAGTTCCATCCTCGAAGCTGCGATGGGCGCATCGACGCCTGGGCTCGACGTGACATCCGCGGTAAGTTCCGCGGTAACGGCCGCCGAGGGCCCCGAAAACATCTGGAATGCGGAGATAACGACGCTCCAGAGCCGGACCTCAGATTTGACAAGTATCCAAACCGCTACGACGAACCTTGATAACGACATGCAATCGCTCAATAGCTTGACTGGGCCATTGTCTGCAAGCACCGTCGCATCCTCCAACAGCAGCGTTGTTACAGCGACGGCAGCGTCTGGGAGCGCGGCGGGAAATAATACGGTCGTGGTGACGAACCTTGCAAGCACCGCTTCCTACTCTTCTACGGTTGTAGCGAGCGCCAGCACGATTCTTCCATCGGAGACCTTCACCCTGACCAACAGCAGTGGCAAGACCGCGACGATCAGCACGGGAAGTGGGGTCGATACGTTGTCCGACCTGGAGACCGCAGTCAACAGTGCGGGGCTCGGGGTCACGGCCAGCATCATCACCGATGCCTCCGGCGCGCGGCTGGCGATTACAAGCAATACGTCCGGCAGCAGTGGAAACTTCACGGCCACAGCAACCGGAACTAGCTTCGTCTTTGGCACAGGCGTCACCGGCAAGAACGCCTCGCTTACAGTAAATGGATTCAGCATTTCAAGCGCCACGAATACGGTGACCGGGGCAGTACCAGGCCTGACGCTCAACCTGCTGAGCGCGAGTCCGGGTGCGACCGTGAGCCTTACCGTCGCACCCGACACCTCCGCGGTCTCCACAGCCATCAACAAGTTTGTAACGGACTACAACACTGCCATCTCCGACCTCAATTCAGAATTCAGCAATGTTGCGGGATCTGGCCAGGGATCCCTGGCGCAAGATCCTGCGATACAGAATTTGCAAAGTACACTCGAGCAGGCAGTGGCCTATACGGCAACACCAGCATCAGGCAGTACCACAACAACGGTGCCGAATCTGACATCGCTAGGTATCTCGGTGGGTAGTGACGGCACATTGAGCGTGAACAGCACCACACTCAACAACGTGCTCCAGAATAACTTCGGTGACGTACAGAATTTCTTTCAAGGCGCTGCGCTGAATGGGTTCGCCAATTCACTCGATCAACAGCTAACCAGCTTCATCAGCCCAGCGGATGGTGCATTCACGGTCGATCTGCAGAGCATCAGCACAGAAACCGCCGGACTCCAGACAGATATCACTAACTTCCAAGCCAACGTTATCGTTCCGCTGCAGGCTAAGTTGCAAAGCGACTTCAGCCAGGCCGAAATTCTGCTTCAGCAGTTACCCCAACAAATTAAACAAATTGACACAGAACTAGGCCAGAACTCCTCATCGGGCAGCTAACCGGAGATAATATGCAATCCACAGAACTTTGTTACCGGAAGAGCGCCGCAGAAGGTGCGGGCGGTTTCGGCTTGATGATCGCACTCTACGACACACTCGCCGGCGATTTGCGGCGCGCAGCAGACGCCGAGCGCAGTAACAACCTGGAGAAGCGCTGCCTGGAGGTAAATCATGCCTTATTGGTCATTGGCTATCTCGAAGACGCTATAGAACAGGCCAGTGGGGGGGAGCTGGCGAAGCAGCTGGTCAGCCTCTATCTGTCTCTGAGACGCAAATTGATTGAGGCTCAGGCAAAGCGGTCGCCGGAGATCCTGGAAGAGCAGATGGACCGTGTATTGCGTCTCCGTGAAAGCTGGCAGAAGATGGAACGCTCAGTGCCCGACGCACCGAATAGTCTTGCCGGAGCGATGGCCAACCGTGAACACGACGGCACGCCGGCGTACCAGCCATCCGGCTGCACGAGTTGGTCAGCATAGATCTTTGCAAACTTGTCATTCGAGTTTCTTTGACGGATGCGTACATCGATCGCTCGATGAATGCGCCCTCTCAATGACCGATGCCAAACACCGCCTTGCGGATTCCAGATTACAAGAGCATGGTAGGTTCGTCGTTCTGCCTGGCGCGGTTGTTTCGCATTACCTGTAACGATGGAAGCGTAGACCAACATGCTGTCCGATCGGTCCGAGTTTCACTTTGCGATGAGAATCGTAACCCAAAAGTTGCCCTCAGACGAATCGAACGTAAGCCTCTCCCGAGCTTTCGAGCCGAAGACTCGCACATCATCGTCGCCGCCCTCGATGACGGTAGGCATGGAGAGCCGCGCCGCCGTTGCCATCACACACTTCATATTTCCACCGATGACATTTGCGAGTTCACCAAGCACGTCGCGTACGTTGTCATCCACCGTGTCGGGTGGGTCCGTAGAAAGTATCATGCCTGCGAAGCGGCAGGCCTGTTGACGAGTACATTCCAGAAGTACCGCCCCGTTCCAGTCCCCCGTCAGCTGCACGTAAGAGGTCAATAGGTCACCGGCGGGGCGCCTTGGAATTTCGCTGGGGGACACCTCAAGGCCCAACATGGTGATGAATACTGACCCCACGGTCCGAACCAACATCTCTTTTCGCACTTCAGTTTTCATAAGTTTTCCTTACTATCGTGCGACGTAGACGGTCAGGTTTCCGACGGTAGTCCTTTGAAACCACTCATCGAGACCGAAGATTGACTCGGATCCGCCCAGGAGTAACCAGCCCCCTCGAAACAAGGTGCCGTGAATCTCTTTCATGATGTTTCGTTTGGTTTCATTATCAAAATAAATCATGACATTTCGGCAGAACACCAGATCGAAGGGGCCAAGGCCACCCATGCGCTTGCGAAGATCAATGGTCTCGAAACGCGCCATGCGCCGCACCGCCTCATTTAACTGCCAGTCCAAGCCGGCCGGGCGAAAGTGCTTCACTAAAAGGGCCGCCGGCAGTCCCCGATTGACCTCAATCTGCTGGAACAAGCCGGCGCGGGCGCGCTCCACTACCTTTGAAGAGAAGTCAGTACCTAGGATTTGAATGTTCCAGCTCGCGAACTGTTCTTCGAGAAGCATCATGGCGAGGCTGTACGCTTCTTGCCCTGTGGATGCGGCAGCCGACCAGAAGCGCAGGTTCCTGCTATCTCGGCGATCTTCCTTCAGCTTCGGCAATAAGACGGTTCGTATCGCCTCATATTGGTGTGGCTCTCGAAAGAAGTACGTTTCATTCGTGGTCATCGCTTCCGCGACCCGGTTGCCAAGTTCCTGACTGCCCTTTGTGTGGAGAAGCACGCACAAGTCGTTGGTCGATTTAAGACCAAGTTGTTTGACAATGGGCGCGAGGCGGCTTTCGAAGAGATAGTGTTTATCTTCTTCGAGCACAATGCCGACTTGGGAATACACGTGCTGTTGAAGAAATCGGTAGTTTTCAGGAAGGATGGCCCGGTCCAGTATTTGGTTATCCATACAGCTCCCTCCTGGCGCCGCTTGTGCGGCGGAGAATCTCGGGCACAACGTCGTTGAGAGGCAGAACGCGATCTGCGAGGCCGGCATTCACCACGGCGCCCGGCATGCCCCAGACGACACTCGATGCTTCATTCTGGGCGATAACGCTTGCCC